>JANNMK010000279.1:0-9551 GCA_031397785.1 Sphingomonas sp. | reverse complement strand
GTCTTTCCACAAGCGGTGCATGCCGCCCGACATCGCATCGTTCATCACGTCATATTTGGCCGCAACGTTCGAAAATACGCCGCCGACGCGCCGGGTCTTTTCTTCGGGGCTGACATCCTGGTAACAGAAGGAAACCGTCTCGCTCGTCATATCTGGTGTCGCTTTTTGCGGGAGGCAGGCTGCCCGGTTCGCTCTAGCCAAGGGTTGGCGTGGCGGCAATGTCGGCTTAGGCCGGTATCATCATGCCCGAACTTCCCGAAGTCGAAACCACCGTACGCGGTCTGATGCCATTGCTGGCGGGCGAGCGCATCGCCCGGCTGACGCTCAACCGCGCCGATCTGCGCCGGCCGTTCCCGGTTGATCTGGTGCAGCGGATGACCGGCGCGACCGTTACCGGATGCACCCGCCGCGCCAAATACGGGCTGATCGCCACCGACCGCGACGATCATATGATCTTTCACCTCGGCATGTCGGGGCGCTGGCGCACCGATGTCGAGGAGGTGCAGACACATGATCATCTGCTGATCGAAACCGGATCGGGACGGCGGCTCGCGCTCAACGATCCGCGCCGGTTCGGGTCGGTCGATCTGGTCAGCGGCGACCCCGAACACGCCTTTGCGCCGTTTCGCGCGCTCGGCCCCGAACCGCTGTCGGACGGGTTCGACCGGGCCTATCTGGCGGGCGCGCTGGGTGGCCGGACCGGGCCTATCAAGGCATTGCTGCTCGACCAGCGGGTCGTCGCGGGGCTGGGCAATATCTATGTCTGCGAGGCGCTCAACGTGGCCGGCATCGCGCCAACACGGGCGGGCGGGCGAATCGCCGCGGCGCGGATCGGCATGCTGGTCGATGCGATCAAGACGGTGCTGGCCAAGGCGATTTCGGCCGGCGGGTCGTCGCTGCGCGATTTCGTCCACCCCGATGGCGGGCTGGGCTATTTCAGCCATGAATGGCGGGTCTATGGCCGGGCGGGGCAGGATTGCCCGGGGTGCGGCGTGCCCATATCGCGGCTGGTGCAGGGCGGGCGTTCGACCTTTCACTGTGCCCGGTGCCAGCGCTGATCCGGCGGCTCGCCAACTGCCGCCGGTTTTCTTGACCGAATGGCACAAGCTCGCTATGCGGCCCCTTCCAAAGCGGGTCGGACCGATTCATCCGGCCCCCTTTTTGTTAGACACCACGATATTTTGAGGACTTCATGGCCAACACGCCCCAGGCCCGTAAGCGCATCGTTCGCAACGCGGCCCGCACCACCGTCAACCGCAATCGCGTTTCGCGCATCCGCACGCTGATCAAGAAGGTCGAACTGGCGCTGACCGCCGGTGACAAGGATGCAGCGACACAGGCCATGTCGGCGATGCAGCCCGAACTGGCGCGCGGCGTGGCCAAGGGCGTCGTTCATAAAAATACCGCAGCGCGCAAATTTTCGCGGCTGACCAAGCGCGTCACTGCTCTGGGCTAAACCGGGTCGGGCGGAACCGGGCCGGGCTGAACCGGGCCGGGGCGCGCGTTCCGGCGAAGCGAGATGCAAGATCATGACCACCGTCGCAGCAACGCGGCGGTGGTTTTGTTTTGTTCCGCGCGTGAAACTTTTATGACGAAATGGCACGCCCGATGCCAATGCACGGCTGTGCGGCGATTCGCAACTTGCGTGTTTGTCCACTTTCGTGAAAATCGTTTTATTCCAACAGTATGAGTTTGTCCGGTCGGAGATCGGCGGCTTTGCGCGTCAACGAGTTTATTTCATTTTTTTTACGCGCTGCGGGCTTGCCCGACTCGTTTTTTGGCCCCTAGACATGAGCGTCGCCGAGCAATTGCAGGCGGCCACACCATGACAGGTGACGCACACCAAGACAGGTGGCGATAGTGCCTGACCGGCTGACCGGTCGGGGTTTGGAGCATTTTTCCGCGCGCGGCGGGAACGGGATGGCGGGGATCGACGGGCACCAATGCAAAACACGGGAGACCTGGATAACGGGCACCGAATTGGGGGTGAGGCAGCAGGCAACGGGGCGAATGCACCTGTTTGCGATGCGATGCGCCTGACCGACCTGTGGACCGAGGTGGCCGCAGGTTTGCGGCAGGATGTCGGTGCGCGCACCTTTGACCACTGGCTCAAGCATGTGAAACCGATCGCTTTTGCCGGTGCGACCGGCGAACTGACGTTGTCGTCGCCCAGCAGTTTTACCGGCGAACAGATTGAAAAGCGATTCGCCGACCGGTTGCTGCTGGCGTGGCAACAGCGGCTGGCCGGCCTGAAGTCGATCCGCATCACTGCGGCCAATCGGGCGACGATCGCAACGATTGCGCCCAGCCCGCGATTTGCCGTTCCGGCCGAAACGGCGCGCCAGTCGACCACGACACCGCCGCAGATCGACGCCAAATTCCGCTTTGAAACCTTTGTTTCAGGGCGCAGCAATATCCTGGCGCTCAATGCGGCGCGACGCGTTTCGGCAATCGAGCCGCCGCAGTTCCACCCGCTCTATCTACGCGCTGAAACCGGGCAGGGCAAAACCCACCTTATGCATTCGATTGCCGCAGCGACGCTGGCGCGCGACCCGGCGGCCAATGTCATCTGCATGTCGGCCGAAAAATTCATGCTCGAATTCGTCGCGGCGATGCGCGCCAACGACATGCTGGCGTTCAAGGCGCGGTTGCGCGCCGCCGACCTGTTGCTGATCGACGATCTGCAATTCGTCATCGGCAAGGATTCGACGCAGATCGAATTGCTGCACACGTTCGACGAAGTGATGTCGAGCGGCGGGCGGCTGGTGGTCGCGGCCGACCGGTTGCCGCACCGGCTCGACGGCATTGAACAGCGGCTGCTGTCCCGCCTGGCGGGCGGGCTGGTCGCCGATATCGATGCGCCCGATGTCGAATTGCGCGCCGCCATCCTTGAACGCAAGGCCACCGCGATGGGGGTCGATGTGCCACCGGTGGTGCTCGACTGGATCGCGCAAACCTTTCCGCGCAACGTGCGCGAACTCGAAGGGGCGCTCAACAAGCTGGTGGCCTATGCCGCGCTGACCGATGCGCCGATCGACCTGGCTAGCGCGCAGGCCCGGCTGGCGGAAACCGCGCGCGGATCGCGGGCGCGCATCACCATCGAAGATATCCAGCGCGCGGTGTGCACCCATTATCGCATCGACAAGACCGAAATGGCGTCGCAGCGCCGCACCCGCTGTGTCGCGCGTCCGCGCCAGGTCGCCATGTATCTCGCCAAGGAACTGACGCCGCGCAGTTTTCCCGAGATCGGCCGACGGTTCGGCGGGCGCGATCATTCGACGGTGATCCATGCGGTCAAGACCATCGAGGCGCTGCGTATCGGCGATGCCGACCTCGACACCGACATTCGCCGGATCAGGCGCGCGCTGACCGCCTGAGCCGCCACACAGACATCGGCCCCGACGAGCGGGCAGGGCGCGGGGCGGTTACCGCCGCTCGGGCGGGGCGATGGTGATGCGGGTCTTTTCGCCCGAGTTGCCGGGGAATCCGGTGAACATCGCTTCGACCAGATTGGGCACGATCGTCGTCAGATCATTGTTGCGCGACACCGCTTCGGCCGACCCTTCGAACAGGCGCTCGCCGGTCCCGCCGCGTTCGATCAACAGGTCAACGCCGCTGGTGTAGACGGTATAACTGCGCACGCTGCCATAGTCGCCGAAGCGCGGTCCGAACAGGAACGGATCGTAAAAGCCGTGAACATAGCGCAAGCCGCGCGGGGTGCGGACGATCACCGGGCGTCCGAACGATCCGCGATAGCCCCAGCCCGGGCCCCAGAACGGGTCGCCATAACCGAAACCTGGATCGGAAACGACGCGTTCGCGCCCTTCATCGACACCATAGGCCAGTTTGACGATCAGGTCGGCGCGGTCACCCGACGCTGCCTGACGATAGCCGACGCGGGTCATTTCGGCGGCCACCAGACTGGCATATTGCGCGAATTCGAGCCCGCCGCGCAGCGCTTCGTCGCGCGCTTCGATGCTGAAGGTCTGGCCCTGCGGTGCGGGCATCACCTGAAACCGCTGCACATCGGCGCGGAACGGCGTGGCGCAGGCCGTGACGGTGCCAAGCGCGACCGCGGCGAGCAGGATTTTCAGTGTGGATGCTACTCGCATGGCAATCGGCCTTTTTCTAGCATGGAACCGAGGATGTGGGCGCGCAGACGCTTCGGCGCAAGCGTAGCGAACGATACGCACAGATAGCCTGTGCAGGCTGAACGCTGCTTGAACTGCGATCAGGCGAAGAGGCCGAGCGCGTCCTGCGCCGCCGCGAGTGTCGGTGCGCCGAGCGAGCGAGCCTGTTCTGCGCCGCCTTCGAGGATCGCGTCGATCGCCCCGACATCGCGCATTAGGGCGGTGAAGCGCGCGCGGATCGGCGCGAGAGAGGCGATCATGAGTTCGGCAAGCGCGGGCTTGAATGCGCCAAAGCCCTGGCCTGCGAATCGCGCGCAAACATCGGCGCGGCTCTCCCCGGCGAGCGCCGCATAGATGGTCACCAGATTTGCCGCCTCCGGCCGCGTCGCGAGGTCCGCCGGATCGTCCGGCAGCGCATCGGCATCGGATTTCGCCTTGCGGATTTTCTGGGCGATGGTGTCATCATCGTCCATCAGGTTGATACGGCTGAGATCGCTGGGATCGGATTTGGACATTTTGGCCGAACCGTCACGCAACGACATGACGCGCGGCGCAAGCGTGCCGACCATCGGTTCGGGCAGGGTGAAGGTCTGGGTGCCGGTATCGAGATTGAATTTGGTGGCGATGTCGCGCGCCAGTTCCAGATGCTGTTTCTGATCCTCACCCACCGGTACATGCGTGGCCTGATAGAGCAGGACATCGGCAGCCTGGAGCACCGGATAGCCGTAAAGACCGATGCTCGCGCCTTCGCGGTCCTTGCCCGATTTTTCCTTGAACTGGGTCATCCGACCCAGCCAGCCCATCCGTGCGGTGCACATCAAGAGCCACGCCAGCTCGCTGTGCTGTGGCACCCGGGCCTGATTGAACAGCACCGATCTCGCTGGATCGATGCCGCTGGCGATCAAGGCGGCGGTCAGCTCGCGGACATTGTTGCGCAGCGTTGCAGGGTCGCCCTTGACCGTAATCGCGTGCAGATCGGCGAGAAAGAACAGCGATGTGCCCGGATTGGCATTCTGCATCGCCACCCACTGGACGATCGCGCCCAGATAATTGCCGAGATGAAGATTGCCGGTGGGCTGGATGCCGGAAACGACGCGCATGATCCTGTGATTCTCCCTTAACCCGCGCGACGCCGCAGCAGCGCCTTGATCTCGCCAAGACGATAGGCGCCGAACAGGATGGCCGCCGACGCATAGGCCGCGACGCCGCCAGCGCACAGCAAAGCCAGCCAGCCGACCCGCTGCCATGCCCCTTGCGTCATATAGGGGTCGAGCGCGCGTCCGCCGAACCATAGCAGCACGCCCATCGCTGCTGCAGCGAGCAGGATACGCAGCGATCGGCCGATCAGCGCGCCTTCGATGACCAGCTGCCCGCGACGGCGCAGCACGGCGTAGAGCAGGATGACATTGACCCATGCCGCCAGCGCAGTGGCGATGCCGACGCCGACATGGCCGAGCGGCCAGATCAGCACCAGATTGCCGATCAGATTGACCAGCATCGACACCAGCGCCAGGCGCACCGGGGTGCGGGTGTCGGTGCGGGCGTAGAAGCCCGGGGTCAGCACCTTGATGAGGACATAGGCCGGAATGCCGAGCGCAAAGGCGGCGAGCACCCGTGCGGTCGCCAGCGTGTCGCCCGCATCGAACACGCCATGTTGCAACAGGCCGCGCACGATAGGCACGCCTGCACAGCCCAGCGCCACCGCCGCAGGCAGCGACAGGAACAGCGCCAGTTCGATCGCGCGGTTCTGCGTGGTGCTGGCAGCAGCCTCGTTGCCGCTGCCGATCTGGCGCGACAGCATCGGCAATATCGCGGTGCCGATGCCAATGCCGATGATGCCCAACGGCAACTGGTTCAGCCGGTCGGCAAAGTAGATCCAGGATATGGCGCCTTCATCGAGGAAGCGCGCCGCCAGCGTCGTCGATACCAGAAGGTTGATCTGGATCGCCCCCTGGCCGATCGCCGCGGGGGCCAGCAGCGCCAGCATCAGCCTGACGTCCGGTGTCAGACGGGGGCGCGACAAGCGCAGCGATGCCCCGGCGGCCCGGCAGGCCAGGATCAGCCAGGCAAGTTGCACGACGCCGGCCACCGTCACGGCAATCGCCTGGGTCTGCGCCGTTTCTTCGGGCGTTGCGCCGCGAAACAGCAGCAGCGCCGCGATCAGCGACATATTGAGCAGGATCGGTGCGGCGGCATTAACCCAGAAACGGTTGAGCGAATTCAATATCCCGCCGAGCAGCGATACCAGACTGATCAGCGCCAGATAAGGGAAGGTGATGACCGTCAGATGGCGCGCCAGCTCGAATTTTTCGCGCGGTTCGCCGGGAAATCCGCCAGTCATGGCATAGACAATGGGGCCGGCTGCCAGCACCATGACGATGGTGAAGACGACCAGCACCGGAAACAGCACGGACAGGACCTGGCTGGCAAAGCGGCGCGCCGCTGCGGTACCGCTGCCTTCTTCGGCCAGTTCGCCCTCAGCCATCTTGCGATTGAGCATCGGCACGAACGCCGCCGCCAGCGCCCCTTCGGCAAACAGCGCACGGAACAGATTGGGCAGCCGCCACGCGATCAGAAACGCATCAGATGCCATGCCCGCCCCGACATAGCGGGCGAACAAGATGTCGCGTGCCATGCCAAGGAAGCGGCTGACCAGGGTAAGGCCGCCGATGGTCGAGACATTCCTGAGCAGGCTCATCGGCGGATCATCCGCCCCGTCGGTGCCCGGGCAAGCGCCGGATCACGCGTTGCCGATGACCGGCGCGTCGGTGCCGTCCCCTGCGTTGCCCGATTGTGCCTGATGCTGTTCGCGCTGCGCCAGGTAAAGGCCGTGAAAATCGATCGGTTCGAGCAGCAGGGGCGCGTAGCCGCCGTCGCGCACGGCAACGGCGATGACGCGGCGCGCGAACGGGAACAGGATACGCGGCGCTTCGGCGAGCATGAAAGCCTGCACCTGGTCGTCGGGGACGTTGCGCACTCCGAACAGCCCGGCATAGGAAAGATCGACGACAAAGCTTTGCCCTTCGGGGTGGCTTGACGAAATATCGATCTTGATCACCGATTCATGAACGCCGTCGGCGACGGGCTGGCTGCCGATGTTGAACTGCACGTCCATCTGCGGCGCGCTGGTCCACTGGTAGGAGGCTGGCGCGGCGGGGTTTTCGAACGACAAATCCTTCACATATTGCGAAATCAGGCCGATCGCCGGGCCGGTATCGGCACCATTGGCCATGCCCGGGTTTGCAGCGGCGGTATCAGTCGGTTGCACATCGTCGGCCATGGCGCGAAAGGTCTTTCCTGTCAGTGTGAAGGGCGGATTTCGACCCTTTCCAATGTGGGGTGGCCCGTAGCAGCGCCGGTTTCGCGGTGCAATGGTCAGCCGCGATCGGCGCCGGATTGCGACGGGGCGAGCGATGCAGGCGACCGGCGAAAGCGGCAATCTGAAAATAGATTGCCGCCGCCGTTTGAAACGCCGTGCGACTTCGCTTACATTAAAAATGATATTTATTGCCGTCACCCCCGTATCGCCGGGACATGTGGCAAAACGACTGGATTTGGATGTGACCCCTACGATCGTCATTCTTGCCTTGATCGCCGCCTTCCTGGGCATGCGGCTCTATTCCGTGCTTGGCAAACATGGTGGCGATCAGGAACCTGTGTTGCCGCGCGCCGAGGATCGCCCGCGTCCCGCTCCGGTCGGATCCCAGCCGCCACCGATGATCGACGCACCGCGCCCGGCCGCATCCCAAGGCAGCGATGCCATGGTATATGACCAGGCGGCGGAAATCGGCATCCGTGCCATATTGTCTGCGGATCGCAGTTTCGACGTCGGACGGTTCCTGGCCGGATCGCAAGCCGCCTACCGGATGATATTGGAGGCCTATTGGAAGGGCGACCGCGATACCTTGCGCGGGCTGTGCGATGCCGACAGCTATGATGCGTTCGACGTCGCGATCACCGAGCGCGAAGCGCGCGGCGAGACGCTCGACAACCGGCTGGTCACCATCGATCGCGCGACGATCACCCAGTCCAGCCTGGCGCATGGCACTGCACGCATTACCGTGCGGTTCGATGCCGATATTGCCGCCATTACCCGGGACAGCGACGGCAAGATCGTTGCCGGATCGATGACCGATGCGGTCGCGACACAGGATGTGTGGAGCTTCGTCCGCGCCATCGACAGCCGCGATCCCAACTGGCTGCTCGACGAAACCGACGCGGGCTAGTCGCGCCAAGCCGGTGCAACGGCTGAGCTTGTCGAACGGCTGAGCCTCCTGCAATAGGCAGAGGAAGCGAACACCGTGTTCCGGCAGGCTCGGCACGTTCTGATTTGGGGTGCAGCAGTGACCAGTTACCGGACCCGCCGTGCGCCGCGCCTGCTCACCGCCGCACTTGTCGCGCTTTCGCTATCCGCCTGTGCCTCGATCATCCCTTCGGATGGCGGCCCGGGCGCCCCTGTGGCTGGCGGGGCACCGCCGCCGACCGCGCCGGGAGAGGCCGCCGCGCGCCCAACACCCGCCACCCCCGGCACGCCGATCGCCGCCCCGCCCGCCCCTGCCGGTGCCAGCGATGCCGTGAGCGCAGGCGTGCAGGCCGGGCGCGACATTGCCAGTCTGGGCCTGACACCGGAGGGCGCAGGCCGCGCTCTCGCTGCGTTTCGCACCAGCTGTCCTTCGGTGCAGCGCCGCGCCGATACCAGCGGGCTGACCCAGACCACCGACTGGCAACCGGCCTGCGCCGCCGCGCGCGGATGGACAGACAGCGATGCGATCCGCTTCTTCGCCACCCATTTCCGCGCCGTGCAGGTCGGCGACGGGCGCGGCCTCGCCACCGGCTATTATGAGCCTGAAATCCTCGGCTCGTGCACCCGGCGGCCGGGCTATGAAGTGCCGGTCTATGGCCTGCCGGGCGACCTGATCGAGGCCGACCTCGCGCAATGGAACCCCGATCTTGCCGGGCGGCGCATCCGGGGCCGGGTCGATGGCAACCGCTTCGTGCGCTATCACGACCGGGCGGCGATTGACGGCGGAGCGCTTGCCGGGCGCAATCTCGAAATTGCCTGGGCGGCGGATGCGGTCGAGCTATTCTTTCTGCAAATCCAGGGTTCGGGCCGCCTGCGCCTGCCCGACGGCGGGGTGATGCGCATCGGCTATGCCGGGCAGAATGGCCGCGACTATGTCGGCATCGGCCGCACGCTCAGGGATCGCGGTGCACTCCAGCCCGGCGAAACATCGATGCAGGGCATCATGGCCTATCTGCGCCGCCAGCCCGATGGAGGGCGTGCGGTGATGCAGCAGAACGGCAGCTGGGTCTTCTTTCGCGAACTGACCGGAGCGGGGCCTTTGGGTGCGCTGGGGCTGCCCGTCGTTGCAAGGGCCAGCGTCGCCGCCGACCCCGCCTATATCCCGCTTGGTGCGCCGG
>JANNMK010000122.1:0-9933 GCA_031397785.1 Sphingomonas sp. | reverse complement strand
GCGTGCGGTCATCGAGCGCAACGGCCGGACGATCGGCCGGGTGCAGGCGCGCGTGGCACCGCTGGCGGGCGGAGCCGATATTGTCGGGCGGATCGTCAATGCGCCGCTGACTGCCCAGTTGCGCTATAGTGGCGAAGCGGGCACTTTGTGGCAGCTGGCAAGGATCGACACGCTGGCACTGTCCGGCCCGGTTGCCATCGTTGCCGATGCAACCGGCACGCTCAACGCGCCGCAGATCAGGGGGACGGTGCGGGCCAATGGCGCGCGGGTCGAAAGTTTCCAGACCGGTACCGTCATTTCGAACATTAATGCCTTTGGCCGGTTCGACGGATCGCGATTGCAATTGCGCAACATCACTGGCGAAACCGCAGGGGGCGGGCGAGTGACCGGCGAAGGCGACTTCAATCTGTCGGCCACCGCCGGGTTCGGCATGGATCTGAGGGTTCAAGCGTCCAATGCGCTGTTGATCGAACGCGACGATCTGATCGCACGGGTAACCGGCCCGGCACGACTGTTCAGCAACGGCAGTGGTGGCATGATCACTGGCAACATGGTGCTGGATGCAGGACGATTCCGGCTGGGGCAGGCGACGGCGGCTGAGGCATTGCCGATCATCAACGTCGTTGAGCGCAACGCACCCGCCGACCGCCCCGATCAGGCGACGGCTGCTGCCCCATGGGAATTGAATGTGCGCGTGCGCGGTCGCAACGGCTTTATCGTCACGGGACTGGGCCTGGAAAGCGAATGGTCGACTGACGTCCGGGTGCGCGGTCCGGTCAATGATTTCTCGATCATCGGCGAGGCGCGGATGGTGCGCGGCGACTATAATTTTGCAGGTCGCCGTTTCGAGCTCGAAACCGGGACGATCCGCTTTACCGGCGACACCGTCGATCCCGTTCTCGACATCACCGCCATCGACGACATTGCGGGGATCGATGCGACAATCCGGGTACGTGGAACCGGCACGCGACCCGAAATTACATTTTCCTCGGTCCCGGCATTGCCCGAAGACGAGCTGTTGTCGCGTATATTGTTTGGCAGTTCGATCACCGATATTTCGGTGACCGAAGCGGCGCAGCTGGGCCTCGCGCTCGCCAGCCTGCGTGGCGGGGGCGGCGATCTCGACCCGATCAATGCGATTCGCCGCGCGACAGGACTCGACCGGTTGCGCATATTGCCTGCCAACACCGAATTGGGGTCGGGCACCAGCATTGCAGCGGGCAAATACATCACCCGCCGCGTGTTTGTGGAAGTGATAACCGATGGGCAAGGATATAGCGCGACCCGCGTCGAATATCAGGTCACCCGCTGGCTGGCGATACTGGCGGCGATATCGACGCTGAACGACGAAAGCATCAATGTGCGTATCAAACGCGATTATTGAGACAGCCAGTCCGGGACAGCGCGTCCGACACGGTGCGTTTGCAACCAGATGCTCCACGGCGGACAATCGTCCTTCGACAGGCTCGGGGCGAATGGCTAAAGGGAATGCGATGGCTCGCCCCGTGCAGAATGAACCTGAATTATTGATCGTCGGTGGCGGTCTGGCGGGTGCCCTGCTGGCGCTGGCGATGGCCAAATATCAACCCAATGTGCGCGTCGATCTGGTGGACGGCGGCGAGCATTTTGGTGGCAACCACATCTGGTCGGTTTTTGCGAGCGACCTCGATGCGGACGGGCATGCGCTGATCGCCCCGATGGTGGCTTATCGTTGGGATGGATATGACATCGCCTTTCCAAAGCGACGCCGGACACTGTCGACCGGCTACGCCAGTGTCACGTCCGAAAATCTGGATGCCGAAGTGCGCCGGGTGCTGGGCGACAGGGCGCGAACTGGAGTGCGCGTTACCGGACTGACGCCGACCATCGCGGCATTGGCCGATGGGGGTGAACTGGCCGCAGCGGCAGTACTCGACGCGCGCGGGCCGGGACCGGAAATCGCGCACTATGAATGCGGCTGGCAGAAATTCGTCGGGCAGGAACTGCTGCTCGATGCGCCGCACGGGCTGACCCGCCCGGTGGTGATGGACGCGACGGTCGAGCAGATCGATGGCTATCGGTTCGTCTATCTGTTGCCGTTCGGTCCGGACCGGATCTTCGTCGAGGATACATATTACAGCGACACTCCGGATATCGACCGTGATGCGGTCGCACTTCGGATTGCGGAATATGCGGCGCGCAAGGGCTGGCATGTGCGCGGGATCGGACGCGAGGAGCGAGGCAGCTTGCCGGTACTGATCGGTGGCAATTTCGATCGGGTCTGGCCGCAGGACGATCGCGTCGCGCGACTGGGCGCACGGGCGGGAATGTTCCATCCGACCACTGGCTATTCGCTGCCCAGTGCGGTCGCCTCGGCTATTGCCATCGCCAGAGAATGGCCATGCGGCGACTTGGCCGATCGGACACGCGCGCTTGCCCGCGACAAATGGCGCGGCGGCGGCTTTTATCGGTTGCTCGACACCATGCTGTATCGGGCAGCCGTGCCGGACCAGCGATACCGGGTGCTTGAGCATTTCTATCGCCTGCCAGAACCACTGGTCGAACGCTTTTATGCCGGGAAATCGACGTGGGGGGACCGCAGGAAGGTATTGTCGGGGCGTCCGCCCGTCCCCATAGCAGCAGCACTGCGGGCAATTTTGCGGCGTAAACGACCAGGATCTTCATGAGTAGCCATAGTGTAACAGGCAAGACCGCCATCGTCATCGGTTCGGGTTTCGGCGGTCTTGCACTGGCCATACGCCTCCAGTCGGCGGGCATTGCAACCACCATCGTCGAAGGCCGCGACCAGCCCGGCGGGCGCGCTTATCACTGGAAACGTGAGGGCTTTACCTTCGACGCCGGACCGACCGTGATCACCGATCCACCATGTTTGCAGCAGCTGTGGGAATTGAGCGGTTCGGATATGGCGCAGGATGTTGAATTGATGCCGGTGCAGCCTTTTTACAGGCTGAACTGGCCCGACGGGTCGCAGCTCGATTACACCAATATTGAGGAAACATTGCGCGCCGGGATTGCGGCATTCAATCCGTCCGATAACGCGGGCTATGACCGTTTTCTCGAGTATAGCGCAGGGGTGCATGAAGAGGGCTATATCAAGCTCGGTTCGGTCCCGTTCCTCGATTTTGCCACGATGATCCGGGCGGCACCCGCACTGGCCCGCTATCAGGCATGGCGCAGCGTTTATTCGATGGTTTCGAGCTTTATCGAGGATGAACGGCTGCGGCAGGCGTTCAGTTTCCACACGCTGCTGGTCGGCGGTAATCCGATGAAAACCAGCAGCATCTATGCACTGATCCACAAGCTGGAAAAGGACGGCGGTGTCTGGTTTGCGCGCGGCGGCACCAACGCGCTGATCGCCGGGATGGTCACGCATTTTGAGCGGTTGGGCGGCGTTCTCAGGCTCAACGATCCGGTGACCGAGATCGGCACGCGCGGCGACCATGCGACGGGCGTCGTCACCAAAAGCGGCTGGAGCGCCAATGCCGATGCAGTCGCCACCAACGCCGACATCATGCACAGCTATCGCGATTTGCTGGGCAAATCAGCGCGCGGCAAGCGGGCGGCAAAGAGCCTGGCGCGCAAGAAATTCTCGCCATCGCTGTTCGTGCTGCATTTCGGGCTCAAGGGCGATTTTCCGCATATCGCGCATCACACGATTATCTTCGGGCCGCGCTACAAGGAACTGCTCGCCGATATCTACGATCATGGCGTGCTGCCCGAGGATTTCTCGCTTTATCTCCACCATCCGACGATCACCGACCCGGAAATGTCGCCTCCAGGTCATGCCAGCTTCTACGTGCTCGCGCCCGTGGCACACATGGGCAAGCTGCCGATCGATTGGGAGCAGATGGGACCATTGTTTGCCAAGCGCATCCTCGATGTCGTCGGCGCGCGGATGGACATTCCCGATATCCATGACAAGGTCGTGGTGCAGTTCCATTACACGCCGGCGGACTTCGGGACTGACCTGAACGCGCATCTGGGCAGCGCATTCAGTCTGGAGCCTTTGCTGACCCAGAGCGCCTGGTTCAGGACGCACAACCGCGACGATGTGATCGACAATCTTTATTTCGTCGGCGCTGGAACGCACCCCGGGGCCGGAATTCCCGGAGTGGTGGGCAGTGCGAAAGCGACTGCCAAGCTGATGATAGAGGACATGGCCTAGCCTTTTTCGCCATGCTTGCGGGAGGGAGCGAGGGAGGGCATGACAAATTATGATTACTCGCAAGCCCTTCGCCCGGTCCCGTCCAAAAGCGGGCATGCAGTCTTGAATCGCATCGCCATCTATTGCGGCTCAGCCAGCCCCGCGGATTCGCAATATATCGAGGCAGCGCGCAGCGTCGGCGCCGCTCTGGCACGGCGCGGGATCGGCGTGGTCTACGGCGGCGGGCGGCTGGGGCTGATGGGGGCGGTGGCCGACGCTGCACTGGCGCATGGCGGGGAGGTGATCGGCATCATTCCCGAAGCGCTGGTCAATGCCGAGGTGGCCCACAAGGGCTGCACCCAGCTGCATGTCGTCCCGGGGATGCACGAGCGCAAGCGGCTGTTCACCGATCTGTCCGATGGGTTTATTACATTGCCGGGCGGGGTGGGAACGATGGACGAGCTGTGGGAGGCAATCAGCTGGTCCCAGCTTGGCTATCACAGCAAGCCGGTCGGGCTGCTGAATGTCGGCGGGTTCTACGATCATCTGGTCGCGTTCAACCGGCATATGGCAGATGTCGGGTTCGTGCGGCCGGTACATGCCGGTATATTGATCGTGCGCGAGGAGCTGGACGCGCTGATCGATGCGATGGCTGACTATGTGCCGCACAAGACGATTTTCGCGATGAAAGCGGCGCAGTTGTGACACCCGGCACGGCCTTGCTCGACCGGCAGGTGCTGGTTGCCTTTGCCGAAGCCAGTATCGCCAGGGGTTCCAAGTCCTTTGGCGCGGCAAGCAAATTGTTCGATACCCGCACGCGTGAACGGGCGTGGCTGCTTTATGCCTGGTGCCGGGCGTGCGACGATATTGCCGACGGGCAGGATCATGGCGGGGTCATCATCATCCCCGAAGATGAAGCGTTGGTGCGGGCGCGCGAAATCCGCACGCTGACCGATGCGGCCTATCGCGGTGAGGGCACCGGCAATCCGGCGTTCGATTGTCTGGCGGTGCTCAACCGTGAATGCCCGATACCGCGCAGCTTCATCGATGCGCTGATTGAAGGCTTTGACCGTGATGCTGCAGGCTGGCGACCGCGCACCGAAGGCGATCTGTTTAGCTATTGCTGGAATGTAGCAGGGGCGGTGGGTTGCATGATGGCGGTGGTGATGGGGGTCGACCCTGCACAGGATGACACGCTCGACCGCGCCTGCGACCTTGGTCTGGCGTTCCAGCTCGCCAATATAGCACGCGATGTTGCGGAGGATGCCGCTGGCGACCGTTGTTATCTGCCGATGGACTGGCTGGTCGAGATGGATATTCCGCCGGGACAGCATATGCATCCGGCGTATCGCAAGCGGCTGGCCGTGATGGCAAAATGGCTGGCCGAATATGTCGATATGTATGAGGCATCGGCGCGCATCGGCGCGGCGAGATTGCCGTTCCGGTCGCGCTGGGCCGTTCTGGCGGCATCGAATATCTATGGTGCGATTGCCGAGAAGGTCCATAGCGGCGGTGAACATGCCTGGGACCATCGCGTTTCGACCAGTGGCCGGGAAAAAGCGGGATTCGTTGCATCAGCGCTGGCGCGCTCGGTCTGGCCGGCCGAGCCGTCCGAGGCGGCGATTAACCGGGAAGGACTGTGGACGCGTCCGCGCGGATAACAGATGCTGCATCTTCGGCCTTGCGCAGATTGCGCAATTCCAGGCCGGCGGTCAGCAAGGGTGTCGGTGTTGCCGCGAACTGGCCAGGTGTCATGCCGATGAAACGGCGAAATTCGCGGTTGCGGTGCGACTGGTCATAATAACGCAGGGCGGCCAGTTGTTCGTCGCTAGGCTGGCTGAGCCCGCGCATCGCCGAGGCGATATCGAGAAAGCGGCTACGACGCAGCACGGTTTTCGGGCTCATCCCGAAGGTGGCGAGGCAGTTGCGTTCTAGTTGCCGCGACGACAGCCCAAGGCGGCCGGCGACGTCGCGGATCAGGACCGTGCTGTCGTTACGCGCAATCAGCTCGAATTCCTGCATTGCAGTGTCGCAATGGCCGCCTCCGGCCGAGGCCAGCAGAGCGCCGACAACCTGTTCTAATGCAGCCAGAACGCCGTCGTCATCCTGTGCATCGATGGACGCAACTGCGCGATGGAGGGCTTCGGAGGTGCTGCCCCACAGATCTCCGAGCGCCAGCATATGATCGGTATAGTCCGACGCTGGCCGTCCGAACAACGCGCGCCAGCCACCAGGGCGGATGGCGATGCCGACGACATGAAATCCGCCGCGAACCCGTACGCGCAATGGATGGGCGTTGGGACCGAAAAAGACCATCGGTCCGACGCTGCTCCATGTCCCGGGGCTCAATTCTGCCGCCCATTCGCCCTTCAGCAGGATACGGATGAAAGCCGTTTCGGAAAGCAGGCTGTCGATAAGTTCGAAGCTGTCGGGAGCGTCGACAGAAAATACATAGTGGCGGGCAATAAATGGGGAGAGCGCGGGGGAAGGCGCATAATTGCGTGATCGAAGCACATTATCCCCTTTTTTTTGTATTTTCGCGACACCGTAACTCTAGGTCAAAGCGCGTCACGTGCGCAAGCCAGCCGATTTAACGCAAAGGGTGTGGCGCAACGCGTGATCGCGATCATAGCTGACTGCAGCGATGTAACGCATTGGCACAGGCAGCGATTGACCCGCCATCAAGGAAGGCTAGACATCCATCATGGACAAGCTGTTCAGATCTGCAATCAGCCCTTTGGGCGTTACGCTATGCAGCGTGGCGTGCATGCTGGCTGCTACCATGGTCGTTGTGGCACCGGCCAATGCGCAGAATGCCGATAGCTGCGATGCACCGCGTTCGACCGGTCGCAGTATCGGGAGGTCAATTCTCGGCCGGGTAATCGGCGACGTCGCCGGGCGGGCGAGCAACAGCCTTGGTTACGCGGCAAGGTTCGTGCCGTCCGCCGAGGTTGCCGATACATTGACCGACGCGATTGCGTGCCGGCTGGACACGCAGGAGCAGGTAAAGGCGAAAGATGCAACAATCGAGGCCACACGCGGCGAGCGGGTAGGGACGTCGGTAGGCTGGACCAGCGAAACTCGTGCAAATGTATCGGGGAGGTCGACTGTTGTTGCGCGCGAAGATGCTCCTGCCGGGCAACCCGCTGGGACGCGCTGCATGATGATTGACGATGTGATCCTGGTGAATGGTCAGGAAACGGTCCAGCAAAAGCGCATGTGCCGGGTACCCCCTTCGCCGCGCTATGCGCTGGCTGCGTGACCATGCGCCACAGCCGCCTGTCAGGCTGGCTGTCGGCCGCATCTATGCTGATCGCGGCAGCCGATCCTGCAGCGGATCCCAACAGCCCATCTTGCCCGCTGGCTCCGAATTGGACCGACATCCGGCAGATGGAACTGACCCCGATCACTCGCGACGGGGTGCGGATTCTGCTGGCCGAGGGTGCAATTGACGCCGGTTTGCCACGACGGTTGCGAACCATATTGGAAGCAGACCCTCTCATCGACGAGATATGGCTGCGTTCCCCCGGCGGCAATGCGGTAGCCGGGACAGAAGCCGGACGCATCATCCGTGCGCGGTTCGAAGAGGCAGGTGCGCTTATCACGACCCGCATTCCGTCGGGCTGGACCTGCTTTTCAGCCTGCAACTTCATGTTCCTTGGCGGCAGCGCACGCATTGTCGAACCCGGCGGTGTGTTCATGGTTCATATGTTCACCTTCACAAGTGACCGGGGCGCTATCCGCTACAATGTCGAGCTGGGTACAGACGCCACAGTGGAATTGATCGGCGATGTCGAGCAAGAGGCAGCGTTGCTGGCGAGCGAAGACAATGATTTCCTGCTGCGCATGGGTATTCCGCGAACGTTGCTGACCGACATCATGTACCGTCAGCGTGCGGTCGGGTCACGAGACGCGCCCGCTCAGCGCCATTGCCTTAGTCGTGCCGAGCTGAACCGCTACAGGGTTCATCGCCCTCCGGGAAATGATGACTAGGTAGGCCGCATGAATCCGCTCGAGATCGTCGCCGTCCTGCTCGGCATCACCAACATCGTGCTGCTGATCCGGCGCAGCATCTGGAATTATGCGTTCGGGATTGCGACGGTAATCCTGTATTTCGAGATATTCTGCGAGGCGCGGCTCTATTCAGACATGGGGTTGCAGCTGTTTTTCGTGGTCGTGCAGGGCTGGGGCTGGTGGGCGTGGGCGCGCGCCGGCGGGATGGGCGGGCCGGTCAAAGTCGAGAAGCTTTCGGTTCGGCAGCGTTGTCTTTGGCTGGTTGCGATTGTGGCGGCGACAGCGCTGTGGGGCACGGGTATGGCGCGGCTCACCGACGCCGCTGCGCCATATTGGGATGCGGCAGTGGCGATGGGCAGTGTTGCTGCACAGATATTGCTGGTCCGGCGCAAAGTTGAAAACTGGCTTCTATGGGTCGCCGTCGATATGCTCGCCATCGGCCTATATGTCAGCAGAGATCTGTGGCTGACGGCGGGACTTTACGGTCTGTTTCTGATCCTCAGCATCGTCGGGTTCATCGAATGGCGGCGGGTTGAACAGGATGCCGTCCAGGGGGACGATATTATCGCATGAGCATCTTCACCATCTGCGTCGCCGGGGCGGAGAGTAGCGGAAAAAGCTGGCTGGCTGGCAAGGTTGCTGCGCATTTCGCCACGAACGCGGTCAAGGAATATGCGCGCGCTTATTGTGCTGCTCACGGCAACGACCTGTCGATGAAGCAGCTGGTTCACATCGGGCAAATCCAGGATGCAAATATTCGCGGTGTGGTGGAGACATCGTCCGATCAACAATCGGGGTGCGTAGTGGCTGACACCGACGCCGTCGTCACATCGGTGTGGGCGCAATTTTCTTCGGAGCTGATCGATCCGTGGTTTGCCGGCGACCTGTTCGAATGCGACCTGTATCTGGTCACCGAAAACGACCTGCCATGGGAAGATGACGGAGTGCGCATCCAAAATGATCAGCAGCTGCGCAACATGTTCCGCGCTTCGCTGGTTGCGGAGCTGGATCGACGGGGATTGCGCTGGGTCGGTATCGCAGGGACGGGTGACCGCCGTTTCGAGCGGGCGCTGGCAGCAATCACGGACCATAGGCGCAGCCGGTATGGGCCAACGGCTATGCTGACAGTGGCCTAGCACGCTGCTAGGGGCGGGCGATGACCGAGCTTTCCCTGATCCGCAACTTTTCCATCATTGCCCATATCGACCATGGCAAATCGACGCTGGCCGACCGGCTGATCCAGCATACCGGCGGGCTGACCGCGCGCGAGATGACCGCGCAAGTGCTTGATAATATGGACATCGAGAAGGAGCGCGGGATCACCATCAAGGCGCAGACGGTGCGCCTTGCCTACACTGCGGAGGATGGCAAAACCTATCAGCTCAACCTGATGGACACGCCTGGGCATGTCGACTTTGCCTATGAAGTCTCGCGCAGCCTCGCCGCGTGCGAGGGCGCGTTGCTGGTGGTCGATGCGGCGCAGGGGGTAGAGGCGCAGACGCTAGCGAACGTCTATCAGTCGATTGAGCATGATCATGAGATCGTGCCGGTGATCAACAAGATCGATCTGCCCGCGGCGGACGTGGACAAGGTCAAGGCGGAGATCGAGGAGATCATCGGGCTTCCCGCGAGAGGTTCCTATGGAGAAGGTGGTGCCGTCCTCACCAGCGCCAAGGCCTGCATCGGCATCGCCGAGTCGATCGAAGCCATCGTCAACCGCATACCCCCGCCCAAGGGCTACCGAGACGCGCCGCTCTAAGCGATGCTGGTCGACA
>JANNMK010000228.1:0-11699 GCA_031397785.1 Sphingomonas sp. | reverse complement strand
GCACAACTCGCCGACCTGCGTGATGAGCTATGGCGAGGACGGCGACAGCTACGGCGAGCTGATCGGCGCCGAATATGGCGGCATGCGCGCCATGTTCGTGATGATGAACAACGCCCGGCTGATGGTCGGCAATCAGGGGGTGCAGATCGGCGAGCGTGCGACGCAGCTGGCGATGGGCTATGCCCGCGACCGCGTTCAGTCGGCCCGCGCCAGCGCGCCAGGCGCAGGGCCGGTGGCGATCATCGAGCATCCCGATGTCCGGCGCATGCTGCTGCGCATGAAGGCACTCACCGAAGGCGCGCGCGCGCTGGTCTATTACGCGACCGGACAGGTCGATCGCGGGACGCTGGGCGACAATGACGCGGCGATGCGCGCCGACGTGCTGATCCCGCTGGCCAAGGCGTGGCCGACCGACATCGGCATCGAAGTCGCCAGCCTCGGCATCCAGGTGCATGGCGGCATGGGCTTTGTCGAGGAAACCGGTGCCGCCCAGCATTATCGCGACGCCCGCATCGCACCGATATATGAAGGAACCAACGGCATTCAGGCTGCCGATCTGGTCGGTCGCAAGCTCAGCCTGGGTAATGGCGCGGCGCTGTCCGGCCTGATCGCGGATATTCGCGATGGCGCCGCAGGCGAACCACATCTTGGCGCGCTCGCCGCTGCTTGCGAGGAGGTTGCGACATGGATGCGCGATGCCGGTATCGACGACCGGCTGGCCGGCAGCAGCGATTTTCTCGGTCTGCTGGCGGTGGCGACGGCGGGCTGGCAAATGGCGGTGCAGGACCGTGCCGCCGCCGCAATGCTGGCCAGCGGTGAGGGCGACCCGGCCTTTCTCAACGCCAAACGCAATACGGCGCGCTTCTTTCTCGACCGCATCGTGCCGGAGGCGCTGGGCCGCAAGGCGGGGGCAATGGCGGGCGCTGGCGGGCTGTACAGCGTATCGGCCGAAACGCTCGCCGCGTGACCGCCGCCGCAGTTGCGCTCAGCGTTGATGTCGCGCTCGATTACCGGCTGGAATCGTCGTCATCGATTTTGCTTGCGATAGAGGCGCTCGGCGATGCCCATCAGCAGGTGACGGCAGAACAGCTTTTGCTGAACGGCCAGCCGCTTGGTCCGTCCACCGCCATCGGCGACAACAGCGCGCGCTATCGCTGGCTGGCGCTCGGTGCGGGGGATCTCGCGATCCGCTATTCTGCTACGGTCCTCGTCGAACGCGCCACTGCCGACATTTTCCACCTGCCGGTAACACCGCTAAGCCATATTCCGCCGCACATCGCCCCGTTCCTGTTTGCCAGCCGTCACTGCGATCCCGCCCGGTTCGACCGGGTGCTGGCCGACGACATGAACCTGCCGCTGGGCTGGGTGGCCGATGGCTCGACCATTCTCGCGATCCGCGACTGGATCCGCGGACATCTCAGCTACGAACCGGTCAGCACTGCCGAAACCACGGCGACCGACACCTATGTCGGCCGCGCCGGAGTGTGCCGCGATTATGCCCATCTGATGATCGCGCTTGCCCGTTCCGCCGGGGTGCCTGCGCGCTTTGTGTCCTGCTATGCCTGGCAGCTCGACCCGCCCGATTTCCACGCCGTGGCAGAGGTGTGGATGGGCGGGCGCTGGCATCTGATCGACGCCACCGGCCTTGCCCCTGAATCGAGCCTCATCGCCATCGCCCGCACCCGCGATGCGGTCGATGCCAGCTTCATGACCGTGTTCGGCAGCGCGGAAATGCTCGACCAAAGCGTCACGGTGGTGGCGGGCTAAGCCGCGGCGAACAGCGGCAATTCGGCGATCGGCTCCACCTCTGCGCTGGCAAATCCGCTCAGCGTCACCCCCATCAGCCGGATGCCGAGCGGCGGCGGTATCTCAAGCACCAGCAAATCGCGCGCCATCCGCAATAATGTCGCATGGTCGCTGACCGGCGCATCGGCAGTGCGCGACCGCGTGATCTGCCGGAAATCGGCGAATTTCAGCTTCAGCGTCACGGTCCGCGCCGGGCCATCGTCCTTGCTCCCGGCGCGTTCCCACACCGTATCGACGATCGTCGCCAGCGCCGTCATCAGCTCATCCTGTGCGCTCAGGTCATCGTCGAACGTCCGTTCGGCACCCAGCGACTTTCGCTGCCTGTCTTCGTGCACCGGGCGATCGTCCAGCCCGTGCGCCATCGCCAGCAGCCAGTCGGCGCTGGTCTTGAACTCGGCGGCCAGCTCGTCGCGCGGGCAGCGTGCCAGATCGGCAACCGACCGCAGCCCCATCGCCTCCAGTCGTCCCGACGTCACCGGCCCGACGCCATGCAATCGCCGCACCGATAATGTCTGGACGAATGCCGCCTCCTGCCCCGGCGGCACGACGGTCAGGCCGTCGGGCTTGTTCTGGTCGGATGCCAGTTTGGCGACCAGCTTGTTGGTCGAAACCCCGGCCGACGCAGTCAGCCCGGTGACGTCGCGGATGCGCTGCCTCACATGCTCCGCCGTCCAGGTCGCGCTGCCGAACCCCAGCTTGTCGCCGGTCACGTCGAGATAGGCCTCGTCGAGGCTCAACGGCTGCACCGCATCGGCAACTTCATGAAAAATCGCCCTGATCTGGCGCGATACCGTCTGATACATCTCAAACCGGGGCTTGGTGAAGATCAGGTCGGGGCACATCCGCGCCGCGGTGATCGATGGCATGGCAGAGCGCACCCCGAATTTGCGCGCCTCGTAACTTGCCGCCGCCACCACGCCGCGCCGTGCTGATCCGCCGACCGCTACTGGCTTGCCGCGTAGCGCGGGATTGTCGCGCTGTTCCACCGACGCAAAAAACGCATCCATATCGACATGGATGATCTTGCGAACATGCGGGGCAGGCGGCACAGCCATGGCAATGTTGCTACCATGTTCCATCGGGCGCTGCAATCGGCACCCGCCGACCGACCTTGAGCCAGCCTTGACGAACCACGGCGCGACTGGCATTTGCGCGGCCTGACGGATACGCGGGTATAGCATAGTGGTAATGCACTAGCCTTCCAAGCTAGCTAGAGGGGTTCGATTCCCCTTACCCGCTCCAGTCGCTCTCCCGAACGGGCCTGCGACAATTTGCGACAGTTTCGCAACCGTCTGACACAGACCTGCGACGGCTTGCGGCGATAGGCCATTGCGACGACAAGGATGCGCCCGGCGCTGCCGAGATTTCGTCACCACCGTCTGGAGACACACATCATGCCATCATCTCATACTGGACTGGCCTTCGCCGCTGCCGCCATCGCACTTGCCGGCGGCGCCATGGTTGCCGCGCAACAGGCACTGCCGGTCGCCAATGAACGCGCCCGCCCCGACGCCAATGGCGACGGACTATTGACCCGCGCCGAAGCCACCGCACATGCTGCGGCGCAATTTGCGCGCATGGACGCCAACAGCGATGGCCGCGTCACGCCCGAAGACCGCGAAGCGGGGCGTGAGCGCCTCCGTGAAGCCATGTTCGCCCGCATCGATGCCGACAGCGACGGATCGCTGACTCGCGCCGAATGGGACCGCGCCGGCGCAGCGACGGATCAGCGTCGCGAACTCCGGCGCGGCGAACGCGCCGGTCGCGGTCAACAGGCCCAGCAGGGCCCCCGCGGACGGGGCGGGCGTCGCGGCCAGATGGGCCGCACCATGCTCGCCAACGCCGACGCCAATGGCGACGGGGCAATCGACCGTGCTGAATTCATCGCTGCTGCATCCACCCGCTTCGACCGGCTCGATGCCGATGGCAATGATGCGGTCAGCGCGGCCGAACGTCAGGCACAGCGCGCTGCGGTGCGTGGTCGCACCAGCCTCGATAGCCAATGACGGTCGGCCAGACCCGCCTGCTGCTCGTCGACGATGAACCTTCGATCCGCGAGCCGCTGGCGGACTATCTGGCCGGGCAGGGCTTTACCGTCGATTGCGCCGCCAATGCCGCAGAAGCGCGCGGCAAGCTGCTCGGCGGCAGCTATGATCTGGTCGTCAGCGACATCATGATGCCGGGGGAGGACGGGCTCAGCCTGACCCGGCACGTGCGCGATGCCTATGACGTGCCGGTCATCCTGCTGACTGCCCGGTCGGAAGAGACCGAGCGCGTCATCGGCCTCGAGATCGGCGCCGATGATTATATCGCCAAACCATTCGGTCCGCGCGAACTCGTGGCCCGCATCCGCGCCGTGCTGCGCCGCGCCGGGCCCGATACCCGCGTCGCTGCGCCCGATGATGCCGACAGCTATCGCTTTGCCGACTGGCTGCTGTCGGCGTCGACCCGGACGCTGACCCACGCCGATGGCCGCAACGTCGCGCTGTCGACCGGCGAATATCAACTGCTGATCGCATTCCTGCGCCACCCGCGCGCGGTGATGACCCGCGATCGCCTGCTCGACCTCGTGCGCGGCCGCGAAGCCGATGTGTTCGACCGCTCGATCGACAATCTCGTCAGCCGCCTGCGCCGCAAGATAGAGGATGATCCGCGCGACGCCCGGCTGATCCGCACCATCTGGGGCGGTGGGTACAGCCTGGCTACCGAAGTCCGCCGCATCGCCGCCGGGTCGGCCAGCGCTGGATGATCCGCCGCCTGCGGCCCAAAAGCCTCGCCGGGCAGCTGATGCTGGTCACTGCACTGGCGCTGCTCGCGGCGCAGGCGGTCAACCTGACTCTGCTGGTGCGCGCCCAGCGCGGCGAATGGCAGGCGTCGGTCGCTGCCGGCGCGGCGGCGCGAATAGCCGAAGCGAGCGACCGGATCGACAATGGCTTGCCGGTGCCGCTGGCGCGCGACAGCAGGCCGCCGCGCGCCGGGCTGCCCCGCCGGATCGGAAACGGCGGGACGTACGAGCGCCGGGGGCGGCGCAGTCGCCGCATCGTCATCGACAATCAACCCCGCTTTCGTCCCGGCATGACCGATCGCCCCGAACTCGCGTCGCGGGTCGCAACCTTTCTCGATGATGCGGGGGTCGATGTCCGCGCGGTGCGTGCTGCCTCGATGCGCGGCCCCCGCCGCTATGACGCCGTTGCCAGGCGGGAGCGCGCGGTCGCACTGGTCGCGGTCGCCGCCCAATTGTCGGATGGCCGCTGGATAACATCGCGCGCCCGGGTGCCGATGCCGCAACCATGGATCGGCGGCGCCCTGATCGTCCAGACGATCATCCTGTTTCTGCTGCTGCTTGGTCCGCTGTTGTTCGTGGCATGGCGGGTCGGCCGCCCGATTGCGGACCTGGCGCGCGCAGCCGGAGATTTTCGCCCCGGCATCGACGCCGAAACGCTTGTCGAAGCTGGACCGCAGGATGTGCGCGCGCTGACCCGCGCCTTCAACGCCATGCGCCAGCGCATCCTTGCCATGCTTTCCGAAAAAGACCGCATACTCGGCGCGGTCGGCCATGATCTGCGTACCCCGCTCGCCAGCCTGCGCGTCCGGGTCGAACAGGTGGCGGACGAGGAATTGCGCGCCAGGATGGTTGCCACGATTGAGGAGATGGCGACGATGCTCGACGATATCCTCAGCCTGGCCCGCGCCGGACAGCCGCGCGAAATCCCCGAACCGACCGACCTTGCCGCGCTCGTCGGGGATATCGTCGCCGATTATCACGCGATGGGCCGCCCGGTCGTGCTTGCGGCAAAAGGCGCGCTGGTGACCCGCATCGTGCGCGCATCCTCGCTCCGCCGGGCGCTGCGCAATCTCATCGACAATGCCGTGGCCTATGGCGGCTCGGCCACCGTCGGCCTCGCCGAAAGCGGCGACGGCGGGGTCACCATCATGGTCGATGACGACGGACCCGGCATCCCGGCCGATCGCATCGCCGACCTTATGGAGCCATTCGTCCGCGCCGAACAATCGCGCAATCGCGATACCGGCGGCAGTGGCCTTGGCCTCGCGCTCGCCCGCGCGATCGCGCTTGCCGAAGGGGGCAGGATCGAGCTGGTCAATCGCCGCGACGGCGGCCTGTCGGCCCGCATCCATCTGCCGCCCTCGGAACGCCCGGCGGAGGAAAGCTAGGCGTAGAGCGCCACACCCTGGCCGCCGATGCTCACCAGTTCACGCTTACGATTCCAGATCAGCATATCCTGTGCGGAAAAGCCCCGCTGCACCTGTGCGGACCGGCTGGCGAGCAGCCACCAGCCATCGTCGGTTGCCGGATGGTCGGTCAGGAAATGCTGCACCCAGGTCGACGAACTTACCGGCCCGAACTGCTGGAACAGCGTCAGAGCGGCAGGCGGCAAGGCATCGGCCAGCGCAAGCAGCGCGATGTGCGGATCGCATTGCGGTTCATCGGTCCAGCGCACCCATGTCAGGATGTCGGCGGTGGCGCGGGCATGGCCGAACCCCTTGCCGATCGCCGGGCGCATGGCGAATTTACGCGTAAACGCCGGGCGCGCTGGATGATCGGGCACATCCTCCAGCTCCTCGGGATCGCGAATGTCGGGCACCGGCACGATGGCATGGTCGATATGGCTGTCGCGCGGCTTCATGAAGCTGAACAGTGCGTTGGTGCCATAGCCTGCATCGGATGTCAGATCAGTGGCGACGAACCGGCTCGACTTCGATTGCCTCAGCAGCCGCGTCGAAACCGAACAATCGCCCCCGACCGGCCCGACAAAGCTGATCTGCGCGCTGCGCAGCGGTGCATCGCCGGGATGATCGGCCAGCGCCGCGTCCAGCGCCAGCGCGGCGGATATTCCGCCATAGGCGGTGCGCCCCTGCATCCAGTCGCTGCCGATACTGTAATGCCGGCCGCCCTCGCGCGCCTCTCCGCCCGCGATCAGCTCGTCGAGCGACCGGGGCGACGCATCATTCTCGTCCGACAATCGCTCAGGCCTCGACCGTGAATGTCAGCCCGGCATTGTCCGTCAGCCGGTCGATCAGCGGCCGCCCCAGCAACGCGCCCGGGGTCCATACTCCGCCCGGACCATCGTTAGCCAGAAGGGCGATCGCCGCCTCGGCCAGCATTTTCGATGTAGACCCATAGCCCGGATCGCGATCGCCGGTGACCGCCACCTTGACTGTCCTGCCGTCGGGATATTCGCCGATGAACAGGATATCGTAAAACCCGGTGTCGCGCTGTTCCTTGCTCGGTCCCTCACCGGGCATCAGCTAGGCATCGCCGAACGGGTTGGCCTTGACCATTGCTTCGGCCATCGCCTTGCCCGCGTCACCGATGGTGGTCATCACCATTTCGTCATAGACCATGTCGCTGCCCCACGCGTGGTTCAGCAGAAAATTGCTGCGATGGACATTCTTGGTGTTGATGGGGGCCATGACGAACGGCGCGGTCCACGTGCCGGTCGCGCTGTCATAGGCTGGCATCAGTCCGCTCGGCTGCGACGGCCCCTCGAACCCCGGCGTCAGCGCAAAGCTCGATTTGAGCAGCAGCGCCAGCGAAGGCTTGCGCGCCACTGCCTTCAATGTCTCGGTCAGGCTGGCGATTGTACCGCCTGACGCGCCGCCCTGCATCTTGCGCACTCGCCCTTTGACGCGCGGCGCAGGCGTGCCGTGGCGCTTCACCGCTTCGTCCTGCAGGAACAGGACGCCCAGGTCGAACGGTATGGAATCGAACCCGCAGCTGAATGTTATCCGCGCGCCCGATGCCTTTGCCGCATCATGGTGGAGGTCGATCATCTCGCGCATCCAGCCGGGTTCGCCGCACAAGTCGGCATAGTCGGTGCCGGCCCTGACGCACGCCGCAACCAGCTCATTCCCATAAAGTTGATAGGGCCCGACCGTCGTGACGATCACCTTTGCCCGTGCGCACATCGCATCGAGCGAGGCTGTGTCGCTCGCATCGGCCACCACCAGCGGCGTGTCGGCGGGCGCCCCGATCAGGTCGCGCACCTCGGCCAGCTTTGCTGCGCTGCGCCCCGCCATCGCCCATGTCGGCGCGTCGGCGCGTCCGGCATAATGCGTCCCCAGATATTCAGCGACCAGCCGCCCGGTAAAACCGGTGGCACCGTAAACGATGATGTCGAATTCGCGGCTCATGTCCATTCTCCCTTAATCAGCCGGTTCACAACCGCGGCAACGTGACCCCGCGCTGGCCCATATATTTACCGGCGCGGTCCGCATAGCTGGTCTCGCACGGCTCGTTCCCTTTCAGGAACAGAAACTGGCACGCCCCTTCATTGGCATAGATTTTGGCGGGCAGCGGCGTCGTGTTGGAAAATTCCAGCGTCACATGCCCCTCCCATTCCGGTTCCAATGGCGTCACGTTGACGATGATGCCGCAGCGCGCATAGGTCGATTTGCCGAGGCAGATGACCAGCACATCGCGCGGCACCCGGAAATATTCGACCGTGCGTGCCAGCGCAAAACTGTTCGGCGGGATAATGCAGACATCGGTCTTGCGATCGACAAAACTCTCGGGATCGAACGCCTTTGGGTCGACCACGCTCGAATTCTCGTTGGTAAAGATTTTGAACTCGTCCGCGACCCGCGCGTCATAGCCGTAGGACGACAGGCCATAGCTGATGCACCCCTCACGCCGCTGCGCTTCGACGAACGGCTCGATCATGCCGGTCGTCATCGCCGTTTCGCGTATCCACTTGTCCGATAGAATGGACATTCGCTTCCCCCAATCTCACCCTATCCCGAGGTCGCCCGGCCCGAAGGCGTGCGGCAACAGGTCGGACAATCGATGCGTTTCCACCACCGCGCCGTCGGCCGATCCGCAATGCACGGCGATATCGGTTTTGGCCAGTGATGCTGCTTCATTCAGCATCTGGCGGCATCGTCCGCACGGCCGCACCGGCTCGCCCCCGGTCAGCCCGCCGTCGTCGCCCAGCATCCCGCCGATCACCGCCACCGCGACAACCCGTCTCAGGTCGCCGTCGCAATTCGCCCGCGCCAGCGCGACTGTCTCCGCGCACAGCGACAGGCCATAGCTGGCATTCTCGAAATTGGTGCCGGTCACCACCCGCCCGTCATCGAGCAGCAGCGCCGCGCCGACGCCAAAGCGCGAATAGGGCGCATGCGCATGGCGTGCCGCGCCGCGCGCCGCCTGCAGCATATCGTCGCGTGTCATCGCCTGTCGCCCCCGCTCGCAATATCGTCCTCGCGCCCCACCAGCCATCGGATCTCGCCAGCCACGCCGTCGATCCGGTAGCTGTCATTCGCCTGCCAGATCGCCCAGCCGCCGCCATCCTCTTCGGGTGCCGAACGGTTGCGCCTCACCATCACCGGGCGGTCGATGGCCGATGCAATAGTATAATAGTCCTCGAAATCGGCATCGGGTGCGATGACGGCGGATCGGCCCAGATGCGTTTCGACCTGAGTCAGGAATGTCGTCAGTTCGGAGATCACTTTTGCTCTGGTCGGCCACCGGTCGCAACCCTCCTGCCGGTCCAGCATGATGATCGATGGCAACATCGCACTGTCGCGCGCAACCGAAGTCACGAAATTGCCCCCCTGGTCATCAGCGGCGCACAGCGAAAAACGGTAGATCGGCCCCGTCTTCAGTCCGGCCCGCCGTGCCGCTGCCATCTCGTCGCTATAGGTGGCCAGCGTGTCGCCATAGGCCATGTTGCCGATATAGGCGAACGATGCGCCCTCGCGCGCCACCCGCCGCCAGTCGACCGGCTGGTTGGCCTTGCTCAACGCGACCCCCTGCACCGGCCACTTCGCCGTGTCGGGCCGCCACGCCGCAACATGGCGCGACCAGCCGCCCCATGCCAGCAGCGCGGTGACGATGACCGGCGCGATCCAGATCAGGCCGCCACGCGATTTGGGGGCAGGGGCATTGCTCATCCTCGGATATGCAATACGCAGATCAGCGTGAACAGCCGCCGCGCGGTATCGAAATCCAGTTCGACCTTGCCCTGCAACCGCTCGATCAGCAGCTCCGATGCCTCATTATGCAGCGCGCGCCGTGCCATATCGACGGTTTCGATCTGGTCGGCGCTCGATGTGCGGATCGCCTGATAATAGCTGTCGCAGATGCCGAAATAGTCGCGGATCGGGCGGCGAAACCGGCCCAGGCCAAGGATGATCGTCTCGAACGGTTCGCTATCGTCGCGCATGATGGCCAGTACCAGCCGCCCCTCCTCGACCGACAAGGCGACGCGGAACGGCCCTTCGTAGCGCACCCCTCCACTGTCGCTATGCTCGCGCAACGGCTTGAAATAATTCGCTTCGAGCAAGTCGAATATGGCGATCCGCCGCTCCTGCTCGACATCCGCATTGCGCCACAGGATCGTCGCTTCGTCGAGCGTGATGGCAATGATGCGCGGGTCGGCCATGGTCCGCACCCCTTTGACGAGGGGAGGGGGTGGGTGCAAGACTTGTCCACAGCTAATATCCCCCGCCACCTTGCACCCCGGCCCGCATCGCGCGACAGTCCGGCGATGGCGACCATCATGGAACTTCCGACGACTCAATCCCCGCGCGACGACAGCGCCCTTCCTGCCAATATAGAGGCGGAGGCGGCGTTTCTCGGCGCGTGCCTCATCGACAATCGCGTGCTCGAAGACCTGCCGGTGCCGCTGGTCCCCGACCATTTCTACGAACCGCTGCATGGCCGGATTTTCGCCAAAATCCAGGACATCACTGGCCAGAATATGCTCGCCAACCCGGTCACGCTGAAAATCTACTTCGACAGCGACGATGCGATGCGCGCGCTTGGCGGGCCGGGCTATCTCGCCCAGCTTACCGGCTCGGGCGTCTCCCTCATCGGCGCGCGCGATTTTGCCCGGCAAATCCACGATCTCGCCATGCTGCGTGAACTCGTCTCGGTCGGCCGCACGCTGGTCGAACGCGCCACCGACACCAGCGAATCGGTCGATCCGCGCGGCCAGATCGAGGAAGCGGAAACCGCGCTCTATCGCGTTGCGGGCGGCGATGCCGAACTGGGCCAGGCGCGCAGTTTCGGCGCCGCATCCAAAGTGGCGCTGTCCAATGTCGAAAAGGCGCTGAATTCCGGCGGCAGCCTGTCGGGCGTCACCACCGGTCTGGTCTCATTGAATGCCAAGATCGGCGGGCTCCACAACAGCGATCTTCTCATTCTTGCCGGTCGTCCCGGCATGGGCAAGACCAGCCTCGCCACCAATATCGCCTTCGCTGCCGCCGAACGGTGGAAATCGGACAAGGAGCGCGGGATCGACGATGACAAGAATATGGGCGCCGCCACCGCCTTTTTCAGCCTCGAAATGTCCGCCGATCAGCTCGCCACCCGCATCCTCGCCGAACAATCGAACATCAGTTCGGAATCGCTGCGCATGGGCCGCATCAGCCACGCCGATTTCGACAATCTCTCTGCCGCCGCCGCGCGCCTCAACGAACTGCCGCTCTATATCGACGATACGCCCGCGCTGACCATCGCTGGCATCCGCACCCGTGCCCGCCGCCTCAAACGGCGCTACGACATCGGCCTGGTCGTTGTCGATTATCTGCAACTGCTGCAAGGCTCGTCGAAATCGGGCGATAACCGCGTCCAGGAAATCTCGGAAATCTCGCGCGGCCTCAAAACCCTCGCCAAGGAACTCGACGTCCCCGTGCTGGCGTTGTCCCAGCTCTCGCGCGCGGTCGAAAGCCGCGACGACAAACGCCCGCAACTCAGCGACCTGCGCGAATCCGGTTCGATCGAACAGGATGCCGACATGGTGTTGTTCGTGTTCCGCGAGGATTACTATCTGCAAGCCAAGGAACCCAAACGCGCCCAGTCCGACGACGATCCCAAGGTGCACGACGACTGGGCCAAATGGCGCATGGAATATGAACGGGTCGAAGGC
>JANNMK010000226.1:0-7111 GCA_031397785.1 Sphingomonas sp. | reverse complement strand
CGGTCGCCATCGCAAAAATCACTGCCGGCCGACCGGATCCAGCGTCCCGGCGCGGGCGTATGTGTGGCGCGCAACCCGTTGCTGTCGAACCGCGCGTCCTCCTGGAGCAGAATGCGGTCGGCCCCGGCGGGCAGCGGCGCGCCGGTAAAAATGCGGGCGGCCTTGCCCGGTCCGACTTGTCCGGGATCGCGCGTTTCGGCGGCGATGCTGTGCGTCACCCGCCACGGCCCGTCGCCTGCGCCCAGCGCATAGCCGTCCATTGCGGAAAGATCGGCCCATGGCTGGGTGCGGCGCGCGATCAGCGGTCCGGCGAGCCAGCCTCGTGCAGTGGCCAGCGGTGCGTCGACGACAGGGCCGGGCCGCACCAGCGCCAGCACGGTAGCCTGCGCGTCTTCGAGGCTGATCAAGCTCATGCGAACGCTAGCACAATGACCATATCATCATAATCAGTATCACGGACCATGGCGCCACGGGGTCAGCCCCGCCGCCACGCGCCGGACTTGCCGCCATCTTTGGCGATCAGGCGAATGGCACCGATCACCGGCGACTTGTCCAGTCCCTTGACCATGTCATATAATGTCAGCAACGCGATGGAAGTTGCTGTCATGGCTTCCATTTCCACGCCAGTCTGCGCGGCGGTGCGCGCCAGCGCGGTAACCGTGACGCCATCGTCGCCAAAGGCAAAATCGACGGTTACCGATGCAAGGGGCAGCGGGTGGCACAGCGGGATCAGATCGGCGGTGCGCTTTGCCGCCATGATGCCGGCGATACGCGCGGTCGCCATGACATCGCCTTTCGGCCCCGATCCGTCCCGCACCGCGGCAATGGCGGCAGCGGACAGGGCGATATGCCCGCTGGCCAGCGCAGAACGGGCAGTGACCGGTTTTGCCGATATGTCGACCATCTGGGCGGCGCCATCGCCGTCGATATGGCTCAGCCCGCTCACGCCGCGATAAGGTGGCGGGTTGCCGCCGCGACGTCCGCCTGGCGCATCAGATGCTCGCCGACCAGAAATCCGTGGATCCCGGCGGCGCGTAGCCTGGCGATGTCGGCTGGCCCGTTGATACCGCTTTCGCTGATCAGCGTGGTGCCAGCGGGAACCAGCGGGGCGATCCGTTCGCTGGTCGCAATATCGGTATTAAACAGCCTTAGATCGCGGTTGTTGACCCCGATCAGGCGACTTTTCAGACATTTGAGCGCCGTTTCCAGCTCTTTTTCGTCATGCACCTCGACCAGCACGTCCATGCCCAGCGCAATCGCCTCCCGCTCGATCGCCGTCATGACGTCATCGGTCAGCGCGGCTATGATGATCAGGATGGCGTCCGCGCCCAGCGCCCGCGCTTCGCGCACCTGCCATGGATCGACCATGAAGTCCTTGCGCAGACAGGGCAGGGTGCAGGCAGTGCGCGCCGCCACCAGATAATCATCATGTCCCTGAAAATAGGGCATGTCGGTCAGCACCGACAGGCAGGCCGCGCCGCCCGCGGCATAAGCGCGGGCATGGGCCGGCGCGTCGAAATCGGCGCGGATCAGCCCTTTGGACGGGCTGGCGCGCTTGATTTCTGCGATCAGGCCGATCGCGCCCCTGGCGATTTTCGCGTCGAGTGCGGCCCTGAATCCGCGCGGCGCACTGGCCTGCGCGATGCGGGCGTCGATCGCAGCGTCACCGATGCTGGCTTTGCGGCGGGCAACTTCGATTGCCGTCGTGGCACAGATTTCGGCGAGCTTGTCTGACATGCCAAGCGCTCTAGCGCCTTTCGCCGGGACTGCAAATATCGCTGTCCTACACAATTCGGTCCTGTTATGTTCCGTTGGTTGACGGCTCTTTGACATTGTCGGTTTCAAATCGATCTCCCGGTTCGGGCACGCGCCCTAAAGCGACAAAGGAGACAGTTTGCAGGCCGCCATGCGTATACTTTGTCGCTTTAAGTGGGCTCGGGCCGGTCACAGCGCCCGTCTGGGCAGGTCATGGACCGGCCCGAACCGGACCAGTGCCGCGCCGACGAACGGCAATGCAACGATCCACAGGCGCACCCCGGTTACGCCCAGCGGGCTGGCGATGCTGTAGATCGCCGACGCGGCAAGCCCGGCGCAGATCAGCAGCAATCCTGCGATCAGCCGCCAGTGGGGGATAGGGCGGCCAGCGCTCTTGCCGGCCCGCTCATAGCGGGCAAAGGCGAGTATCAGCGGCACCAGCGCGGCGATGTAAAGCGCGAACCAGATGGGCCGCGCCAGCCACCAGCCGGCGCTGCCAGGTTCGATGGTGAGGCCGATGCCGCCGAGCAGCCAGGCCGCGACCATCACCGCGACAAAGGCGGTGAGGTGCCACAGATAGATGGTCATGATCATGCCATTGACCAGCACCACGCCGGTCCACAGCGTCAGATTGCCGAGCATCCGCCGTGCCGCCGGTTCCAGCGAGAGAGCAAGGCCCGATTGGGCGATGCCCAGCGCGAGCAGCGCCAGCGTCGGCGGCATCGAATTGCTCAGCCCGGTGCCGGGAACGCCGATCATCGCCACCGGATAAGGCCCGATGCCGATCAGCAGGCCAAGCGCAACAAGGCCGCCAAGTCCCATGGCCAGCGCGACAAAAGGCCGCGTAAAACGTCCCTCGCTCCACGCATAGCCAAGCTGGTGCACCGCCAGCCAGACGAAGGCGAAATTGAGAAAGTTCACATGGTCCATATTGAAGAAGATACTGGCGACATCGACGGCAATCGCCCCCGCCACCAGCGCGGCGACCGATGCAAAACCCCAGCGGCGCCAGGCGGCATGGGTGAACGGCACGACAGCGGCGACCATCAGATAAACCGCGAGGAACCAGACCGGGATCAGCGCCAGTTGCGCGGCGAGCGCGACGATGCTGCGTTCGACTCCGATTGCGGTGCCGAACGCCGCGAACAGCGTCCAGATCAGGAACAGCGGCAGCACCGGATTGACCAGCCGCTGCAGCCGCCCGGTGAACCATAGCGAATAGCTGCCGCCGCTGCGACGATTGGCGGACCATGACACGAAATTGGAAAAGCCGCCGACCAGAAAGAAGATCGGCATCACCTGAAACCCCCAGGTCAGCCACTGCGTCCATGGCAGGATGCCGAGCAGATGCCCGCCCACCACCGCCCCGTCACCGTCGACATAGGGAGCGGCAACCAGCCAGTGACCGACCACAACCGCGAGGATCGAGAGGGCGCGCAGGAAATCGACATAGCGGTTGCGGGTCGGCGGGGCCTGAACGGCGACATCGCGGGCGCGTGACCATAATGTCAGGTTGGCACGGGCGCTGGCGGTCTTGGTCATGCGATGATCGTCTCTCGTTTCGCCCGGGCAAATTCAATAGGCTATCCAGCAATCGAGCAACGCCTTGGCCAGGCCCTTGTCGATCGCTTCGGCGGCTTCCTCGACACCATCGCGCAAATTGGCGACCTCACCCGCTACCACCAGCGCGGCGGCGGCGTTGAACAGCACCGAGTCGCGATAGGCCCCCGCCTCGCCCATCAGCAATGCGCGCAAGGCGGCAGCATTCTCGGCCGGTTCGCCGCCGCGTATGGCACTGACCGGGTGGCTAGGCAGACCGGCATCGGCGGCAGTCCAGCACGACAGGGTGACGCCGCCGGGGGTAACACTGCCGATGCTGTTGTCGCCGCTGAGGCTGAGTTCGTCGAGCCCCTCCGCGCCGGAGACGATCAGGCTCGATGCCGTGCCGAGATCGGCCAGCGCTTCTGCATAAGTGCGGACATGGTCGGGCCGCGCGATGCCGATCAGCTGGCGGGTGACACCGGCTGGATTGGCGAGCGGACCCATCAGGTTGAAGATCGTGCGCCGACCCAGCGCGCGGCGCACAGGCGCGATGCGGGCCAGCGCGGGGTGATGGTTCTGCGCGAACAGAAAGGCGATGCCGAGATCGGCAAGCGTTGCTTGTGCACTGATCGCAGCGCGATCGAGATCGAGGCCGAGCGCTTCCAGCGTGTCGGCGGCACCCGCTCTCGACGAGGCGGCGCGATTGCCATGTTTGGCGACCGGCACCCCGCATGCTGCAACGACCAGGGCGACGGCGGTCGAGACGTTGAGTGTATGATGGCCATCGCCACCGGTGCCGCAGACATCGATAGCGTCGGCAGGCGCGGCCACGGTGACCATGCGCTCGCGCATAGCACGGGCGGCAGCGGCAATTTCTACAGCCGTTTCGCCACGATCAGAGAGAGTTATCAGAAAGGCTGCGATCGCGTCGTCGCCAACCGTCCCATCAAGAATAGCAGCAAAGGCCGATGCAGCTTCAACGGCCGACAGCGGCGTGTCGGGATTTGGCAGGCTCACCGAAGCGGTGCTTGTGGCAATCGGCCAGATGGAATTCCGGCAATCGTCAGGAAATTGGCGAGCAGGGCGTGGCCATGCTGTGTGGCGATGCTTTCAGGGTGAAACTGAACCCCGTGGATGGAGAGGGTGGCGTGCCGGATACCCATGACAGCGATACCGCCCGGCCCATCGTCACAAGTCGCGTTGACGATCAGCTCGGCCGGCAGATCCTCGACGATCAGGCTGTGGTAGCGAGTGGCGGTGAAGGGGGAGGGAAGGCCCGCGAACAGTCCGCTCTTGTCGTGACTGACCGGCGCGGTCTTGCCATGCATCAGATGGCCGCGCACCACCCGTGCGCCGAATTGCTGGCCGATTGCCTGATGGCCAAGACACACTCCGAGCAATGGCCGCCCTGCGGCGGCGCAAGCGGCAATGAGGTCAAGGCTGATCCCGGCGTCATCCGGCGTTCCGGGCCCGGGCGAAATCAGAAACGCATCCGCGCCGGAGGACATGGCCTGGCCGACGCTGATCGCATCATTGCGCACGACCTCAACCGTGACGCCCAGTTCCATCAGATAATGAACCAGGTGAAGGTGAAGCTGTCGTAATTGTCGATGACGAGGATTTTCGCTGTCATACTCACTGGCCATACCCCGCCGAACCCGCCAGTCGCAAAGCTTCTCGCGCCGCTGCGAGCAGTGCACCTGCCTTGGCTTCGCATTCGGCCTGCTCATATTCCGGCATGCTATCGGCGACGATGCCAGCGCCAGCGGTGACATGCAGTACGCCGTCTTTGACGATGCCGGTGCGCAGGACGATGCAGCTGTCCATGCCCCCGTCCGGCGCGAAATAGCCGATGCCCCCGGCGTAAGCACCGCGGGTTTCGGGTTCGAGGGATGCGATGATTTCGGCGGCGCGGACCTTCGGCGCGCCCGAAACTGTGCCCGCAGGGAACCCGGCGAACAGCGCATCCAGCGCATCCTTGCCCTCGGCCAGCCGGGCGGTGACGTTCGAAACAATGTGCATGACGTGGCTGTAATATTCGACGGTATAACTGTCGGTCACCTGCACGCTGCCCGGCGCGGCCGCGCGGCCGATGTCGTTGCGACCGAGATCGAGCAGCATCAGATGTTCGGCGCGCTCCTTGGCGTCGGCGAGCAGCGAATCGCGATTGGCAATATCCTGCGCCGGATTGGCCCCGCGCGGACGGGTCCCGGCAATTGGCCGGATAGTGATATCGCCATCGCGCACGCGGACAAGAATTTCGGGGCTCGACCCGACAATGGCAAAGCCGGGAAGATCGAGGAAGTAAAGAAAGGGCGACGGGTTTATGCGGCGCAACGCGCGATAGAGCTGGAACGGTGGCAGTGCGAAAGGCGCGGTGAAGCGCTGGGCGAGCACCACCTGAAAAATGTCCCCAGCGACGATATGGTCTTTGGCAGTAAGTACCATTTCAGCATAGCGACCATCGTGCAGCGTCGGGGAGAGGATCAGTTCCGCGTCATTCCCGCCAAGGCCATTATCCCGCTGATTCTCACCCGGTTGTGACCCAGTCGTCGAGAGATACCCCTCTCCACGGGGATGGCCACTGGACTCCAGCGTAGTGAAAAGCCGTGCCATGACGGCTTCGATACGGTCGCTGGCGGCGGCAACCGCGCGATCAGGCGTGACTGCCAACGGCCATAACGGCGCGACAAACCATAGTTCGTCTGCAAGCCGGTCAAAAACAAGAATGAGCGTCGACCGGACGAAAATCATGTCAGGGACCAAAATCGGGTTGGGCGCAGGGCGAGGCAATGCCTCCACCAGACCGTAGCTTTCGTAGGCGAAATAGCCGACCAGGCAGGCGAGTGCAGGCGGCAAGCCGTCCGGCAACGGATCAATCCGACATTCGGCGACGAGGCCGCGCAATGCCGCGAGCGGATCGGCTTCGAGCGATACAAAAGCGGTTCGATCGGTCGTCCAATGACGATTGATCTGGGTCTTTTCACCGGTTCCGCGAATGACAAGATCTGGTGCAAGCCCGATCAGGCTGTAGCGCCCGCGGGTTTCACCGCCTTCGACTGATTCAAGGATCCAGTCGCCGCGTTCAGGTTCGATCAACTTGAGTGCAGCCGATACCGGGGTTTCGGTATCGGATATGGCTTTGGCCCAAATAAGCGCCGACCGGCCCATTTCGAGCGCATCACGCGCCGCAGCTTCGCCGTGGATGCGGCCCACAGGAAAGATCAATTGCCCGGCGTCGAGGCAGTGCCGGTGAGTTCGGCGCGCAGGGTATTTATCGCCGATTGATCGACCGTCACAGGGAATTGAGCGCGGGCGGCCTGAACCAATATCTCGACATATTCACTGCCCAGCGCATCGCGGAATTGCGATTCGACAGCGGTCAGCATTTCGGCGTTGCCAGTGGCGTCGGCGCGGACGATGCGATCGAGCCGGATTACCATCCAGCCAACATTGCCCGGCATTTCCAATGTCTTGGCCGTGCCTGGCGCCATCGAGAACAACAGCGAGATCTCGGGCGGCAGGCGGCGTTCGGCCTGAGCGATATCAATACGGCGGCCGCCGATCGTCTGGACTGACCCGGCAAGACCGGCGGCATCAGCGGCGGTAGCAAGCGGCTGACCGCGTTCGACAGCCGCAAGGATTTGCCGGGCGCGAACCCGGGCCGCCTTGGCTCCCTCTGCTTGCCGCCAATCGGCGGCGACACGGTCACGGATTTGAGCGAGCGGTAGCGGTGATGCGGGGACGATGCGCGCCACTTCGACAAGCGCGAAGACCTCGTTTTCCTGCAGTGAAACGATCTGTCCAGGATCGC
>JANNMK010000158.1:0-22459 GCA_031397785.1 Sphingomonas sp. | reverse complement strand
GGTGCTGATTTCGGCTGAGGAACTGCGCAGAGCCAAGGGGTGAGCGGCAACATCAGCGGCAAGAAGAAGCTGCTCGACAAGCAGAAGGAAGGCAAGAAGCGGATGCGCGAATATGGCAGCGTCAGCATCCCCCAGGAGGCCTTCATCGCCGCGCTCAGAATGGGCGAGGAATAAGGGCGAGCCGCTCGCAGCATACAACCAAGACTGGTCTCTGTGCAGACAAGCGCCTGCCCCTGCTGATCCGGATCTTCATTGCAGACGCCCCAAAGGTCTGCTGCGCCTCACTCGAGCTACATACTGTCCGTTATCCCCATCGAACGAGGCCAAGCGTTTCTCCATAGGATACTGCCAGCACAGGGGGTGGTGTTCTCGTCAGCATCGCGGGCGGCGCGCATCTCCTCGACGGCGAGATTTGGCTGTAGGACAAAGGCATTTCGCCGGTTATGCATAAGCGATGACCGACCAGGCTTCCGATCCGGCTTCCTCGCCTGTTTCCCCACCTCTTGGCGCTCTCTCCGCCGCGCTCGGCATGGTGCGGGTGGTGTCGCTCGATCCTGCCGGGCGTGCGGTCATCGACTATCTGGCGGGTGCCCATATGTGCCATTCCGGCGGCGTGGTGCAGGGCGGGTTCGTGACCGGCTGGATCGACGCGGCGATGGCGCATGCGGTTATTGCCGCTTGCGGCGGCGAGGTCGTGCCGATGTCGCTGGAACTCAAGGTCAGTTTCTATGCGTCGGCGCGTCCGGGCGTGGTGACGGCGGAGGCCTGGATCGAGAAGCGCGGACGGACCACCTGTTTTTGCGAGGGGCGGTTGATCGATGCGGGCGGCAAGGTGCTGGCCAAGGCAAGTTCGACCCTGATGCTGATGGACCGGGCGCGAGTGGAGGCGGCAGCGGCGGGGGCGGCTTTTATTGCCCCTCCCCTAGCGTAGACGCTAGCGGGTAGTTGCCCTTCCCCTGGCGTAAACGCTGGCGGCAGCTGCCCTTCCCTTCGCATAACCGCTGGCAAACAGTAGTTTGTGTGCATCACCAGTGCTCATTGTGGCGACACCCCATTCCCTCCCCTAAAGGAGAGCGGTTTTTTTGAAGGGCGGCTTAGTCGTTCGGCGTGCCAGGCAATGTGCTCGGGCATGAAGGTGGCGATGAAATAATAGCTGTGATCATAGCCCGGCTGGTGGCGCAGTATGAGTGGCTGGCCCGCTCTGGTGGCGGCAGCACCAAGCAGCTCGGGTTTGAGCTGATCGGCGAGGAAGGGGTCGGCAGTGCCGATGTCGACCAGGATTTCTCCTGCGTCACCCGCATCCCGGCATGCCGCATTTGCCGCCACGAAGCGCGCACCGTCGTCGAGCAGCGCGCAGGTGTCATATTGCCGCCAACCGGCGCGGTCTGCGCCGATATAGGTGCCCAAGGCTTTTTCTCCCCAGGGGCAGTTCAGCGGCGAGACGATCGGCGCAAAGGCGCTGCAGCTGGCAAAGCGACCGGGGTTGCGCAGAGCAATGGTGAGCGCCCCGTGGCCGCCCATTGAATGGCCGGCGATGCTTTGACGCGACAGGTCCGCCACCGGGAAAGCAGCTGCGAGCAGCGCCGCAAGCTCATCCTCGATATACGATTTCATGCGGTAATTGGCCGACCACGGGCTTTGTGTAGCATCCACGTAGAAGCCGGCGCCGAGGCCGAAATCCCATGCGCCGTCGGGATCGTCCGGGACGGATTCACCCCGTGGGCTGGTATCGGGCGCGACGAATATGATGCGATGCTGCGCGCATGCCGCGCCATATTCGCCCTTTTCCATGACATTGGCGTGGGTGCAGGTGAGGCCAGAGAGCCAGATGAGGACGGGAAGGGTTTCGCCAGGATCGTGATCGGGAACGAAGACAGCAAAGGTCATCGGTGTGCCGGTGGCGGCGCTAGCGTGGCGCAAGACCGATTGTGTGCCACCGTGGCTGCGGACGGTGGAAAGGGTTTCGAGAATGGAGGCTTGTGGCATCGGAATATATTGACCGGCGAGCCAAGAAAGAACAGTCCTCACGCACGCTCGCCGACGAGCGATGCGGGGAATTTTCATGGACGTTCGACCGACTTACGACTTTACCGGCAAAAATGTGTTCGTGTTCGGCGGAACGAGCGGCATCAATCTCGGGATTGCCCACGGTTTTGCGCGCAGCGGCGCGCGGCTTTCCGTCGCGAGTCGCAATCCGGACAAGGTGGCCGCGGCAAAGGACGCACTGTCACATACCCACGGCGCTCTGGGGTTCAGCCTCGACGTGCGCAACTACGACGATGTGAAGGCGGCGATCGACGCTCATGTGCTGGAGCGGGGCAGTATCGATGTGCTGATTTCAGGCGCTGCGGGGAATTTTCCCGCGCCTGCGACCGCCATCAGTCCCAAGGGTTTTCGCGCCGTGACCGATATCGACACGCTGGGCACATTCCATGTGATGCGCGCCAGCTATGACGCGCTGACCAAGCCGGGCGCGAGTGTGATCAACATTTCGGCAGCGCAGGCCTGGATCGCGATGCCGATGCAGATCCATGTCTGTGCCGCCAAGGCCGGTGTCGACATGATCACCCGCTGTCTGGCGATGGAGTGGGGCGCAGATGGCATCCGCATCAATTCGGTCGCGCCCGGGCCGATCGAGGGCACCGAGGGCATGGACCGGCTGGCCCCGACGCCCGAAGCCAAGGAGCGCGTCGGGCGGACGGTGCCGCTGGGGCGGATGGGCACAGTCGACGAAATCGCCGACATGTGCCTGTTCCTGTCAAGCGATGCGGCGCGCTATGTTTCCGGCGCGGTCATCCCGGTCGATGGCGGATCAACGGCCGGGCGCATGCTGTCAGGCCTTGGCTGATGGCAGGCTGGGGCGAAATTCGCCCCGGGCTGGCCTGCAAATGGCGCGGCCACGCGCTTCCGGTGCTCACGACCCAGTAGGTCGCTGCGCTCCGGGTCACGCGACCGCACCATTTTCGGCGAACCCCGGATCAAATTTCCACACGGCTCGCGAGAAGATGACAAGACATAGCGGGAAGGATGGACGGTGATATGGCGGGTAAGTATTTTGACGAGTGGACCCTGGGTGAGCGGCTGAGCCACGAGATTCGGCGCACGGTGACCGAGACCGACAACCTGTTGTTTTCAGTGATGACGCACAATCCGCAGCCGCTGCATATCGATGCCGAGGAGGCGCGGGCGAGCGAATTCGGCCAGATCCTCGTCAACGGCACCTTCACCTTTAGCCTGATGGTGGGGCTGAGCGTCGGGGATACCACGCTCGGCACGCTGGTCGCCAACCTTGGTTATGACCGGCTGGTGATGCCCAAGCCGGTGTTCATCGGCGACACGATGCGCGCGACGAGCGAGATCATCGGGCTGAAGGAGTCCCAATCGCGGCCGCAGGCCGGCATCGTCACGTTCCAGCATCAGTTGTGGAACCAGCGCGACGAGTGCGTCTGTTCGTGCGAGCGATCCGCGCTGGTCAGGCGGGCGAGCGCTGCCGCGCCTTAACGGCGCAGCGCGCGGACCGCGGCGAGGGTTTCGCGGACGTGGTCGGTGGGATTCATGTCGTTGTGGACATGGGCGATAGTGCCGTTGCGGGCGATGACATAGCTGGTGCGGGTGGTGATGCCGGGGCGCAGGTTGACGTCATATTGCGCGATCAGATCGGCGCTCGCCGAGGCCATGGGGAAAGCGCCGCGGCAGGCCTCTGTCGAGAAGCGGGCGAGCGTGGCGACATCGTCGCCCGACATGCCGATCACCGTCGCGCCGGCAGCGCGGAACTGCGGCATGGCTTCGGCAAAAGCGCGGCTTTCGATCGTGCAGCCATCGGTAAAGGCGCGCGGGAAGAAATAGAGCACCACCGGGCCGTTGCGCAACGCATTGCGCAGGCTGACGGTGAAGCGGCGGCCGCCCTGCGCGCCGGGCGCGGTGAAGACTGGCGCGCGGACACCGGTTTCGAGCGCGGCATGCGCGGCAGGGACCGGCCATGCAGTAAGGCCGAGCGCGGCGAGGGCGAGGGCAATGGCGGTGATTGGACGCATGGTGGAGGCTCCGCGAAAATCGTTGCGTTAACTCATAACCGGTCCTGCAATGCTTTTGAAAGCATTCTCTTTGCGGCAGGTTTTGCCGCATAGGGTGCAACAACATACCCTCATCCTGCCGCTAAGCGGCTGTCCCTCTCCCGGATGCAGGAGAGGAGGCCTAGAAGATCGGGTCTTCGCTGCCATCGGGTTTGGCGGGGAGCGGGGTTACTTCGCCGTGGAGACCGCATTCGGTCTTGTCCCACCCGCGCCAGCGGCCCGAGCGGGCGTCTTCGCCCGGCTGGACTTTGGAGGTGCACGGTGCGCAGCCGATTGAGGGATAGCCGGTGGCGACCAGCGGGTGGGGCGGCAGATCGCGCGCATCCATGTGGGCGGCGAGATCGGCGGGAGTCCAGCTGGCCAGCGGGTTGACCTTTACCCGGCCCGATCCCGGTTCAAGCTCGAAATGGGGCAGATTGGCGCGAGTGGCGGACTGGAATGCCTTGCGACCGGAAATGGTGGCGTCATAGATGCTAAGCGAGCGTTCGAGCGGGCGCACCTTGCGCAGATCGCAGCAGCCATCGGGATCGTAGGACCAGCGCAGGCCGGTGGCATCGCGCGCCGCCAGGTCCACCGCATCGGGGGTGAGGGTGATGAGATTGGCGAGGCCGAGGCGGGCGGCGAGCGTGTCGCGATAGGCCAGGGTTTCGGGAAAATGCTTGCCGGTGTCGAGGAACAGCACGGGCGTAGCGGCGTCTATTGCCGCGACCAGATCGAGCAGCACTGCGCTTTCTGCACCGAAGCTGGAGACCAAAGCGACATCGCCGACGAGGCGATCGCACAGGACGGCGCGCAAAACATCGTCCGGACCAGCGCCGCGCAGCATGTTGTTGAGCCGGATGATGTCATGTGCACTGGCGCGCGGGGCAAGGGTGATGCGGTCGGGGGTGCGGGATTTCGCGACGATGCTGTTGCGCAGCTTATCCAGAGGCTCGCTCCGCTTCGCTACCTCCCCGTGCGCTTCGCGGCCACCGCCCCATTGCTGAGCAACGGGTGGGATCGGTTTGGGCCTATTCATGGCGCAGTTTCCAGACCGGGACGGCGGCGTCGGCGGCGCGCTGATAGGCGAGCGGGTAGCGGGCGAGGGCGCGGTCCACGGCGGCCTGATCGAGCGATTGTGCAGGCGCGAAACTGTCGAAGCCGCAGCGGCGCATGAAAGCCAGCTGATCGACGAGGACATCGCCCTCGGCGCGCAATTCGCCAGTGTAGCCCGCCTCGCGCAGGATACGGGCGCTGCTGTAGCCGCGGCCATCGCGATATTTGGGAAAGCCGATTTCAATGAGCGCGATGCGATCCAGATGTGGCAGCAGTGCACGCGCATCGTCATCGGGTTCGAGCCGCACGGCGGTGGCATTCGATTGATCGAGGAAGGCATCAAGCGTCACGGCAGGCTGCTCGAGCGCGTCGTCGCCGCGGAAGCGAAGTTCGGTCATCAGACACGCTCCTGCAAGCGGGTGGTGCGACGATTACCCATAGACCGCCTCCTTGAAGGGCTCCATGCCGACGCGTCGGTAGGTGTCGAGGAAGCGTTCGCCATCTTCGCGGATGTCGCGATAGCGTTCGACGACTTTTTCGACCGCATCGACCACTCCGTCTTCGTCGAAGCCGGGACCCATGATTTTGGCGAGGCTGACATCTTCCGCGCCCGATCCGCCGAGTGACAGCTGGTAATTTTCGGTGCCCTTGCGATCGACGCCGAGGATGCCGATGTGCCCGGCGTGATGATGGCCGCAAGCGTTGATGCAGCCTGAAATCTTGAGCTTGAGTTCGCCGATGTCGCGTTGCCGCTGCGCATCGGCAAAGCGCTGAGCGATTTTCTGCGCGACGGGGATCGAGCGGGCGTTGGCGAGGCTGCAATAATCGAGCCCGGGACAGGCGATGATATCGCTGACCAGATCGATGTTGGCACTGGCGAGGCCTGCGCCGACCAGCGCAGCGTAGACGGTCGGCAGATCGGCCATGGCGACATGCGGCAGGACGATGTTCTGGCTGTGTGTCACCCGCAATTCGTCGTGGCTGTAGCGTTCGGCGAGATCGGCCATCACCTCGATCTGCGCCGAGGTCGCATCGCCGGGAATTTCACCGATCGCTTTCAAGGATATGGTGACGATGGCGTGGCCGGGGACTTTATGAGGGTGGGTGTTCTGGGCCACCCAGGCGGCAAAGCCCGGATCGGACAGATCGACCGCATCGCTCGCGTTCGTTGCCAGAGGGGGAAGCGCGAACATCGCGGCGATACGCTCGAACTCGGCTCGGGGCGGGTCAAGATCGAGCGATTTGACGTGGGCGAATTCTTGCTCGACCTGACGGCGATATTCGTCTGCGCCGATTTCGTGGACGAGTATCTTGATCCGCGCCTTGTAGATATTGTCGCGGCGACCGTAGCGATTATAGACGCGCAGACATGCTTCGACATAGCTCAGAAGGTCGGCGAGCGGCACGAAATCGGCAATCAATGGCGCGATCATCGGGGTGCGACCCATGCCACCGCCGACATAGACCGCCGCGCCATGTTCGCCGTCTTGCTCCATGATACGGATGCCGATGTCATGCAGCCGCATCGCGGCGCGGTCTTCCTCGGCCGCGATCACCGCGATCTTGAACTTGCGCGGCAGATAGCTGAATTCTGGGTGAAAGCTCGACCACTGGCGCAGCAGTTCGGCCCATGGACGCGGATCGGTGAGCTCGTCCGCGGCGGCACCGGCAAATTGGTCCGAACTGATGTTGCGGATGCAATTGCCGCTGGTCTGGATAGCGTGCATCTCGACCGACGCGAGATCGGCGAGGATGTCGGCTGCGTCCTCCAGCTTGATCCAGTTATACTGGATGTTCTGCCGTGTCGTGAAGTGGCCATAATCGCGGTCGTAGGTGCGCGCGATGTGGGCGAGCATCCGCATCTGGCGGCTGTCGAGCGTGCCATAGGGGATGGCAACGCGCAGCATATAGGCGTGGAGTTGCAGATAGAGGCCGTTCATCAGCCGCAGCGGCTTGAACTGGTCTTCGGTCATGTCGCCAGCGATACGGCGGTTCACCTGATCGCGAAATTCATCGACCCGGGCATCGACGAGCGCCTGGTCATACTGGTCATATTTATACATTTCAGATCACCCATTCGCCGGCAGCAGGATCGGCGGGTTTCAACATGAGATCGGGGCGGACGGTGGGGCCGAGCGCGCGCACCCGGTCCTTGATATGCGCAGGACGGGGGCCGTCGGCGGTGGCAATTGCATCGATGATATAGGGCGCGTTGACCCTGCGCGCGCCTTCCTCGGCAGCAAGCACGGCTTCGCCATGCTCACCGACATCGGCGGCGTCCGCGACATGCGCCGACCAGTCACTGCCGGTCCACCAGGTGACACGGCCGTCCTTGAGATCGTTGCCGGTGAGGATTTTCATCAGCGGGCCTCGGCGAGATATTGGAAGGGGAGCAGGGCGTCGTCGGCATCTTTTTCAGCTTTGCCCGACGGCAGGCCGTCGCGGCCAATACCCCTGCGCGCGACATCGCCGATGACGAGCAGCGCGGGGCTCTTGATGCGTTCGCGCCGCACCATGTCGCCCAGATCGGCGAGCAGGCTGAGGATCGCGCGGAACCGGGTGCGACCGCCGCTTTCGAGAACAGCGACGGGCAGGGCGGGATCGACGCCGTCGGCCATCAGTTTTTCGGCGATATCCTGCGCGGTGGCAACGCCCATATAGATGACGAGCGTGCGGCCGTGCCCGGCAAGACCGGACCAGTCCTGATCCGACAGCCCCTTGCACTGCCCGGCGACAAAGGTGACGGCGCTGGCGCTGTCGCGGTGGGTCAGCGGCATTTGCGCCTGCGCGGCGCAGGCAAGCGCGGCGGTAACACCGGGTATGATTTCAACCGCAATACCGGCAGCGCGGCATGCCTCTGCTTCTTCTCCGCCGCGCCCGAACACGAAGGGATCGCCGCCCTTCAGACGGACGACGTCGTGCCCGGCGCGTGCCTCGGCGACGAGCAGTGCGTTGATGGCGTCCTGCGCCATCGAATGGCGGCTGCGCTGTTTGGCGACCGAGATTAGGCGGGCATCGGGGCGGGCAGTGGCGAGAACGGCGGGATCGACGAGGCCATCATGGACGATGACGGCCGCACTGGCGACAAGGCGCGCGGCGCGCACGGTCATCAGATCGGCAGCGCCTGGCCCGGCGCCCACGAGATGGACGGTTCCGGGGGGCATAAGAGTTGCAGCGTTCATGGCCCGGAATGTGCGCTTTGCGTCGGACAATCCCAAGGCAGGATGGGTTTCGGGGGTGATAGATGGGCTTTGTTCCCGCGGCACGGCCGGGCACGATCCCCTCTCATCCTGCCGCCTCCGGCGACCGTCCCCGTTCCGCAAGCGGCAAAGGGTGTCAGCTTTCGCTGGCGAGGCCGATGCCGATTGTGGCACGCGGCGAATCCACTTCGGTCGATGCAACGGGATAGGCGCAATAATCGGCGGCATAATAGGCCGATGGGCGATGGTTGCCGGACAGGCCGACGCCGCCGAACGGCAGGGCGGAGGATGCGCCGTTGGTCGGGCGGTTCCAGTTGATGACGCCGGCACGGACATTGGCCCAGAAGCGGTCGTAATCGGACGGGACGCCGCCGATCAATGCGGCGGCGAGGCCGTAAGCGGTAGCATTGGCTTCGGCGATGGCGGCATCGAAATCGGCGACACGCACGACCTGAAGCAAGGGACCGAACAGTTCGACGTCCGGGCGCTCGGCGATGTTCGTGACATCGACAATGCCGGGGGTCAGGAACGGGAGATGTTCGTCCGGGCGTGTCATGAAGCGGATCGCGGTTCCGCCGTTCGAAATGAGATAGAGAAAGCTGTCCATCAGCCCGTCGGCAGTTTCATTGTCGATCACCGGCCCCATGAACGGCGCGGGATCGTCGAACGGGCCGCCGACGATGATCCGGTCGGTGATCCTCTTGATTTCGGCGAGCAACGGCGCGGCAAATCCGTCGCGGACGATAAGGCGGCGCGCGTTGGAACAGCGTTGCCCGGCGGACAGAAAGGCTGACTGGACGATCAGTGTGGCGGCGCTGGTGACGTCCGCCGTGTCCCAGGCGACAATCGGGTTATTGCCGCCCATTTCGAGGGCGACAATCTTGTCCGGTCGCGCAGCCAGGCTGCGGTTGATGGCAATGCCGGCGCGCGCCGATCCGGTGAACAGCACGCCATCGATATCGGCATGGCCGACCAGCGCGCGGCCGGTATCCGGCCCGCCATGGACGATGCGGATCACGCCTGCGGGCACGCCCGCGTCGCGCAACCTGTCGACTAGCATCTGGCCGACGGCGGGGGTTTTTTCGGACGGCTTGAAGACTACGGCATTGCCCGCGAGCAGTGCTGGTACAATGTGGCCGTTGGGGAGATGCGCGGGAAAATTATAGGGGCCAAGCACCGCCATGACGCCATGCGGTTTATGGCGCAGCGCGGTGCGCGCACCCATTGCTCCTTCGCTGCGGCGTTGCGCCGTGCGCTCGGCATGGGCCTTGACCGAAATATCGACCTTGCCTGCGGTGCTTTCGACTTCGGTGCGCGCTTCCCACAATGGCTTGCCGGTTTCGCGCGCGATGAGGTCTGCCAGCGGGGTGGTGTCCGCCTTTAACCGTTCGGCAAAGCGTTTGATAACGTCGACCCGGGCCGCAAAGGGGAGCGCGGCCCATGTCGGCCAGGCATCGCGCGCGGCGGCAACCTCTCCATCGACATCGCCATGGGATCCGCGCCAGACTTCCTCACCGGTCGCGGGGTCGAATGAAACCAGGTCTGCGCTCATGCCCTGCTTCATAGCCGGATAGGCGGCGTTGGCAACGGGGGTGCGGCGTGTGTCGCCTCGCCCTTTTCTGTTGCGACGAGCTTCGCTGTCGGGTCGCTACCTTGACCTGGCTATGGTGCAGGGGAAACATTGGCAAGGGCCGCGCCCATCGCCCGGATCGCCGCAATTTTGGCGGTCAGCGGGTGCCAGTCATCATGATCGGCGATGGCTTGCCACAGCAATTCGACCTCTTCGATGTGCAGCGACTGCAGCGGGGTGGTCCGCGGCCAGTGGGGGCGGGTTGCAGTGCGGCCGTCGAGCGCGGCGACAAAGGCGGCGCGTTCGTCCGATAACACGCCGTCCGGGATGCTGCCGCCCGCCCAGTCGGCGTAAAAATCGTCGATGAGGATATCCGGGCTGCGCATCAGATGTTCAGCCGCGATGACCAGTGCTTTGTCTTCGTCGGCGGTCGAGCGGGTTATGCCGAGCCGCCAGCAAAAGCGTTCAGCCAAGGCAGTTTCATAAGCAGGGGCAAAGGCTTCGAGGGCATCGACCAGAGGCTCGGCGGTCGCGATCGTCCTTAATGCCATTGCGAGCTGGCCGACATTCCAGTGGATGACCTGCGGCTGGCGACCGAAAGCATACAGTCCACCGGAATCGAAATAGGCCGCAACGAAGGCGGGATTCCATGTCGGGGTAAACCGCCATGGGCCGTAGTCAAAGCTTTCGCCGGTAATGTTGATGTTGTCGGTGTTGAGCACGCCATGGACAAAGCCGGCAACCATGTAGCTGGCCGCTGTGCGCGCACAGCGACTTGCCGTGAAAGCGACAAGGCGGGCGGCGGCGTCGTCGAGCGCGATGGTCGCGGCGTCGGCTCTATCGAGGCCGGTGTAGTGGATCAGGCAGTAACGCAGCAGCCGCTCCATCTCATCGGCGCGACCCAGATGGGCGAGGCGCTGGAAACTGCCGATGCGGATATGGCCGTGGTTCTGGCGGACCATGACTGCCGAGCGGGTGGGGGACGGTTCATCGCCGCGATGCAACGCCTCCCCGGTTTCGACGATGGACAAGGTGCGGCTGGTGTCGACACCGAGTGCTGCGAGCAGTTCGGTGGCGAGCAGTTCGCGCACCGCACCCTTCAATGTCAGTCGCCCGTCGCCGAAGCGGCTCCAAGGGGTCTGGCCAGAGCCCTTGGTGCCTAGATCCATCAGTCGGCCTGCACCATCGAGGAGCTGTGCGAACAGAAAGCCGCGTCCGTCGCCCAGATCGGGATTATAATGGCCGAACTGGTGGCCGTGATAACGCAGCGCGAGCGGTTGCGGGAGATTGCGGGCAAGCGGCCGGAAACGTCCGAAATGGTCGAGCCACTGCGCATCCGATAGCATATCGAGGCCGATTTCGGCAGCGGCGCAGTCGTTACGCCATCGTAATATATGATCGGGAAAGACAGCGGCCTCGACCGGATCGGCGAGAAAATCGGCGATGGCGAGGATGGGAGGGGCGACCAGAGGTGCGGCATTTGCTTGCGTCATGCCCGTCATGTGGCGATAGCCGCAGCCGATGGCAACGCGTGCGAACTCGAACCCGGCCCAGCCTGCATGGCGCGACCTGTACTGGTGGTCGAACGATGGGGTGCGATTGCATGCGCGGGTCTATGACGGGCCGGAAAACAGTGATGCGCTGCCGCTGCTGTGCATTCCCGGCCTGACCCGCAATGCGCGCGATTTCGATTGCCTGGCCCCGCATCTGGCGCACGGCCGCCGAGTCTATGTCCTCAACCTGCGCGGCCGCGGCGAAAGCGGTTATGCCAAGGATGCGCTCTCCTATGTTCCGCTGACCTATGTGCAGGATGTTGTAGCGCTGCTGACGGCCGAAAATGTCGAGCGGTTCGTTGCGGTCGGCACATCGCTCGGCGGGCTGGTGACGGTGTTGCTCGGCGCGACTCAGCCGGGGCGGCTGGCAGGCGCGGTGCTCAATGATGTCGGTCCCGAGATCGACCCGCGAGGGCTGGCGCGGATTCGCGGTTATGTCGGGCAGGCAGCAAGTTTCCCGACCTGGGTGCATGCGGCGCGCGCGATCGGCACCGCCAATGCGGACGTCTATCCCGACTGGACCCTCGACCAATGGCTGGCGATGGCAAAGCGGACGCACAAGCTGACCCGCGAGGGGCGGATCGTGCCTGATTATGATTCCAACATTGCCCAGCCGTTCAAGGTGCCGGGCGGCGAGGCGGGAGTCGATCTGTGGCCGGCATTTGACGCATTGAAAACGGTTCCGACGCTGCTGTTGCGCGGTGCGTTGTCCGATATTCTTGCCGCCAATGCGGCGCAGGCGCTGATTGCGCGGTTGCCCGACGCGCGACTGGTGACGGTGCCAGGGGTCGGCCACGCCCCGACGCTCGACGAGCCTGAATCGGTCGCAGCGATCGACCGGCTGCTTGCCGGATTGTGAGCGGGGCGGCGGAACCGGCCCGCATTCTCCACTGCCATTCGACGTTCAGCCTGGGCGGCAAAGAAGCGCGCGCCGTGCGGCTGATGAATGCCTTTGGTGACGCAGCCAGCCATACAGTGCTGTCGGCGGTGCCCGGGCAACTCGGCGCGCGCGATGCCATCGATGTCGGCATCTCTGTCGAATTTCCGGGCGATGCCGATGCGCCGCCGCTGCACGGGATGCCCGGGCTCAAGCGCTATCTTGCGCTGGCGCGTGCTATGCAGCGCTTTGATCTGGTGCTCAGCTATAATTGGGGGTCGATGGACGTGGTGATGGCGCACCGGCTGTTGTCGCCGGTCATGCGCCTGCCGCCGTTGATCCATCACGAGGACGGGTTCAACGCCGACGAGGCCGACGGACTGAGCGCCAAGCGCAACGCCTTTCGCCGCATCGCGCTGCCAACTGCGCGCGCTGTCGTGGTGCCGAGCCTTCTGTTGCAACGAACCGCCGCAGCGGCATGGGGCATGAGCTTGCCGGTGCTGCGCATTTCGAATGGCATCGATGTCGCGCGATATGGCGAGCCGCCAGAGGCAGGGGCGATACCGGGGCTCGAGCGACGCGAGGGCGACGTGGTGGTCGGCACGATTGCCGGACTGCGCGCGGTCAAGGATTTGCCGCTGCTGGTGCGGGCACTGGCACTGATGCCGGAGCATGTGCGGCTGGTGATCGTCGGCGAGGGTCCGCAACGCGAGGGCATTGCGGCCGAAGCAGCGCGGCTGGGTGTTGCAGACCGGGTGATGCTCGCGGGATTTTTACCCGGACCGCATCGTTATGTCGGGCATTTCGACCTCATTGCGCTGTCATCCCTGTCCGAACAGCAGCCTATTGCAGTCATGGAGGGGATGGCCGCAGGATTGCCAGTGGTCGCACCGCCAGTCGGCGATGTTGCCGAGATGGTGAGCGGTGCGAATGCCCCGTTCATTGTCGAGCGCAAGGCGCCGGAACTGGCCGCCGCCATGCTGACCCTGGTCAATGACGAAGCGTTGCGCCGATCCGTCGGATCGGCCAATGCGGTCAAGGCGGCTGCCAGTTTCAACGAGCAGCGGATGATCGCTGCATATGCCGCGCTTTACGGTGAGGCACTCGGCAGGCCGCTGCCGATTGGCAGATGAAATGAAAATGCAAAAAATGCGGGCATTTCCCGGTCACGGGTTTATACCGCGATTTTTCCGGGGGGAAGAGGAGAGCAGGATTGTTCAAGGGTGTGAAGCCCATCGTCTATGGTGGCCGTGAAGTCTGGCCACTGGTCGAGGGTGGCAAAGGGGTTTCTGCAACCAACCATGCGAGTTCCGGGGCTTGGGCAGCGGCAGGCGGTATCGGCACGATCAGCGCCGTCAATGCCGACAGCTATGACGAGAATGGCGAATTCATCCCCCAGGTTTTCCACGCCACAACCCGGCTGGAACGCCATCATGAACTCATAGATTACGGTATCCGCGGCGCCGTGACACAGATCAAGCGCGCGCATGATATCGCGGGCGGTCGCGGGGCGATCAATATCAACATATTGTGGGAAATGGGCGGATCACAACCCATCCTGCATGGCGTGCTCGAACAGACGCGCGGCTTGGTCGATGGAGTGACTTGCGGCGCAGGAATGCCTTACAAGCTGTCAGAAATCGCCGCGCAATATGGTGTCTATTATCTGCCGATCGTCAGTTCAGCGCGCGCATTCCGCGCGCTGTGGAAACGCGCCTACTCCAAGGCACCCGAATGGCTGGGCGCGGTGGTTTACGAAGACCCGTGGCTGGCCGGCGGACATAATGGTCTGTCCATCGCCGAAAACCCGCGTGAACCCCAAGACCCCTATCCGCGCGTTGCCGCGCTGCGCCAGACGATGCGCGACGAGGGCATTTCGGACATCGTGCCGATCGTCATGGCGGGTGGCGTCTGGTTCCTGCGCGAGTGGGACAACTGGATCGACAATCCGGAGCTTGGCCAGATCAGTTTCCAGTTTGGCACGCGGCCATTGTTGACCGAGGAAAGCCCTATCCCGGTCGGCTGGAAGGATGCTTTGCGCACCATCGAGCCGGGCGATGTTCTGCTGCATAAATTTTCGCCGACTGGCTTTTATTCATCAGCGGTGCGCAATCCGTTTTTGCGGATGCTCGAAGCGCGATCGCAGCGGCAGATCGGTTTTGGCAAGAGCGATTGTCCCGAAACGCCGATGCGGCTGGAGGCGGATCGCAAGAGATATTGGGTGTCGCCTGATGCCTACGCTCAAGCCCAAGAGTGGATCGGCGCGGGTTATACTTCAGCGCTGAAAACCCCCGACGATACTCTGGTGTTCGTTTCTCCCTCCGAGCGGGAGCAAATCCACACCGACCAGACCGAATGCATGGGTTGCCTATCGCACTGCGGTTTCTCGTCATGGAAGGACCATGACGACAACAGCACTGGTCGGCTTGCCGACCCGCGCAGTTTCTGCATCCAGAAAACATTGCAGGCGATTGCGCACGGCGAACCGCTCGATGAAAATCTGATGTTTGCAGGCCATGCCGCCTACCGGTTCAAGCAGGATCCGTTTTATTCGAACAATTTCACGCCGACGGTGAAGCAGCTGGTGGACCGGATATTGAGCGGCGACTAACCCTCAACCCTTCGCACGCATCGGCAGCACGAGCCCGATCATCAGGGCGGCAATAACGGTGCCGATAATCGCCCATCCGGCGATGGCGAGGATCGCGACGGCTTGCGCTAGAAGTTGACTCGTCATCGTCATACCATCGGGATAGCCTGACCCGCCGAATGGTGAAAAGGCGAGTAATAGTGCGAAGCTGAGGGCGCCGACTATGGCGCTCGCGGTCAGACTGGCGATGGTACCGCCGCGGTCCTGGCACGCAAAGCGTGCGGGGATTAACCGGGGGGCAACTGCAAAAGCGATCGCCGCCAGCAACCCGGTGAGCATCGCACCGCCCACTGATATGCCATCTCCCGCTGTCGATGCTGCGATGGTGCCTGCGACCATACCACCTGCGAGGGCATCGGCATCGATGCTGCGGCGTGCAGCGGCGAGGGCAAGCGTCCCGGTCATGCCCGAGGCAAGAATGGCGAGCATCGCCACCGCGCTGCCATCGCCTGCGCCGAGTGTCGCGCCACCTCCGAGTGCAACCATTCCCAACAGCAGCAGCATCGCGCCGATGAGACGTGCGCCATGATCGACAGGATCCGCGACATCGTGCTGGGGCGCGCCAACTATGGTAAGGGCTACCATTGCGGACACGCCGGTGGAGACAAAGACGGTAATCCCGCCGACGCTATCGAGAGCGCCTAATTGTGTCAGCCAGCCTCCGCCCCAGACGAACCGGCTGACAGGCACCAGAACCAGCAAGAACCATAAAATGGTGAAGCCCAGCAGCCAGCCCGGCTGAGCCCGGGCGGCGAGCGCACCCGACAGCATGGCAACGGCGAGCAATACGAAACCGAGCTGGAACAGGACGAAGCCGGTTTCCGGTATCGTAGTTCCTTCGCGCACTGTGCCCATCAGATTGAGCATCCAGTTTGCACCGCCGCCAATAAAGCTGCCGATGGCGAGGCCGGGAGTGACATCGAACATTAGGCTGTAGCCGACCAGCAGAGTGAGCAGCGTCACGGCGGCTACACCGGCGACGGTCGCACTGAGGATACGTCGTGCCGCAGCCCAGCCGTTGCAGCCGATCAGATAGAGCAATATGCCCGGGACGGCGAGCGCGAGGCCGCATAGGAAACTGCTGAATAGCCAGCCACTATCGCCGCTGTCCGGTACAATGATTGTCGCGGCGTGTGCGGGCGTGCTGAGCACGATCAGAGTGAAAATTGTTGGCGATACAGCCATTGCCAATTTGCTGAAATGCCGCACCCATTGTCCCCCAACCATCGCTCGCGTAGCGAAGAGTGAAGTTCATCGCGACAAACTGCAAATGTTTCGTGAACCAGGGCGGGCGATTCGGTCCGGGTGCTGTCCACTTTGCGCCCGATCATGCTAATCAAGGATTCGCGCGTGATCGCGGTGCAAAAGTATGATGAGGTCGATCATGAGTGAAATGGCATGCAGACTGAGATTGGTAAAAGGGCTTGCCTGTGTGCTTTCCCTGGCGTTGCTGATGGCGGTCGGCGGGGCAGGAAGCGCCATAGCGCAGGCAAGCAAGCCGCCTTATTGGGCCTCGCTTGATGCACCTCGCGCCATCATGCGGCGCGGGCCGTCGCAACAGATGCGGGCATTATGGGAATATCGGCGACCCGGATTGCCGGTGAAAATTCTCGCTATCCATGAAGATTGGCGGCGGATCGAGGAGCCTGACGGCACCACTGGCTGGATGCACCGTAGCCTGCTGAGCGGGCGGCGGACCGCAATTGTCATCGATGCGGTTGAGCCATTGCGCACCGCACGCAGTGCCGATGCCGCCATCGCCTATCGCGCCGAGCCGGGCGTGATCGGCCGGATTTCCGATTGCCGATCCGGCTGGTGTGAATTTGACGTGCTGGGGCGGCGCGGGTTCATCGCCGCCGATGCGATCTGGGGAGACGAGCCGCTGGGCTGACCCATTCGATCGCGCTGCCTGTCAAGCGCTCTTTACTGTAAAGAATGTTTGTCATATCTGCGCGTGCGATGAAAAATGTGTTGCGCCATCACAGGGAAGCGAGCGGCTGGTCGCAAGGTGGACTGGCGCAGCGGCTGGGTGTCTCTCGTCAGACGATCAACGCGGTCGAAACGGACAAATATGATCCCAGTCTGCCGCTGGCGTTGCGCATGGCAAAACTGTTCGGTGTCGCGGTCGACATGATTTTCATCGACGATTGGCAACCGGAGGATGAACGATGAGGGAGGCTCAAGGCGCACTGCATGGTCGCATGCATGCAGCTTGGTTTTCGAAAAAACTGCGGTTCATCTTGATGATCCTTGGATGCGGGATGATCGGCTATCTTGTCGGCGGGGCAGTCGCGCAGACTGAATGGCTGGCGGGTTATGATCCGGCGATCGAAGCGGCGTTCGACCGCGGCGGCTGGTGGCTGGTCGCGGGTTGGGGTGTGACCGGATTTTTTCTGGTTGTCGGCGCTGGGTTGCTTCTGTCGAGCCTTTACGAACCTTGGCTCAGAATATCGATGAAGCTCGAGCCGGATGAACTTGTAGCCAAGCCGCGCCTCATGTTGCGCGTCTCCGGGGCGGGCATGATCGCCTATGCAGTGATCGTAGCGGTGTTTCTGATCCCAGGCATCGATCGATCGGCTGGTTTTTCCATTGGGGCGACGGCGTTCGGCATCACGGTCATATTGTTCGTCCGGGGAACGCAGGTTAGCGACGAACTGCAGCGAGCCGCACAGAATGAGGCGATTGTCTGGAGCTTTCTGATCGGCGAGACTTTGCTGGTGGGCTGGGCCTTGCTCAATCATTTCGGCTATATCGGGCCATTGAAGCCGTTGCCGGTGGTGCTGATCGTCACCCTGACCTATTTTGTTGCGGCGATGGTCGCAGCGGTCCGGAGGGGTCTGGATCAATGATGCGAAGAGGCCCGAGGGGATTGCTCCCCCCGGGCCAGGTGCAGCGACTCTCCTGCCGCAACTGTCGATAGTCTTAGTAGTAGAAGCGGTTGTAGACGCGGACGACGCGGCCGGTTCGGGTGTTGACCAGCAGCAGGTCGTCATAGTGGCGGACGTACCGCTGGTAGCGGCCCGGGCCGGGCAGTCGATAGCGCGAATAGTCGTTCACCAGATAGCGATCGCCCCAATAGCGCGAGGTGATGGCGCTGTTGTAGCCGAACCGCTGGTAGCCGAAGGGCGCGGAAAAACGTGGTGCCGCACGGCCGTAGCGCTGGCTGAAGCGGCGACCCTGTCGATAGTCGCGGACGTCTTCGCGCAGTTCCTGGCGGGCTTCGCGGACATCGCGGCGTTGGTCGCGGACGTCGCGTCGTTCGTCGCGGATGTCGTCGCGATCGCCATAGCGGCGTGCTTCGCGCAGATCCTGGCGGTCGCGCTGCAATTCGCGTTGTTCCTGCCGCACGTCCTGACGATCGCGGCGGATTTCCCGGGTCTGGGCGGTCGCGGCGGTGGCCGGGACCAGCATCGTGGCGATCAGCAGACCGGTGATGAATTTGGTCTTCATGGCTGTGTCCTTCTCAACTTGCGCCGGACCAACTGTTCCGGCTGAGAGAAGGTCTAGGCCATCTGTCGTGTGACGATGCTGAACCGGGCCGTCAGGCAAGGGTCATCTGTGTCGCAGGATTGTGGCAATCTAGGTCAGTTCTATCGCAATCGCCGTTGCCTCCCCCCCGCCGATGCACAGGCTGGCGATGCCTTTGGTTTTGCCATGGCGTTTGAGGGCGCCGATCAGCGTGGTGATGATGCGGGTACCGCTCGCGCCGATCGGGTGGCCCAAAGCGGTCGCGCCGCCGTGCACGTTGATGCGGTCGTGCGGAATGCCGAGGTCGTGCATCGCGAACATGGCGACGCAGGCGAAGGCTTCGTTAACTTCGAACAGGTCGACATCTGTGATGGTCCAACCGGCTTTGGCGAGGCAGGCATTGATCGCGCCGACCGGTGCAGTGGTGAAATCCTTTGGTGCCTGTGCATGCGCCGCGTGGGCGACGACGCGCGCCACGGGAACAAGTCCCTTGGCAGCGGCGATGCTGGCGCGGGTAAGGACGACGGCGGCGGCTCCGTCCGAGATCGACGAGCTGGTTGCTGCAGTGATCGTGCCGTCTTTGGCAAAGGCGGGTTTGAGTGACGGGATTTTGTCGGGCTTGCCCTTTCCCGGGGCTTCATCGGTGTCGATTATGGTGTCGCCGCCGCGACCGGAAACGGTGACGGCGGCGATTTCGTCGGCGAATGCGCCGTCGGCGATTGCCGACTGGGCGCGGCGCAGCGATTCGATCGAATAGGCGTCCTGCGCCTCGCGCGTCAGCTGATAGTCGTTGGCGGTGTCCTGCGCGAAGGTGCCCATCGCGCGGCCCGCGTCATAGGCATCCTCCAGCCCGTCGAGGAACATATGGTCATAGGCGGTATCATGGCCGATGCGTGCGCCTGAGCGGTGTTTCTTGAGGAGATATGGCGCGTTGGTCATGCTCTCCATCCCGCCGGCGACGACCATATCGACACTGCCCGCCATCAGCGCCTCCGCGCCCATGATGACGGTCTGCATGCCCGAACCGCACACCTTGTTGACCGTGGTTGCCTGCACCGATGTCGGCAGGCCCGCCTTGATCGCTGCCTGCCGCGCCGGGGCCTGGCCCAGACCGGCAGGAAGCACGCAGCCCATATAGATGCGCTCGACCGAGGCTCCGTCGACACCGGCACGTTCGACTGCAGCGCGCACCGCGGTAGCGCCGAGATCGGTGGCGGATGCATCGGACAACACGCCCTGCATCGCCCCCATTGGCGTGCGGGCATAGGACAGGATGACGACGTCGTCCCGGGCGGTAGCGTGCCCGCCGATCGGGTCGCGGGTGGTGATGGCGGTCATGGTCGGGCCTTTCGGATGAACAACAGCAGCCATTCTTTTACGCCCGCCGCAACCGTGCTGCAATGCGGCAAAAACCGGTGATCCGACCACCGGAAAGGCACCCGATCCGCCGCGATATGGGCGATTATTGCCGATAAAGCGACAAAAGCGACGCGTGGCGACATGCAGAATGTCTCCTTTGTCGCTTTAAGGACGAACCATAGCGCCACACATCCCGTCGATTGTCGGGGCGGACGGACGTTCGGGTAAAGCATGCGGTTTCGCATTGATGGAACATAGCATGAACATCATCGAATCTCAAGCATGAGGGCATGACCGGGCAATCGGCCGGTGCCGCTGCCCGCACGGCAATGCTGCGGCCTGCAGGGTTCGGCAGACGTTGGTTGCCGATCTTCACAACTGATATTGCGACCGGACAGCGCGGTGATCGAACGGTCCTGCGCGACGGGTCCGCGCTGGCAGAACAGTATCGATGCCGAAATGCGCAAGGCGGTGACGTTCCAGACCGTTCGTCATTGCGAACCGAGCGAAGCGATCCCGTGTTGCGCGGAACCGCCCTGGATTGCTCCGCTTAATCCGCAGCGACAGCGGCTCACCCCAGTGCTTCCTCCATTGCCGCGAGCATGGCGCTCCCGCCTTTTTCCGCTTCGTCGGCGTGGTGGCGGAAGAGGGCGAAGAGTTCCCGGCCGACGCCTTGGGCCGGGGGCGGGGCTTTGGCCGGAGTGCGGGTGGCCCAGATTGCCGGGTCGACGAGGGCGGTGAGTTCGCCGCTGTGGGCGCAGATGCGGACCATGTCGCCGTCCTGAAGATAGGCGAGCGAGCCGCTCTTGCCATCTGCGCCGGGAAGCGCTTCCGGCGAGAGATGGATGGCGGCGGGGACTTTGCCGCTGGCACCCGACATGCGGCCATCGGTGAGGAGAGCGACGCGGAAACCCCGATCCTGCAGCACGCCAAGCGATGGCGTGAGTTTGTGGAGTTCGGGCATGCCGTTGGCGCGGGGGCCCTGGAAGCGGACGACGACGACGACATCTTGCTCCAGTTGGCCCGCCTTGAACGCGGCGATGACGCTGTCCTGATCCGAGAAAATGCGGGCTGGTGCCTCGATCGTCAGCCGGTCTTCATCGACCGCGCTGACCTTGATGACGCAGCGGCCCAGATTGCCGGTGAGGAGCCGCATCCCGCCATCGGGCGCGTGCGGATCGGCGACGGGACGCAGGATGGTGGGGTCGCCCGATGCGGCGGGGATGTCTCTCCAGACCAGCGCATCGCCGTCGAGGCCGGGCACCCGCGCATAATCGGCCATGGTGCCGCCAATGGTGAGAATGTCCCCGTGGATGAGCCCGGCGTCGAGCAGTTCGCGGGTAATATAGGCCATGCCGCCTGCCGCATGGAAATGATTCACATCCGCCGAGCCGTTGGGATAGACGCGCGCCATGAGCGGGACGGCCGACGACAGCCGGTCGAAATCCTGCCAGTCGACCATGATCCCGGCAGCGCGGGCGATGGCGGGGATGTGGATGGCATGGTTGGTCGATCCGCCGGTGGCAAGCAGCCCGACGATGGCGTTGACGATCGCGCGTTCATCGACGCAGTGCCCCAGCGGCCGATAATCGGCCCCGGTCGCGCCGATTTCGGTGACGCGGCGGACGGCGGCGCGGGTCAGTTCGGACCTCAATTTCGTGCCGGGATTGACGAAGGCGCTGCCCGGCACATGCAGCCCCATCAACTCCATCATCATCTGGTTGCTGTTTGCGGTGCCATAGAAGGTGCAGGTGCCTGCGCCATGATAGGAGGCGGCTTCGGCCTCGAGCAGGTCGTCGCGGCTCGCCTTGCCTTCGGCGTAGAGTTGCCGGACGCGCGCCTTTTCCTTGTTGGCGAGGCCCGATGGCATCGGGCCAGCGGGGACGAAAATGGCGGGGAGGTGGCCGAAGCGCAGCGCGCCGATCAGCAGGCCGGGGACGATCTTGTCGCAGATGCCGAGCATCAGCACGGCTTCGAACATCGCGTGACTAAGACCGATGGCTGTCCCTTGCGCGATATTGTCGCGGCTGAACAGCGAGAGGTCCATGCCCGCCTGCCCCTGCGTGACGCCATCGCACATCGCGGGGACGCCGCCTGCGACCTGCGCAGTGGCACCGACTTCGCGGGCGAACATCTTTATCGCTTCGGGATAGCGACCATAGGGTTGGTGGGCCGACAGCATGTCGTTGTAGGCGGTGACGATGCCGATGTTCATCGCAGCGCCGCCGCGGATCAGCGGCTTGTCCTGTTCGGACGCGGCAAATCCGTGCGCGAGATTGCCGCATGACAAATTAGCGCGATTGGTTCCGGCATCGCGCTGTGCGGCGATCAAATCGAGATAGGCGGCACGGCGCGGCCGGCTGCGATCAATGATGCGCTGCGTGACGGCGGCGATGGTCGAGTGAATAGCCATGATATCCTCGGTCTGGTGCGGCCATCTGGCGCGGCGATCTGCAGCCGGTCCTGCCGCAGCGCACGGTCCGGCGCAACGGCAATAGCCAAGCACGGCGAAGCGGCGCAAGGCGGGCGGCGGGGCGGAGCCAGCGGTGCAACATAGGCGATGCTGGCGCGTTGAAGCCGTAACGGGGGAACCATTGATAAGGAACCCGTCCGATGAACAAGACAACTGTAACACCCGGTTACGGTAGTCAACGGCTAAGGCAGGGTCGGAGGG
>JANNMK010000141.1:0-12671 GCA_031397785.1 Sphingomonas sp. | reverse complement strand
GTCGCTGCCGAACGCGAGCCGCGAACCGGTGCCGGCGATGGTCCGCCAGGCATAAGCGCCGCCGAGACGATCTGGCCCCAAGCGTATCTCCGCCATCGTTCGGTCGCTGGTCTGGTGCACGGGCTGCATGCTGGCGATGATGCCATGCTGGCCGAACCGCGCAATGTCCGGCAGGTCGACGATCTGAGCATGTTCGACGCGCCAGCGCCGGTCGCCGGGGAAGCTCGACCCGACATCATCAATGGCAGAGAGGATTTCGGCATTGGCGGCATCGCCGATCGCATGTGCGGCGACCTGAAATCCGTCCATGCTCGCCCGCACCATGCGGTTCCTGAGCTGGGACGATGTAAGCAGCGGCAGGCCGCGCTGTCCGGGCGCATCGGCATAAGGCGCCTTTAGCCATGCCCCGCGTGAGCCGAGCGCGCCATCGAGATAGAGTTTGACGCCGACCATCCTGAGCCGGTCTTCGTAAAGCCATGGGGTCGGCCCGCCGCCGGCGATCAGCGCCATGTTGTCGATTTCGGCGGCATAGCTGATGATGCGGACATTCAGCCCGCCGGTATCGCCTGCCCGGCGATAGGCCTGCCAGTCGTCGATGCTGGTGCCCATATCGGCAACGGCGGTTACGCCCATCGACAGCAACCGGTCCTGCGCCAGTTGCAGCGCCCGGTCACGATCGCGCGCCTGTGGTTGCGGGCGGTGACGCTCGATCAGGTCCGCTGCTGCATCGACGAAAACGCCGGTGGGGCGGCCTGTCGCCATTTCGATGCGCCCGCCGGCCGGACTGCGGGTTGCAGCGGTGATGCTCGCAACCGTCATGGCCCGGCTGTTCGCCCAGCCGGCATGGCCATCGACGCGTTCGAGCCAGATCGGCCGGTCGATGCCGAGGCTGTCGAGATCTGCGGCGGTGGGGAAACGCCCCAGCCCCCATGTCTCCTGATTCCAGCCGCGCCCCATGATCCAGGGTAGTTCGGGATTGGCCGCGGCATAAGCGGTGATCGCGGCCTGCGCCTCGGCAAGGCTGCGCGTGGCGGAAAGGTCGAGCAGCATCGCCTGAAAGCCGAGCCCCATGACATGGCCATGTGCATCGATGAGGCCCGGCATCAACACCTGGCCGCGCCCGTCCTTGCGGTAATCGGGTCGTTCGGGGCGGCGCTCGCCGCGTTCGAGCAAGCGTTCGACCCGGCCATCATCAGCGATGACGATCCCGGTGAAGCGCACGACGCGACCTTCGGCGTTCAGCGTGATGCCATCGATATTGTCGACCAGCGTATCGGCTGAGGCAGGAGCGGCAAGGCCAAGCGCCATCGCGGCGAACAGGATAGTCTTCACTTTGGCAATCTCCGTACCAATGCACTGGTATCCTGTCGGCCCGCACCCATTGCCTGTATTTCGGCGCAAAACTGGTCGATCATTGCGGCGACCGGCAAGCTGGCTCCGTTGGCGCGCGCTTCTTCGATGGCGAGCCCCAGGTCCTTGCGCATCCAGTCGACCGGAAAGCCGCCGGCGAAATCGCCGCGCGCCATTGCATGCCAGTGATTGTCCATTTGCCAGCTTGCCGCCGCACCGCCCGAGATGGCGTCGAACACCTTGTCGGTGTCGAGCCGCGCGGACTGGGCGAAACGCAACGCTTCGGACAATCCTTCGACCACCGCCGACAGCGCGATCTGGTTGGCCATTTTTGCGGTCTGGCCGCTGCCCGCGCCGCCGATATGGACGATGCGCCTCGAATAAGCGTCGATGATCGGTGTCGCCGCGGCGATTGCTGCCTTGCGTCCGCCGCACATGATGGTGAGCGTGCCCGATTCCGCGCCGGGCTGGCTGCCGGTCACCGGCGCATCGACCACCATGAACCCGCGCGAATCCCCCTCCACCGACAATTGCCGCGCCAGACGCGCCGACACTGTGCTGTGATCGATGTACAAGCTTCCCTTGGCCATCGAACGGAACGCGCCGTCGCGGCCCACCGTCACCTGCGCGACATCATCGTCGGTGCCGATGCAAGTGATGACCGCGTCTGCGCCTTCGGCTGCTGCCATCGGGCTGGGGGCGATACGGCCGCCATGCGCCTCGACCCACGCCTCGGCGCGCGCACGGGTGCGGTTGAACAGGGTCAGTGAATGGCCCGCCGATGCGAGATGACGAGCCATCGGCCCGCCCATTACACCCAGGCCGATGAAAGCGATATGTGCCATGAGAGAGGCATAACGGCGGTTTGCGCATCGGGCCAGATAAGATAGAGCCTGCTGCAATATGACCGCATTGACCGACACCATCACCACCAACGCCGAACCTGGTGTTGTCCAGCCATCCGCATCGCCGTTGCTGACGCTGGCCGACATCCGCGCGGCGCCCGCGCGGATCGGCGATGCAGTGCTGCACACGCCAACGACGATCAGCCGGACGCTATCCGAGCTGGTTGGCGCGAATGTCTATCTCAAGTTTGAGAATTTGCAGTTTACCGCTGCTTACAAGGAGCGCGGCGCGCTCAATACATTGTTACTGATGGATCCCGAGCAGCGCAGCCGCGGCGTTATCGCGGCGAGCGCGGGCAATCATGCGCAGGGACTGGCTTATCATGGCGCACGGCTCGGTGTGCCGGTGACGATCGTCATGCCGCAGACGACGCCGATTGTGAAAGTCTATCAGACGCAGAGCCATGGCGCCGAGATTGTCCTGTACGGCGAGAAATATGACGATGCCTATGCGCATGCCCGGACGCTCGAAGCCGAGCGCGGACTGACGTTCGTTCACCCGTTCGACGATCCGCGCATCGCTGCAGGGCAGGGCACGGTGGCGCTCGAAATGCTGGCCGATCAGCCGGGCATCGACACGCTGATCATCCCGATCGGTGGCGGCGGGCTGTTTGCCGGAATGGGAACGGCGGCGCGCGCGCTCAGCCCGGGCATCCGCCTCGTCGGCGTGCAGGCGGAACTCTATCCGTCAATGTATGCCAAACTTAACCATGTCGATATGCCGTGCGAAGGCGACACGCTGGCCGAGGGTATCGCGGTCCGGCAGCCCGGCGAATTTACCAGCGCGGTCGTCGCCAAACTTGCCGACGATATCGTGCTGGTCGCGGAACGCCATCTCGAACGCGCCGTATCGCTGCTGCTCCAGATCGAAAAAACCGTTGTCGAAGGAGCGGGCGCCGCGGGCTTTGCTGCATTGCTTGCGCATGGAGACAGATTCAAGGGTCGCAACGTCGGTCTGGTCCTGTGCGGCGGCAATATCGATACGCGCCTGCTGGCCAATGTGCTGCTGCGCGATCTGGCGCGTTCGGGCCGGTTGGCCCGGTTGCGTATCCGGCTGCAGGACAGACCCGGTGCGTTGTTCAATGTGATGCGGGTGTTCAATGACCATCAGGTCAACATCGTTGAAATCTATCATCAACGCATCTTTACCACGCTGCCTGCCAAGGGTCTGATAACCGACATCGAATGTGAAACGCGCGACCGCGACCACCTCGATACATTGGTCGTCGCGCTCAGGAAAACCGGCTATCAGGTAACGATGGTTGAACTCGCCTGACCGTGCGCAACCCTGTCCCGCTTTGAATCAGCGAGGCAAAGGCAGCGATTGCAATGGTAAATGGACTTTCGCCGAATCGATGCGCTCGTCATACTGTGCACGCCCCGTAATTGACGGGGAGCAGAAAGGCCCGCCGCGCCCGTGACAGCTCCGTTTCGCTTTCCCCGTTTCTTTGTCACGACGCCGACGGCCTGCCCTTATTTGCCGGGCCGCAGCGAACGCAAGGTGTTTACCGAACTTAACGGATCGAACGCGACCGAATTGAATGATGCACTGGGTCGCATCGGTTTTCGCCGCAGCCAGAATGTCGCTTACCGGCCGAGCTGCCAGAGCTGCACCGCCTGCGTGTCGGTGCGCGTCGTCAATCGCGATTTCACCGCCACTGCATCGCAACGAAAGCTGATGCGTCGCAACAGCGACCTGATCGTCGAGGCGCGCGCGCCATGGGCAACCGAGGAGCAATATGAACTGCTCGGCCGCTATCTGTCGACGCGGCATCCATCAGGCGGGATGGCGGATATGAGCGAGGGCGATTTTGCCGGAATGGTCGAGCATTCGCCTGTCGAAACCTGTGTCGTCGAATATCGCGAACCGGCTGCCGATGGCCGGGCAGGGCGGCTTGTCGGTGCGTGCCTGACCGACCGGCAAGGCGATGGCCTGTCGATGGTCTATAGCTTTTTCGATACCGATGCCGATGCCCGATCGGGGCTGGGCACCTTCATCATCCTCGATCACATCCTGCGCGCCGGACGGGCAGGGCTCCCCTACGTTTATCTGGGCTACTGGATCGAAGGGTCGGACCGGATGGCCTATAAAACCAAGTTCCGGCCGATGGAACGGCTTGGCCCCGGTGGCTGGAGCCTGATGGCAGAGGATGTCGATCAGCACAGCCCTGCGCCGCAGCGCGAGCAGCCTCGCGAATGGTCGGTCGCAGACTATCTTTCCGCGCCTTACAGCTGATCGGCCCGGGTTGCGGCTTGGCGGTTGACGCAGCCTCGCTCGGCAAGGCATAGCTGTAGCCGCCAACGATAAGAATTTCGGGGTCGCGCTTGCAGGTCCAGCCGAAAAGGCTGGATGCCCATTTCGGGCAGAGGGGGCAGCGTGTCGGTTTTCAAGACACATTTTGCTGATTGCAGCCGCCATCGCCGAGGGATGTCGGCCGCGTGAGCGATTTGCTGGACATCCTCATCATCGGCTCGGGCCCCGCGGGCCTCAGCGCTGCCGGTCGCGCTGCGGCGCTCGACCTTACTTATATGCTGGTTGAAAAGACCGATCATCTTTCGGATACAATCTACAAATATCAGAAGGGCAAGCATATCATGGCGACGCCGGTGCAGCTGGAGCTGCGATCGGACGTCGATTTTGATGCAGGCAAGCGCGAGACGATCCTCGATCGCTGGAGCGCCCAAGGGGTTGGGCTCGACATCGCCTATCAGGCCGATGTCGACGCCATTACCGGGACCAAGGGCGATTTCACGATCAGGGCAGCCGACGGGCGTAGCTGGCGCGCCAGACATATCGTGCTCGCCATCGGCACGCAGGGCAATCCGAACAGGCTCGATGTGCCGGGCGCCGCGCTGCCGCATGTCCAGTATCAGCTCAACGACCCGACCGAATATGTCGATGAACATATCACTGTGGTGGGCGGCGGCGATGCGGGCATCGAAAATGCGCTGGGCCTCGCCAATGATGCTGCGCAAGGCAATATCGTCACCATCCTCAACCGCGATGCCGGGTTCATCCGGGCAAAAGGACCCAATGTCGCGGCGCTGATGGAACTGGCTGGGGCAGGGCGGATCACGCCGAAGACCGAAACCTCTCCTGCTGCTGTGGAACCGGGCTGGATCACGCTGCAGACCCGCGATGGAGAGGAGCGCATCCGTTGCGACCGGATCATCGCCCGGCTGGGGTCTGCTCCGCCACGCAAGTTCGTCGAGGCTTGCGGTATCGAATTCACCAGCCCGGACCGTGAAGCGTTTCCGAAACTCAGCCCGACCTTCGAAACGACCGTGCCCGGCGTCTATGTCATCGGCGCGCTGGCGGGCTATCCGCTGATCAAGCATTGCATGAACCAGGGTCATGACGTCGTCGAATTCATCGTTGGCAACACAACATTGAAGCCGGTCGACGAAAAATTGCTGGCGGAGAAATTTGCCAGCCTCCCTGCTGCCGCTTCCGGCCCTCGCAGTGTCGATCAATGGCTGGATTTCATCGGCACCCGCGTCTCGATTTTCGAAGATGTCTCGCCGCTGCAGTTACGGGAATTCCTGCTCGATTCGGATGTCCGGGCGTTCCGGCGCGGGGATGTCGTGTTCGAACGCAACGCACCGGGATCGTCGCTGTTCGCGATTGCCGACGGGGAAGTTGCGGTGGAAATCGACGCCGCCGATCCGGCGAGGACGGTAGTCATCCCCACCGGCACGATCTTCGGTGAGGTCGGCCTGATTTCCGGACGACGTCGCGGCGCGACAATCCGGGCCGGATCGGACGCCATCCTCGTCGAGATGTCGCGTAATGCGGCGCTGAAATTGATGGCTTCGGTGCCGGGGGCCAAGCGGGCCATCACGCGCATCAGCCTCGAACGGCAACTGCTCCAGATGTTCGGATCGGGCCTTACTCCTGCCGATCTCACCGAGGCGATCGATACCGCAGAAGTCATCGCGGTACCGGCTGGCAAAGCAATCATCACCGAAGGGGAAACCGGTGATGACATCTACGTCATCCGCAACGGATCGATGGTCGTTGAAAAACAGATCGGCGGCAAACCGGTGTTCCTGCGCTATCTGCCTGCCGGATCCTATGTCGGCGAAATGGCGGTGATCTCCGGTGAGGCGCGCAATGCCACGGTCAAGGCGGCGATAAAGTCCGAGGTTGTGCGGGTTTCCGGTGAGGCCTTTCGCAAGGTACTGCTCGCCAAACCGGCGCTGATGCAAAAGGCGCGCGGCGAAATGGCGTCGCGGCAGGATCTCAATACCTTCATCGAAGGGCGCAAGGCGAGCTTTTCGAGTGCCGTCGAACTCTATTCGGAAACCGCCAAATTCCTGGTCGACAAGGGGATTGGCGAAGCGACCGATGTGCTGCTGATCGACGAGCAATTGTGCATCGGCTGCGACAATTGCGAAAAGGCCTGTGCTGACACCCACGAAGGATTGTCGCGGCTCGACCGGGAAGCCGGGGCAACCTTTGCCCATATCCATGTGCCGACCAGCTGCCGCCATTGCGAGCATCCGCACTGCATGGCCGATTGCCCGCCCAATGCCATCCACCGCGGTCCCGATGGCGAAGTGTTCATCGACGACAGCTGCATCGGCTGCGGCAATTGCCAGCGCTATTGCCCCTATGGCGTCATTCGCATGGAATCGACCCCGCCGCAGAAACCCGGTTTGCTGTCATGGCTGTTTTTCGGCCTTGGCCCGGGGCCAGGCGAGCCGGACAAGACATGGTCCAAAAAGCATCGGCCCGATGGCTATGAGCCCGTTAAAAAGGCGATAAAGTGCGACATGTGCTCGGGCATTGCCGGTGGTCCCGCCTGTGTCCGCGCCTGTCCCACCGGGGCAGCGCTTCGCGTTTCGCCTGAAGCGTTCCTGTCGATCGCCCGGCTGACCGAGGGCGATGACTGATGGCAACCCGATTGCCCCGTCCGGCGGCGAGGAAAATCCCGGTTCAGCAGGGCCGCGAACGCATCACGCTGCACACCAGTTTCCTGTCGCACAACAGTTTCCTGTGGGCAAAGATCGCGCTGTTCCTCAGCCTCGCGATGCTGGCCGGTTACTGGCTCATCGACGTGACACCGCGCCACAATGGCGGCAGTTGGTATGGCTATACTCTGGGGACGATCGGCCTCCTCATCATCCTGTGGCTGACGCTGCTGGGGCTGCGTAAGCGCGCGATGACATCGGGGTCATGGTCATTGAAGGCCTGGACATCGGCGCATGTCTATCTCGGCCTTTCGCTGGCGGTGATCGGCACCTTGCATTCAGGCTTTCAGCTCGGCTGGAATGTCCACACGCTGGCCTGGGCGCTGATGATGCTGGTGATCCTGTCGGGGCTGTGGGGGGTCACTGCTTATGCGACGATCCCGGCCGCCCTGTCGAACAACCGCGACGAGCGCACACAGGCCCAGATGCTGGAGGATATCCGCAGCCTCGACCGCCAGCTTTACGACGCCGCCCAGCCGCTGGCGCCCGAAGACGCGGCGACCGTTCGCCTCAGTCTTGATTCCGATCCGTTCGCGGGGTCGTTGCTTGCCCGTCTGACCGGTCGCTATCCTCGCTGCGCCACCGCTCGCGCCGCATCGCTGATCCGTGGGCACACCGGCCTCCATCCCGACCTCGGCGTCGATCCGCTCGAGAAAATCGATAATCTGCTAGGCCGCAAGCAGGCGGCGCTGACCCGGCTCAGGCGGCATCTCAAATTAAAAGCGCTGCTCGAAGTCTGGCTCTATGTCCATGTTCCGCTCACCTTTGCCCTGATCGCGGCGCTCGGCGCGCATGTGGTCAGCGTGTTCTTTTACTGGTGAAGGGGGGACTGATATGAGTTTCCTCCTGCGGCGCATCGCCACCACTGCCGATGGGCGGGAGATCATCCGGTCGACGCCGGTGGCGGACAGCAGCATCATCGTCGGGCGCGATGCGGCATCCACGCTTCATCTGGCTGATCTCGGCGTCAATCCGCAGCACGCGCGCATCAGCACCAATGACGGTCGCCACATCGAGGTCGAGGCGATTTCCGGGCTCGGCTTCGAGGTTGATGGGCGCACCGTCAATCGCGTCACGATCGACGCTGGCGATGGTGCGGAGCTGCGCTTCGGCGGCCACCGCATCACTGTCGGCATCGATAGCGACAGCCCGGACCCTCGCGTCGCACTGACGATCACCCGCACCGATGAACTGAGCCACAGCGCGCTCGATCGCGATGAGACCAGTGCCTTTTCGCTGCGCGGCCTGCTGCCAGGCCGCCGTCTGTCTGCCTGGGCATTTTCGATCGTCGTGCTTGCCGCGTTTCTGGCCGCACCGATTTATGCGTGGATGAGCTGGCGCACCGTCGAGGAGCGACCGCAGGGCTTTCATGCCGATGCGAGTTGGTCATCGGGGCCGCTGAGCTCCGCCCACGCCAGCCTGGCCGACGATTGCCAGTCCTGCCATGTCGATGCATTTGTATCGGTCACCGATAGCAGTTGCAAAAGCTGCCACAGCGACGCGCACGATCATGCGCCGGTCGACCGCCAGATCGCCGCCAAGGGCGATCCCGGCGCATGGCGGGCAACCCTGCTGAAAATCGGCGCTGCGTTCAACCGGCCCGAGGGGCGGTGCGTCGATTGTCATACCGAACATGAAGGGGCAGGACCGATGCCCGCCACTGCCCAGCAATTCTGCACTGATTGCCATGATGGCATGTCGGAGCGGCTGACCGACACAAAGCTGGGCGATGCGGGCGATTTTGGCATATCGCACCCGCAGTTCCGTCCGGTGATCGCGATGACACCGGGCACGGCAGACGGGCAGGAGCCGCTATTCCGGCGGATGACATGGACCGCGTCGCTGACCGACAATAATGGCCTGAAATTCCCTCATGCCATTCATCTGCAAAGCGCAGGCGGGGTGGCGCGCATGGCGCGCAGCCTCAATATGCGCAACCAGGACGGGGGGGCTGCTCTTGATTGTGCCAGCTGTCACAAACCGACTGCTGACCGGGTCCGTTTTCAGCCGGTCGATATGGAGCGCGATTGCCAGGGCTGTCACAGTCTGGCCTTCGAGAATGTTGGCGGTGTAACCCGCACATTGCGTCATGGCCAGCCGCAGCAGGTCATTGCCGACCTCTATGCCTATTATCGATCGACCCCGCCTACCCGCCCCGTCAATCTGGGCGGGATGGCGCGGCGGCGGCCCGGCGGCTTTGCCGAAGGCGAGACCTACAATATCTATTTCCGCGAACGCGCCGTCCGCCCCGGTCGTGCCGATCAAGCCGTGCGAGCGGTCTTTTCGGACGGCGGCGCCTGCTACGACTGCCACATCATCACGCCGCCCCGGGCAGGCAACAACTGGCAGGTCACGCCCGTCCATCAGACCGCGCGCTACATGGAACATGGCTGGTTCGATCATCGCCCGCACGACCAGGAGGAATGCAGCACCTGCCATGCAGCCGCTCAGTCGAGCTCCGCCAACCAGCTGTTGATCCCCGGCATAAAGACCTGTCGCGATTGCCATGGCGGCGAAGGATCAAACGCCGATGTTGCATCCCCATGCGCATCCTGTCACGAATACCACCCGCAACCGTCGGCGGCAGCGCCGTGGCGCCCAACCGACGATCGCCGGGACCGCGACGGCAACCGCCGAGTGATAGCGGTCACAGACGGGGGCACACGTCGACTCTATGGAGGACTATAAGCAACGCCGGTCGAAAGAACCACCGATGCTGGTCGCCCAGATTACGGACATTCACATCGGTTTCGATCCGGATAATCCGGACGAGTTCAACCGCCAACGGCTCGATCGGGTGTTTGCCCGGTTGCGTGATGGTCCCAATGTGCCCTCGATCCTGCTCGCTACGGGCGATCTGACCGACAAGGGCGACGAGGACAGCTATGCCCAGCTGGCCGCCGCCTTTGCCGACGTGCCGTGGCCGGTGCTGCCCTGCATGGGCAATCACGACCTGCGTGATGCATTCAATGCCCACTTCCCCGGTTATGTCGATCCCAATGGCTATATCCAGTACAGCCACGATCTTGGCGCGCTGCGGCTGATCGTCATCGATACGCTGGAGGAAGGGCGGCACGGCGGAGCATTCTGTCAGGAGCGTGCCGACTGGCTGCGCGCCGAGCTGATGCAGCAGCGCGATATGCCAACCTATATCGTCATGCATCACCCGCCCGTCGACAGCGGCATCGAATGGATGACGACGGTGCGCGACGAACCGTGGGTCACCCGCTTTTGTGCGGCTATTGAGGGGGCCACCCAGGTGCGTGGGCTGATCTGCGGCCATCTTCATCGATCGCTGACATTGCAATGGAACGGGCTGACCGTCGCAGTATGTTCCTCGACCGCGCCTCAAGTGTCGCTCGATCTGCGGCCGATCGACATCGATTTGCCCGACAATCGCCCGATGATCGTCGCCGAAGATCCGGCCTTTGCATTGCACCATTGGAACGGTGAGGCTTTGGTGAGCTACTTCGACCGCGCCGGTCGGCAGGACGTGCTCGCCAGCTACGATTCGCGGATGCAAAGCCTGGTCACAGAATTGATCGGCGAACGTCCGGATTAATCGCCACGCAAAGGCGCCCGTCGAGGATGATGGCTGTCAACAGGGCAACGACTGTGCAACGAGTGGCTCAATGGTCACCGCTCACGCCGGTTCCGCCGCGCCACATGGTCATGTCGACTTCGTCCCGCACCTTGTAAAGCAGACCTCCGGCGCGCGTGCGGAACAGGCGTTCCATCTCGGCACGGTTGAACGGGCGCGAGCCAAGGCGACCGAACACCGCCATCTGCCCGCCGCTTTCGTCGACCGCCCGGTCACGGTCGATCCCCTTGGACATCGCGATTGCCGGGGTCGGGGTGCGGGCAAAGGCAATCAGTTCGGGCACCGGTGCGGGGCTGAAGCCATAGAGGTTGCGCTGGCTTTCGGGGGCTGGTCAATTGCAGCACCTTCACCCCGTTGCGGCCATCCGCGACATAGGCGAACAGGCTGGCGTTAGTGGTGGCGACGATGACGTCCTCGGCATCGTTGAGCGTTCCTGCCGCTGTATAGCGCATCAGTTCGCGCGGCGCTTCGGGGCGCGTCACATTGATAATGACCAGCCCCTGATCCTTGGCCGCGACATAGAGATAGGTGCGCGCGATGTACATTTTCTGCGCTGACGGCAGCGCGATCGTGCCCGCCGGAACCGCCTGCGGATCGGCGAGCGTGGTGATATCGAATAGCTTGATTCCTTGCGCATCCGACACCCATAGATAGCGGAATTGCGCGGTGCTGGCCTTGGCTCCGGTCAGCGCACGCACCGCCGCAAGTCTGGGTTCGAGCGGATTGTCGAGATCGACGACAACCAGACCCTGCGTCGCGGTGATATAGGCGAAATGCCCGGCGATGGTGACATGGCTCGCGCCGTCCAGCACCCCGTCAGGGTTCCAGGTCACCGCCCGATCAAGGTTGTTGTTGCGCAATTCGCCATCGGCAAAGGTGTTGACGTCGACAAGGATCAATCCCTCTTCGAAGTCGGTAATCACCGCATAATTGTAGATCGGGTGAAACGCCTGTTCCTGGTTGATCGCTCGCATCACTTCGGTGTTGCGGGTAGGCGCGATCGGCTGAGTGGTGGCGAGCGCCATGCAGGTGGCGTTTCGGCTGCGCACCCGGGCGTTATGGCCGAGGGGAGAAAAGGGCGCAGAGACGATCCGTTCCGAATAGCCCTTGTTGGCGATTTGCGAAACATCATAGGCGGCAAAACCGCCGCGCCCTTCGGCGACGAACATATATTCGCCGCGCAATTGCAGACAGCGCACCGCCCCGCGCGTGCCCTGCACGACATTGGCAAATTCCTCGGGCGGGCGGGCTTCGGCGCTGAGGTCGCCCTGGATCGCCGAACCGCGCACCCAGTCGATCAGCTCGCGCCCGTTGCGGTCGACATGCTGACGGTAATAATCGGGCCAGGCATAGCGGTGGAGGTAGCTGCCGATCACCGTCTGCGGTTCGTCCCATTCGGTCACCCGGGTCGCCTGGAACCCGCCTTCGAGCCCCGACCAGTTGTTCAGCCCGACGAAATTGACGAAATTGGTGCCCAGCAGCAAAAGCTGCGACATGATGGCGTTATTATCGTCCGCCGCCGACAGGTGACAGTCCGAGCAGGTCTTGGTCTCCGTGGTGCGCACGGTGTGCGGGAAATGCGGGGCAAAGGCCTGGCTGGAAAAGCCGATCGCGCTGATCGGCGGCTGTTGCACATAAATGCGCTCGCGATTGATGTTGGTCGACGACAGCACCAGCGCCGATGTCGAGCGCACCGGCGCGATGATATTGCCCTTGGTGGTCTGGTGGCGACCCAGCTGGAACATCTCGTCGCGCGCGACTTGCGGGTTGTAGGTCGCGAAATTGCGTGACGTCCGCCCATCGAAATGATGCTCGCTGGTTTCCCAATTGGCCTCGATCGG
>JANNMK010000116.1:0-2119 GCA_031397785.1 Sphingomonas sp. | reverse complement strand
AGGCCGAACACCAGATAGAGCGCGATCACGCCAACCGCCGCGCCGACGCCGATGACGCCATTGTCGGTCACCCCGAGCAGCGAGAACAGCGGGTGGGCGATCATCGGAGCGGCGAGCAGGTGCAGCCAGAAGGCGACATCGCTGCGCCGTGTCTGGCGGACGGTATCGCTGCGGTCCCAGTTCATCGCGAGCGCGAATACGCCGACACCGCCAACCAGGACGAGGCCGAGGATCGCCTGCTGGCTGAAATTATCGGGTCCGATCGCCGCGATGACGAGCGCGACTGCGGTGCCAACAAGCGCAGCAGTACCAGCCGCAACCGTGATCGGCACCATGAACCGGCGCCAGTGCAACCATGCAGCGGCGGCGGCGGACAGCGCAATCCCGCTGCCGATCACTGCGACGATCCGCTCATCGGGATCATTGCCCAGCCATGCCTGGCCATTTTCGATCAGCAGACCGGCAAAGGTAGCGAACACGCCGCCGACAAAGGCCAGCAGCAGCAGGATCGACGGCAACGCCATGCGCCGCACCCGGGTGAAATATTCGGACAGGCCCCAGGCCGATGCGGCGACCAGCGCGCCAGCCAGGGCGGGATGGACCGATTCGCCGATCCACGCCATCGCCACCAGCAGAATCACGGCGGCAATCGATACGAAGATGTCGTTGAACCCGGTTATCAGCCGGAAATGTTCTTCGTCGGCGGATGGCGAGACGCGCCCCCCTGCAACATGGTCGCGCAGAGCCTGTGCGGCCTGCGCGCTGATCGCGCCTGATGCGACCGCTGCGGTCAGATCGCTGTCACTATACATCGGGCATCCCCTTTTGATTTTCCCCTTAACCGGCCTTCCGTCTAGCACAGGTGTATTGTCGTTGCAATACGCTAAGGCGGCCAGGCTGGTTGAGCAGCGGTTCAAAGCGCGTTGACCGCCGCGCGCCAATGGCTAGGGTCGCCGCCATGCAGATCAAACAGGCCGCTCTCGTCTTCGCTTTCCTGGTCGCCGCGCCGCTGGCCGCGCAGGAAAATACCGCTCCCGTCATCCGCGATGCCACACCGACCGCCCCGGCGCGCATCGCCAGCGGCGCCGCGCTGGTGTCGTCGGCGGATGGCCGGGCCAGTGCAGCGGGCACCTCGATGCTCAGCGCGGGCGGCAGCGCGGCCGACGCAGCAATGGCGACAATGCTCGCGCTTTCGGTCGTCGAACCGCAGTCGAGCGGCATCGGCGGCGGCGGATTTTTCGTCTATCATGATGTTGCGACCGGCGAGGTCATCACTGTCGACGGGCGCGAAGAAGCGCCTGCCGCTGCAACACCATCGCGCTTTCTCGGTACGGACGGAAGCCCGCGGGGCATGCGCGATGCCGTACCTGGCGGGCTGTCCGTCGGTGTTCCCGGCAACATCCGCCTGATGGCAGAGGTTCACCGGCGCTATGGCAAGCTGCCCTGGGCCAAATTGTTCGAGCCTGCCGTCGCGCTGGCACAGGACGGCTTTGCTGTCTCGCCATGGCTGGCTGCCGCACTGGCCGGCGCGGGGGAGCGCTGGACCGACTTTCCCGCCACCCGGGGTGTGTTCTTTATCGATGGTCGCCCGGCCCGCACCGGTGAAACCCTGCGCAATCCCGAGCTTGCCGCCACGCTGCGCGATGTTGCGGCGCGTGGACCCGACGGATTTTACGGCGGCGCAACCGCGCGGGCGATCATCGCTGCGGTGCGCACCGCGCCGCGCAATCCGGGCGACATGACGCTGGCCGATCTCGCCGCCTATCGGGCACAGAACCGCGATGCCGTGTGCTTCAGCTACCGTGTTTACCGGTTGTGCGGCATGGGCCCGCCATCGTCGGGCGCGACCACGGTGTTCGGCATCATGGGAATGCTCGAAGGGTATGACATGCGGACCATGGGCCGCGACAATCCGATGAGCTGGCACCTGATCAGCGAAGCGATGCGGCTGGCCTACGCCGATCGTGATACCTACATCGCCGACCCGGATGTCGTCAGCGTGCCGGTCGCCGGGCTGCTCGACGAGAGTTATCTGGCAACCCGTGCCCGGATGATCTCGCCATTTCGCGCCGCCACCGCCTATCCTGCCGGCAGTCCGCCGGGATCGGCCGCACGGATC
>JANNMK010000087.1:0-2033 GCA_031397785.1 Sphingomonas sp. | reverse complement strand
GGGGATGCCGCGCGCCGGATCGACGCTGATCGAGCAGATCCTGGCCAGCCACAGCCTGGTCGAGGGGACATCCGAGCTGCCCGACGTGCCGGCGATTGCCCGGCGGATGGAGCACTATCCGCAAAGCATCGCCGACATCGCGCCGGATGCCCTGCGCGCGATGGGCGAGGATTATCTGGCGCGGACCCGGGTGCAGCGGCGCAGCGAGCGGCCGTATTTCATCGACAAGCTGCCCAATAACTGGGCGCATGTGCCGCTGATCCACCTGATGCTGCCCAATGCGACGATCATCGATGCGCGGCGGCACCCGATGGGCTGCTGTTTTTCCAACTACAAGCAGCATTTCGCGCGCGGGCAGGCGTTCAGCTACGATCTGGCCGACATGGGGCGATATTATCGCGACTATGCGCGGCTGATGGCGCATGTCGACACGGCGCTGCCCGGGCGGGTCATCCGGGTCCATTATGAGGCGATGGTGGCCGATACCGAAGCCGAGGTGCGGCGATTGCTGGCGGCGTGCGGGCTGGGCTATGAGCCGGCCTGTCTGGAGTTCCACAAGACGGAGCGGGCGGTCAGGACGGCGAGTTCCGAACAGGTGCGCCAGCCGATTTTCCAGAGCGGCACCGATGCGTGGCAGATGTTCGAGCCGTGGCTGGACCCGCTGAAGGCGGCGCTGGGCGATGTGCTGGAGGCTTATCCCGGGGTGCCGGAATTTAGCTGAGCCGGTGGCATTATTGCCACGTTGCGGCAACCAAATCCCGTGCTGCGATGCGGCAGCTTGACGATGATTGCGGCGAGGCACAGGCTGGCGGTCAGAAAATTAGCTTTCGGGGGGCTTTGGCCATGCATAATGTTCGTCGTCACGCATTTGCGGCCGCGCTGCTGGCATCCGCTGCCGCCATTTCCTCGCCCGCGCTGGCACAGGATGCCGCCGCGCCGGTGGCAGAGGATGAGTTCGACGACGATATCGTCGTCACTGCACAGAAGCGCGAAGAAAATCTGCAGGATGTGCCGATCAGCGTGCAGGTGCTGGGCACCCGCAAGCTCGACCAGCTCAACATCTCCAATTTCAACCAATATACCGCGCTGCTGCCATCGGTCGCGTTCCAGAGTTCGCAGCCTGGTGTGACCAGCGTCTATATGCGCGGTGTCGCATCGGGCGGCGACGGCAATCATTCGGGATCGCTGCCGTCGGTCGGCGTCTACCTCGACGAACAGCCGGTGACGACGATCGGCGGGACGCTCGACGTCCATGTCTATGACATCGCCCGGATCGAGAGCCTCGCCGGGCCGCAGGGCACGCTGTACGGCGCATCGAGCCAGGCAGGGACGATCCGCATCATCACCAACAAGCCCGATGCGAGCGGATTTGCCGGGCGGGTTGATGGCGAGGTCAACACGGTGCGCGACGGCGGCATCGGCGGGCGGGTCGAAGGGATGCTCAATTTTCCGCTGGCCGAGACGATCGCGCTGCGCATGGTCGGATTCTACCGGAGCGATGCAGGCTATATCGACAATGTGCCGGGAACGCGGACCTTCCTGCCGACGCCGGGCGGCATCACCATCGACAATGCCGCATTCGTCGAGGAAGATTATAACAGCGTCGAAGTCTATGGCGGGCGCGCCGCGTTGCAGATCGACCTCGACGACAGCTGGACGGTGACGCCGAGCGTGCTGTATCAGGACATGCATTCCGAAGGCAGTTTCGGCTTTGATCCGCGGGTCGGCGATCTGCAGGTGCAGCGGTTCGGCCCCGAATTTCGCGACGACCGGTTTGTGCAGGCGGCGCTGACCATCGAGGGCGAGATTTCCAACTGGGACATCACCTATGCGGGGGCCTATCTCGACCGCAAGACGTTCCAGTCGAGCGATTATACCGACCGCGAAGTTTATGGCGGGCGCGCGGCCTTGCAGATCGACCACGACGACAGCTGGACGGTGACGCCCAGCGTTTGGTATCAGGAGATGCACTCGACTGGCAGCTTCGGCTTCGACACGCGGCTTGGCGACCTCGAGGTGCAGCGCTTCGGCCC
>JANNMK010000101.1:0-16039 GCA_031397785.1 Sphingomonas sp. | reverse complement strand
GACGACGTTGGGGGAGACCGCCGGAGATACGGTATCGATGACCTGGAACCTGGGTTACCTCGTCGGGACCGCCATCTTTGTTGCACCGCTGCTGCTGTTAATAGCGGCACAAATCATGGCGCGCCAATTTCATCCCTTTCTCTATTGGGCAACCATCATTGCATCGACCACTGCGGGAACGACTATGGCCGATTACGCCACCCGCGATCTCGGCATCGGCTATGTCGGGGGATCTTCGTTGCTGCTGGCTATGGTGCTCGGTTCGCTGGCATTGTGGCGGGTCGTTCTTGGATCGGTAGCAACCGACGATATCGCCAGCCCGCGCGCCGAGGCTTTTTACTGGCTGACCATCACCTTTTCACAAACGTTGGGCACCGCATTGGGCGATTGGGTAGCAGCCGGACCGCAGGACATACCGGCGGGCATCGGTATGGGCTACACCGGCGGGGCGCTGCTGTTTGGCGCCTTGCTGGTCCTGGTTGCGGCCTGCCACTACTGGACGCGGATCAGCAAGGTCGTGCTGTTCTGGGCCGCTTTCATCCTTACCCGACCGCTCGGTGCGACCGTGGGCGATTTTCTCGATAAGCCGCTCGACAAAGGGGGACTCGATTTCAGCCGACCGGTCGCTTCGGCGGTGCTGGCAATTGCAATCCTGGTGCTGATTGTCATTTTGCCGCAGCGCCCCGGGTCGCATTTTGGTAAACAGGCAAACGTCTAACGCAAATTATTCGCATTAGCTTGAATAGCCTGTAGAAGCGTCACTCGTGCCTTGCAATCCTGCTGTCATGGGCTATTGCCGCACACGCGTCGGGGGGTCGTCGGCCCGTCCTCGTCCACGCGACCTGCCAGCGGCCGGACAAGCAGGAGAGCTGATTTTATGGCCCGCAAGAAGATCGCGCTGATCGGCGCCGGCAACATCGGCGGGACGCTCGCCCATCTCGCGGCGCAGCGCGAACTCGGCGATATCGTCCTGTTCGATGTCGTTGAGGGCGTGCCACAGGGCAAGGCGCTCGACCTGTCGCAGTGCGGCCCGGTAGAAGGGTTCGACGCGAAGATTACCGGCTCGAACAGCTATGCCGATATCGCGGGCGCGGACGTCATCATCGTTACCGCCGGGGTCGCCCGCAAGCCGGGGATGAGCCGCGACGACCTGCTCGGCATCAACCTCAAGGTAATGAAGGCGGTGGGTGAGGGCATCGCCGCCAACGCCCCCGATGCTTTTGTCATCTGCATCACCAACCCGCTCGACGCGATGGTCTGGGCGCTGCGCGAGTTCAGCGGCCTGCCGCACAACAAGGTGGTCGGCATGGCCGGCGTGCTCGACAGCGCGCGCTTCAGCCACTTCATCGCCAACGAGTTTCAGGTGTCGGTGCGCGACGTCAACACCTTCGTGCTCGGCGGCCATGGCGACACAATGGTGCCAGTGGTGCGTTACTCGACGGTCAACGGCATTCCGGTGCCCGACCTGGTGGCGATGGGCCTCTCGACGCAGGAAAGCATTGACGCGATCGTCAAGCGCACCCGCGGCGGCGGCGGCGAAATCGTCGCGCTGCTCGGCACCGGCTCGGCATTTTATGCCCCTGCGGCGTCGGGCATCGCCATGGCCGAAGCCTATCTCTCGGACCAGAAGCGCATCCTGCCCTGCGCGGCGTTCGTCGAGGGCCAGTATGGCCTCCATGGCCTGTATGTCGGCGTGCCGGTGATGATCGGCGCGGGCGGCGTCGAGAAGGTGATCGAAATCGCGCTCGACGATGCCGACAAGGCCGGGCTGCAGGTCAGCGTCGATGCGGTTAAGGAACTGCTCGATGCTTGCCGGGCTTTGGATAGCTCGTTGGCGTGACAGCTTATATTCTGTCCCTCGCGGTAACGTTGGTTTTGACCTTGCTCGCGCTTTGCGGCTTGTTGGCCTACAGTCGAGGTGGCGGGCGGCTCTCGGCATGGTGTGGCTATGCGTTCACCCTTTACGGAATCGGCATATTCGGCATCGGCCTAGTTCTGGACGCTACAAACTCCAGTCCTTACTGGATCAATGGGCCTGACGGCTATGGCGCCCTTATTCCAATCGCTTCGGCGGTTTATGCGTTGTTGGCGTCGGCCGTCATTTTTGCCTGCAATCGCCTTCTTGCCCGGCAGGCGGCAAGCAGAGCTTCATAATTGAAGGGTTCCTAATGTCGATCCTCGTAAACAAACATACCAAAGTCCTGACGCAAGGAATGACCGGCGCGACCGGCACCTTTCACACCGAACAGGCGCTGGCTTATGGCACGCAGATGGTTGGCGGGGTGACCCCGGGCAAGGGCGGCCAGACGCACATCGGCCTGCCGATGTTCAACTCCGTCGCCGAGGGCATGGCCGCGACCGGCGCGGATGCGAGCTGTGTCTATGTGCCGCCGCCCTTCGCCGCCACCGCGATCATCGAGGCGATCGAGGCCGAAATGCCGCTGATCGTCTGCATCACCGAAGGCATTCCTGTGCTCGACATGGTCAATGTCAAGGCGCGGCTGGCGGGCTCCAAATCGCGGCTGATCGGCCCCAACTGCCCTGGCGTGCTGACGCCCGGCGAATGCAAGATCGGCATCATGCCCGGCAGCATCTTTTCCAAGGGCTCGGTCGGCGTCGTCTCACGCTCAGGTACGCTGACCTATGAGGCAGTGTTCCAGACGACCAATGCCGGTCTGGGCCAGACCACTGCGGTCGGCATCGGTGGCGATCCGGTCAACGGCACCAATTTCATCGACGTGCTCGAACTGTTCCTAGCTGACGACGCTACCCAATCGATGATCATGATCGGCGAAATCGGCGGCAGCGCGGAAGAAGAAGCCGCGCAATTCCTGATCGACGAAGCGAAGCGCGGCCGTAAAAAGCCGATGGTGGGCTTCATCGCCGGGCTAACCGCGCCGCCGGGCCGCCGCATGGGCCATGCCGGAGCGATCGTCTCGGGCGGCAAGGGCGGCGCCGAAGACAAGATCGCCGCCATGGAAGCCGCCGGCATCCGCGTCTCCAAATCGCCGAGCGAACTGGGCACGACGCTGCTCGAAGTTTTGAAGCACTAAGGCTTCCTGCCTCTCCGCCGTTTCCCTCCCCAGGAAGGCCGTGTCATGGACTATCACGATCCACTGTATGAACCCGAAACCGGCCCCAGCTGGCAACGCGTCAACTGGCCGCTGACTGATACCGATGCTTTGACCGCCGCACTTGATCCCACGCAGATGGAGATTGCAGCCGCCAAGGGCATCCGGGAAGCTGCGTCAAAGACGGGTGCGAGCATGACGGAAGCCGAAGTCGCGGCGGCGGCAGGCGCGTCGATCCGCGCCATGCTGCTCATCCGCACCTATCGTGTGCGCGGGCATCTTGCTGCCGATCTTGATCCGCTGGGCATCCAGAAACAGGAACTACCTGCCGATCTGACTCCGGAATATCATGGCTTCACCGGCGCGGATCTCGACAAGCCGGTTTATCTTGGCGGCACACTCGGCCTTGAAAAGGCGACGATCCGCCAGATCGTTGCAATTCTGCGCGCAAATTATTGCGGCAAGGTCGGCCTCGAATATATGCATATCTCCGATGTCGAGGAACGCCGTTTCCTGCAGGACCGAATGGAAGGTGCCAACAAGACGATCGAATTCAGCCCGGAAGGAAAAAGGGCTATCCTCAACAAAGTGATCGAAGCCGAGGAGTGGGAGAAATTCCTCGCCCGTAAATATGTCGGTACCAAAAGATTCGGCCTCGACGGCGGCGAAGCAATGATCCCGGCGATGGAAGCGATCATCAAATATGGCGGCCAATATGGTCTCAAGGAGATCGTCTATGGGATGGCCCATCGTGGCCGCCTCAACATGCTCGCCAATGTGCTCGCCAAACCCTATAAAGTCATATTCCACGAATTCATGGGCGGCAGCGCCAACCCCGACGATGTGGCGGGCTCGGGCGACGTCAAATATCACCTCGGCACCAGCACCGACCGTGAATTCGACGGCATTTCCGTACATATGTCGCTAGTCCCCAACCCGTCGCATCTCGAAGCGGTCGATCCGGTGGTGCTCGGCAAAGTTCGCGCGCAACAGGTAGTGCGTGACGATCTTGAACGCCATGAACAGGTCTTGCCCGTCCTGATCCACGGCGACGCGGCGTTTGCCGGGCAGGGCATTGTATGGGAGTGCCTCGGCTTCTCCGGAATTCGTGGCTACAACACCGGTGGCTGCATCCACTTCATCGTCAACAACCAGATCGGTTTCACCACCAGCCCGCAATTCGCGCGCTCCTCGCCCTATCCGTCCGATGTGGCAAAGGGCGTCCAGGCGCCGATACTACACGTCAACGGAGACGACCCCGAAGCGGTGACTTTCGCTTGCAAGGTCGCGATCGATTTCCGCCAGAAATTTCACCGCGACGTGGTCATCGATATGTGGTGCTACAGGCGCTTTGGCCATAATGAGGGCGACGAACCGAGCTTCACCCAACCGCTGATGTATGCCAAAATTCGTCAGCACCCGCCTGTTTCGACGCTCTACAGCGCCCGGTTGATGGCGCAGGGTGTCATCGGCGACGGCGGCACAGACGAATTGCGTAATGTCTTTATTGCGAGGCTCGAAAAAGATTTTGAGGCCGGCAAAAACTACAAGCCGAACAAGGCCGACTGGTTTGCCGGCCGGTGGTCCGGACTTGCCGCCCCCGCTGATCCCGAGAGCGCACGACGCAATATCCCAACCGGTGTGTCGGACAAACTGTTCGACGGTATTGGCCGAACCATCACCACCATTCCCGATGGGCTGGAGGTGCACAAAACGCTGCGTCGCGTGATCGACGCGCGCGCCGCAATGGTCGCGGCGAAAACCGGCGATGTATTCGACTGGGCAACAGCTGAAGCGCTGGCGTTCGGCACCTTGTTGGCGGAGGGCTACCAAGTCCGGCTTTCGGGCCAGGACAGCGGTCGTGGGACATTCAGCCAGCGCCATGCCGTGTGGGTGGACCAGGCGACCGAGCAGAAATACATCCCGCTGTCCACCGTGCCGCACGGCCGGTTCGAAGTGCTCGACAGTCCGCTGAGCGAATATGGCGTGCTCGGATTCGAATATGGCTATGCCATGGCCGATCCGAAGGCACTGGTGTTGTGGGAGGCACAGTTCGGCGACTTCGCCAATGGCGCACAGATCATGATCGATCAGTTCATTGCCTCGGGGGAGGCGAAATGGCTGCGCGCCAACGGCCTCGTCCTCCTTTTGCCGCATGGCTATGAAGGGCAAGGGCCGGAACATAGCTCGGCGCGGCTCGAACGGTTTTTGCAACTGTGCGCCGGCGATAATATCCAGGTGTGCAACATCTCGACGCCGTCGAACTATTTCCACGTCCTGCGCCGCCAAATGCTGCGCAGCTTTCGTAAACCGCTGATCATCATGACGCCTAAATCGCTGCTGCGCCACAAGCTCGCGATCAGCGAGCGCAGCGACTTCATCGGCGACAGCCATTTCCGGCGCATAATGTCCGATCGCACTCCTCCTGCCGATGCCGATATCAGGCGTGTCGTGCTGTGTTCGGGCAAAGTTGGTTATGATCTGATGGAAGCGCGCGATGTTGCCGAGGCGCACGACACGACGGTGATCCGCATCGAGCAGCTCTACCCCTTCCCCAGCGATCCACTGGCGTTGCGATTATCGCGAATGCCCGCCCTTGAGGATGTTGTCTGGGCGCAGGAAGAACCGCGCAACAACGGCAGCTGGTCTTTCGTCGAGCCCTATATCGAAGAATCGCTGGCTGGCGCCGGCAAAAAGGGCATGCGCGCGCGTTATGCGGGTCGTGCGGCGGCAGCATCACCGGCAACCGGGCTGATGTCCAGGCACCAGACCGAACAGGCGGCGCTGGTGGCCGACGCGCTGGGGTTGAGTGTCCGCGCGGAAATTCGCCGCGCCAAAGCGGCGGGCGGAACGGCAACATCGAAACCGGCAACTGCCGGCAAAGCAGGCGCGTAACAGGGTTAGCGGTGGTGTCTTGCAAAATTCCGGGCCCGTCGCTCGGCAGTGCATCGTCGACCCCGGCTATTGGCCTGGAACAGTGAAGAGGCAAAGATGAGCAGCGAAGTCAAAGTCCCGGTCCTGGGGGAATCGGTCAGCGAGGCCACCGTCGGCCAATGGCTCAAACAACCCGGCGAGGCAGTGGCGCTCGATGAACCGATCGCTTCCCTCGAAACCGACAAGGTCGCAGTCGAAGTGCCGAGCCCGGTTGCGGGCGTGATGGGGCAGCACCTAGTCAAGGAAGGCGATACCGTGCTGGTCGGCGCTGTGCTTGGCGTTATCGAGGACGGCGCCGCGGCGCCATCATCCGTCGCAACGGTCACTGCGGCGCAGCCCGCGACCGCGATAGCTGCGCCTGAAACCACATCGAGCGATGTAACCACCCTGTCGCCGGCAGTGCGCCGGGCAGTTCTCGAACATGGTATCGATCCGGGCAAAGTGATCGGCACCGGCAAAGACGGCCGCCTCACCAAAGAAGACGTAGTCGATGCTGCGAAAAAAGCGATTGATGCGCCTGCTGTTGCGCTCCAGCCGATCGTCGCTGCAGCGCCTAATGTGTCTTCCCACGCAACCGGTGACCGCCCTGAGGAACGGGTAAAGATGACCCGTCTGCGCCAGACGGTCGCTCGCCGCCTGAAGGAGGCCCAAAATACTGCTGCAATGCTGACCACGTTCAACGATGTCGATATGACCGAAGTCATGGCGATGCGAGAACGCTTTCGAGAGATGTTCGAAAAGAAGCATGGCGTGCGTCTCGGCTTCATGAGCTTCTTCACCAAGGCGGTAGCGCTGGCGGTGCGCGACTTTCCGTCGGTCAATGCGCGGATCGATGGTGAGGATATCGTCTACCATAACTATCTCGATGTCTCGGTCGCGGTGTCTGCCCCGAACGGCCTCGTCGTTCCTGTTGTCCGCAATGCCGATGCGATGAGCTTCGCTGAAATCGAAAAGGCGATCGCCGAACTTGGCAAACGGGCCAAGGACGGCAGTCTGACGATGGCCGACATGACCGGCGGCACCTTTACCATCTCCAACGGCGGCGTGTTCGGCGGACTGATGTCTACACCGATCATCAACCCCCCGCAAAGCGCCGTGCTTGGTCTCCATCGCATCGAGGAACGCCCCGTTGTGCGTTCGGGACAGATTGTCGCCCGCTCGATGATGTATCTTGCACTCAGCTACGACCACCGCCTGATCGATGGTCGCGAGGCAGTGACCTTCCTTAAGACGGTGAAGGAAGCGATCGAGGACCCGGGCCGTTTGCTTGTGGATTTGTAGGTTTCAGCATTCTGCCAAAACCGTTCGGGCTCATCCTGTCGAAGCCCTGTCCTTCTCTCGATAGAAGGGCAATGTGTGAGCAGCCCTTTGACAGGCTCAGGGCAAGCGGAGTTTCGAATGACCGACTATGATTACGACGTTCTCGTCATCGGCGCAGGCCCCGGCGGTTATGTCGCGGCGATCCGCGCGGCGCAGCTCGGGCTGAAAACCGCTTGCATCGAAGCGCGCGAAACGCTGGGCGGCACGTGCCTCAATGTCGGCTGCATCCCGTCAAAGGCCTTGTTGCACGCGTCGGAACTCTATGAGGAAGTCACCGGCGGGCATCTCGCCAAATTCGGCATGAATTTTGGTACGCCGTCGGTCGATGTGCCCGCCATGATCGCCGAAAAGCAGAAGGCAGTCGATGAATTGACCGGCGGGATCGCTTTCCTGTTCAAGAAAAACAAGGTCGACTGGATCAAGGGGCTTGCCAGCTTTACCGGCCCCGACACTGTCGAAGTCGACGGAAAAAGCTATCGCGCCAAAAATATCGTCATCGCCACCGGTTCCAGCGTCACGCCGTTGCCAGGCGTCACCGTCGATAATGACGCACATGTGATCGTCGATTCCACCGGCGCACTGACTTTGCCGAAAATCCCCGGAACTATGGTCGTCATCGGTGGCGGCGTAATCGGCCTCGAACTTGGCAGCGTCTGGCGTCGGCTCGGTGCAAAGGTGACAGTGGTAGAATATCTCGACCAGATCCTGCCCGGTATGGACGCGGATATCCGCAAGGAGGCGAACAAGATATTCAAGAAGCAGGGCTTCGATATCAAGACTTCGACCAAGGTCACTGGAGTAGTCAGCAAAGACGGCATGGCCATCGTGACGATGGAGCCAGCCGCCGGAGGTTCGGCAGAGACGCTTGCCGCAGATGTTGTACTTGTCGCTATTGGTCGCAAGCCCAACACCGACGGGCTATCGCTCGACAGGGCGGGCTTGACCACCAATGCGCGCGGCCAGATCGACATAGCCAACGATTTTCGCACCAGCGTCCCCGGCATCTGGGCGATAGGCGATGTCGTGCCCGGACCCATGCTGGCGCACAAGGCGGAAGATGAAGGCGTTGCGGTCGCCGAAAATATCGCCGGACAGACCGGCATCGTCAACCATGACGTCATCCCCAACGTCGTTTATACGTTCCCTGAAATCGCCGGTGTTGGCCTGACCGAAGAACAGGCGGCTGCCAAAACTGCGATCAAGGTCGGCAAATTCCCAATGATGGCCAACAGCCGCGCCAAAACCAATCGACAAACCGATGGCCTCGTCAAGGTCATAGCGGATGCCCAGACCGATCGCGTGCTAGGTGTCTGGATCATCGCATCGGTCGCCGGATCGATGATTGCGGAAGCGTGCGTCGCAATGGAATTCGGCGCGACCAGCGAAGACATCGCCTACACTTGTCACGCCCACCCCACCCACGCCGAGGCGCTCAAGGAAGCGGCGATGGCAGTTCAGGGCAAAGCAATCCATATCTGATCGTGGAGCGCCGCCTGTCTCGGTCGCCCATCTTCGCCACACTCGCTGCGGGGATGGTGGCAGTCGCTATCGGCATGGCGGTGATGGCGCTCGGCGGCGCTCCCCGCACCTTTCTCGTGGTCAACGCTGGGGCGATGATTGTCGGATTGGTAATTGCTTTTTTATTGGCCACTTTACCGCCTGATTGGCGCTGGCCGGCACTTGCCGCTGGGCTGGCGTTGCTGGCCACGGCAATCTGGGGTGCGGAGCTGAATGGTGTCCATCGCTGGGTAACAATTGGGCCGTTGCGGCTGCAGCCCGCTTTCATCCTCCTACCGCTGCTTTTGTGCAGCTATGCCCGGTTCCCGGATAGCCAGCTGCTCGGCGTCAGCATGGTCGTTGCGGCGATTGCGGTTGCGTTGCAACCGGACTGGGCGATGGCTTTTGCAATGACGATGGCCAGTATTTGCGTGCTTGCCGCGCTTCGCAATCGCCTGACGGCCATGGTGACGATTTCGGCTTTGGCGGCACTGGCCATCACGCTTGTCCGCGGCGATGACTTGCCGGCTGTCCGCTTCGTCGAAACGGTGATTGTCGACGGCTTGCTTGGCGGTAGGCCTGTTGTCGGCGCATTGATCCTGATTGCAATAGCGACGGTCATGGCACCCCTGCTACTCATTGGCCGGATAGAAATGGCCCAACAGCGTGCTCTGGTCGTTTTCCTAATTGTCTGGGTGACCCTGCTTATCGCTTCGGTCGTGGCACCTTATCCCACCCCGCTTCTCGGCTATGGTGCCAGCGCAATAATCGGCTATTTCATGGCCATCGTGATGCTGCGGCCGCCCGCGCGCAGTCCGGCCAGGGAATTGCATTAATGCCCACCACCACCGCCAACGACATTACCATCGAATATGAGGATCATGGCGATCCTGCAGCCCCGCCAATTCTGCTTGTCATGGGACTCGGCGGACAGCTTACCCTGTGGCCGATAGAGCTGGTCGAAGCATTGGCGGCGCGGGGCTTTCGCGTGATCCGCTACGATAATCGTGATATCGGCCTGTCGACCAAATTTGATGCTGCTGGCGTGCCGAATATCAAATGGCTGCTGGTCAAATCGATCATCGGTTTGCCAGTCCGCACCCCCTATCGCCTCGCCGATATGGCCAAGGATGCAATCGGGTTGCTCGATGCGCTCGATATTCCGGCGGCGCATATCGTGGGCGTATCGATGGGAGGCATGATCTCCCAGCATATCGCGGCAAGCCATGCCGACCGCACGCTTTCGTTGACCTCGATCATGTCGACCACCGGCAACCGTCGACTGCCGCGCGCCAAACCCGAAGCTATGAAGATGCTCACCGGTCGGCCCGCTGGCAATGACCCCGAAACGCTGATCGCTTTCGGTGTAGATGTGGCAAAGACCATCGGCAGCCCCGGCTATCCTTCGGACGAGGCGCGTCTCCAGCAGCGTGTGCGCAGCGACTTCGCCCGCAGCTATTCGCCCGCAGGTTTCGCGCGGCAGACGGCGGCAATTATTGCCGACGGCGATCGGCGAGCGATGCTGAAGTGCATCACCGTCCCGACGCTGGTCATTCACGGTGACGGCGATCCGCTGGTGCCGGTCGAAGGTGGCCGTGACACCGCCGCGAGCATTCCCGGTGCAAAGCTGGCGATTGTCCCGGGCATGGGCCATGATCTGCCGCTAGCGCTGGTCGATACGATTGCCGATACGATTGCGAGCCATGCCCGTGGCGCGGGGGTTGCTGTCTGACACAGTCGCCAGGAGGGGGAAGGCACTGGCTTAGTTTTCTGAGCTTCTCATACGGCGGATTCTATTCAGCCTGTGGTTCGACTTCTTGTGGTTGATCCGTCTGAGTGACCCGGTCTGGGCGACCGTGCCACCACAGCAACAGCGCAGCTCCCGCCGTTGCGAGGCCTGCGATGTGCAATGTGTCGAGCCCGATGCGCCAGTATAATCCCACACCAGTCAAACCGCCGCCGAGGAAACCGGCCCATAATATTGCATGTCGCAGCCATTCATCGATGCCGCCTTCTTGCGCCAGCCAGCGGGCGAACCCCTGCCCGAACCGGACCAGCGTGCCGTTCATGTAGGTTAGGCCTACCGACACCTCTCCATCGCGTTCGAAAATGCAATTCATCGCCCCCATCGCAGCAGCGAGCAGCAGCAATTGCGTCGCCTGATAGGGTTTGGCAATGGCCGCGCAGATCAGGATGAGCGCTGCGACCAGCGCAAGAATGCGATGGATCCGCGCATCGCCCGATCCCCGCCCGAGCAAAGTTGCGCCGACCACGCCGCCGACGAAGGCGAGAATCAGGCTCAGTGCGAGCGATGCATCCGAGAGGTTGCCGCTTATGCCGATGGCGAGCCGGGTGCTGTTGCCTGACATGAAACTGGCAAAAAAACCGCCGAGCGCAAGAAAGGCGACGACATCGACGAGCCCGGCGAGCGCAGCCAGCGCAATGGCGAGCCGGAGGTGGCTTTCAGGAAGATGCTTCACGCACTGCGATATGGAGCGAAACCATCGCGTTCACAATCCGCTATGCCGCCAATCTCGGTTCGTTTCTCGACTTCGCCTGAAACAAGCGGGTATGTCGAGCGGATGATGATGTGGTCGACGATCTCTGCACTTGAAACGGCCAGTGCGCTAACTCGCGCCGCTGGTCTGGCTATTGACGCCTTGCCGCTGCTCGATGTTGCGGGAACGGCGGTTTTCGCGCTGTCAGGCGCGCTTGCTGCCGCTCGGGCGGGGCAGACGCTGGTGACCTTTGCCTTTTTCGCGCTGGTTACCGGAGTGGGCGGCGGCACGGTGCGCGATCTGCTGATCGGCGCACCGGTGTTTTGGGTGCAGGCAGACTGGGTGCCGCTCACCTGCCTCGCCATGGCGCTGGTCGTGTGGTTCACGCCGCGCCGCTGGTGGAGCGGGGTCGAACATGGCTATCGGGCGCTCGACTGGGTCGATGCGGTGGGGCTGGCGGCCTATGCGGTGTTTGGCGCTGCCAAGGCGCTGTCTTTCGGCATCGGCCCGCTGCCGGCCGCGATGATGGGCGTCATCACTGCCTGCGTCGGCGGCATATTGCGCGATATGCTGGCCGGGCAGCCGTCGATTATCCTGCGTCCGGAAATCTATGTGACCGCCGCAGCGCTGGCCGCCGGGCTGTTTGTGCTGCTGCTGATGGCCGGGCTGTGGTGGCCGGTTGCCGCGCTGATCGCGGCCGCCGCCGGGTTCGGACTGAGGGCGATGGCGATCGTGCGGGGTTTGGCGTTGCCGGGCTACCGGCGCTAAAGCGACAAAGTATACGCATAAAGGCCGCCGGATTGTCTCCTTTGTCGCTTGAGCGCGGCGCGCCTTCGGGACATCAATCGTTTGATGAAATGACCGGCGATGTCAAAGATCGGGCAGACGGGGCGATTATAGCATCGTCATGCCCTGTAGGACAGCGCCCTGCGTTCGTCCGGCTATCCCGTCACAGCCCCAGCAGCCGCCACATTGCCCCGCGCTCTTCAGCGGTTGCCCCGCGCGGCGCGACCATGTCGCCGCATTCGAGGCAGCTTGCCTGAACGCCCGCCGTGCCCATCAGGCGGCGAACATCGCCGATCACCTGCGCCATGCGGGCTTCGCGCAGCCAAGCGTTCTGGGCAAACCAGCCCGATGGTGGCAGCGATTCATCCTCCTCGTCGCCTGGCTGGCCACCCAGATTGGCGAGGAACTGGCCGAACGGGTTAAGCCCATCCTCGAAATAAAAGCCATGGACCTTGGCCGGATCGAGCTTTGCCAGCCGCGCCGCTTCGGCAATCGCAGCGTCGAGGCCGCCAAATGCATCGACCAGACCCAGCTGGCGCGCGGTGCCGCCCGCCCATACCCGGCCTTCGGCGATTTCGCGCACCCGCGCGATCGGTAGCTTGCGCGATGTCGCGACCAGCCCGGTGAAGCGGCCGTAGATATCCTCGACACTGGCCTGCGCCAGCGTATCGAACGCCTCGTTCGGCCCGGCAAACAAATCGGGTTGCCCGGACAGCGGCGTGGTGGTGATGCCATCCGCGCCGACGCCGATATTGGCGAGGCTGCGCTCGAAACTGGGCAGCACGGCAAATACGCCGATCGATCCGGTTATCGTATCGGGCTCGGCAAAAATCTTGTCGGCGGGCGTCGCTACCCAATAGCCGCCCGACGCTGCGACATTGGCCATCGATACGACGATCGGCAATTCCCTCGCCTTGGCTTGCAGCAAGGCCGAACGGATGCGTTCCGATGCCAGCACCGATCCGCCCGGCGAATCGACGCGCAGCACGATGGCTTTCACGCTTTCATCGGCGATGGCATCGAAGATATGCCGGGCAATCGTCTCTCCGCCCGCCGTTCCCGCATCGGCGCGGCCATCGACGATGTCGCCGACCACCGGCACGATGGCGATGCGGTCGCCGTCCTGAGGCGCCGGGTTGGCGGCAATCCACTGGTCGAGCCGGATACGGTTATATTGCCATGGCCGCGCATCGTCCGGCCCCCCGGCAACGACGCCGACGCGCTTTTCGAAATCGAGCCGCGTGCCGATCCGTTCGACCAGCCCCGCTGCGCGCGCGGCAAAAGCAAGGTCGCCGCGATTGGCGCGCATGGCGGCAGCAGGATCGGCGATAAAGGCATCGATGGTCGCGCGCGGACGGGCACGCTTTACCTGGGTCTGCCACTGATCCCACAGCACGCCGGCATAAGCACGGTTGGCTTCTTCGGCTTCCGGCGACTGGTCGCTGCGCAAAAAGGGTTCGATTGCACTTTTAAAGGTGCCGACACGGTAGATATTGGCAGTGACGCCAAGCCGATCGATCAATCCGCGGTAGTAAAGACGGCTGCCGCCCGGTCCGGCGATCAGCACGCCGCCGCCGCGTTCGGTCCACACTTCGCTGGCGTGCGCCGCCAGCTGATAGGCATCGTCGCCATAGGCCGTGGCATAGGCCAGCACCGGCTTGTTGGCGGCCCGCACCTTGTCGATGGCCTCGGCGACATCACCGAGCGCAACCTGCCCGCCGCCAAGGAACCGGTCGAGATCGAGCACCACCGCCTTGACCCGGTCGTCGGTCGCTGCGACTTCGAGCGCACGAACCAGATCGGCGCGGCGGAATTCGCGGATCGGCGCGCCGCCTCCGGTCAGCGCCGCGAACGGATCAACCGGCGCAGGCTGCTCGCTGATCGTCCCGTCGAGCTTGAGCACCAGCGCGCCCGTGGTGAAGATCGCCGCAGGATTGGGTCGGCCGGACAGCGCGCCAGCCAGAAACACGAAGAACAGCAGGAGGAACGCCAGCGCCAGCGCGTCCTTTATCCCGACCAGCGTGCGCCAGATACCGCCCAGCACTTGCCGGGTGGTATAGCGCTTGATCGGGCGCGAAGGGCTGGGGGCGGCATTTGGCGCAGCGGCTGCGGGCAGGGCGGTATCGGTCATGACTGTATCGCTATCCTATGGCACCGGGGCTGTAAATGCAGCCTATGGCCCTGCCATCGTCTGCAAATCGTCATGATCTGCGGTTAATTCAACCACGTCGCCGCCTTACCCCTTGACCTTCGCGCCCGATCGACCAAATGGAGCGCTGTTGGCACTCGGCCCGTTCGAGTGCTAACGCAATTCTGGTCCAGCGGGCAGATTGTCCCGGTCGCCGGGATGGCACCGGGCACGGCCCCACCAAGGAAAGGGTAATAATCATGAACTTTCGTCCCCTGCACGATCGCGTGCTGGTTCGCCGCGTCGATGCCGAAGCCAAGACGGCCGGCGGCATCATCATTCCCGATACCGCCCAGGAAAAGCCGCAGGAAGGCGAAGTCGTCGCCATCGGAACCGGTGCGCGCGCCGACGATGGTTCGATCACCCCGCTCGATGTCAAGGCGGGCGACAAGATCCTGTTCGGCAAATGGTCGGGCACCGAGGTCAAGGTCGATGGTGAAGACCTGATCATCATGAAAGAGTCGGACATCCTCGGCATCGTTGGTTGACCAGCGATGCCCGCCCCGGCGAAGGCCGGGGTCGGCTGACCTTTCGCTTTTTTGCAGATTTGAAGGACAAATATCATGGCAGCTAAAGACGTAAAATTCGGTCGTGACGCCCGTGAGCGCATTCTGCGCGGCGTCGACATCCTCGCCGACGCGGTCAAGGTGACGCTGGGGCCAAAGGGCCGCAATGTCGTGATCGACAAGAGCTTCGGTGCGCCCCGCATCACCAAGGACGGCGTCACCGTCGCCAAGGAAATCGAACTGAAGGACAAGTTCGAAAATATGGGCGCGCAGATGGTCCGCGAAGTAGCGTCCAAGACCAACGACGTCGCCGGCGACGGCACCACCACCGCCACCGTGCTCGCCCAGGCGATCGTGCGTGAAGGCATGAAGTCGGTCGCCGCCGGCATGAACCCGATGGACCTGAAGCGCGGCATCGATCTTGCCGTCACAGCGGTCGTCGCGGACCTCAAGACCCGGTCGAAGCCGGTGTCCGGCACCTCGGAAAGCGCGCAGGTCGGCACGATCTCGGCCAACGGCGAAACCGAAATCGGCCGGATGATCGCCGAAGCGATGGAAAAGGTCGGCAAGGAAGGCGTCATCACCGTCGAAGAAGCCAAGGGCATGGACAGCGAGCTGGACGTGGTCGAGGGCATGCAGTTCGACCGTGGCTATCTCAGCCCCTATTTCATCACCAACCCGGACAAGATGACGGTCGAACTCGCCGACCCCTATATCCTGATCCATGAGAAGAAGCTTTCGAACCTGCAGGCGATGCTGCCGATCCTCGAAGCGGTCGTCCAGTCGGGCCGCCCGCTGCTGATCATCGCTGAAGACATCGAAGGCGAAGCGCTCGCGACCCTCGTCGTCAACCGTCTGCGCGGCGGGCTCAAGGTCGCTGCGGTCAAGGCACCGGGCTTCGGCGATCGCCGCAAGGCGATGCTGCAGGACATCGCGATCCTCACCAATTGTGAGATGATCTCCGAAGACCTCGGCATCAAGCTCGAAACCGTCACGCTCGGCATGCTCGGCCAGGCCAAGCGCATCACCATCGACAAGGACAACACGACGATCGTCGATGGTGCCGGCGATGCCGACACGATCAAGGGTCGCGTCGAGCAGATCCGTGCACAGATCGACACCACCACGTCGGACTATGACAAGGAAAAGCTGCAGGAACGTCTGGCCAAGCTGGCCGGCGGTGTTGCCGTGCTCAAGGTCGGCGGCGCCACCGAAGTCGAGGTCAAGGAACGCAAGGAC
>JANNMK010000068.1:0-8679 GCA_031397785.1 Sphingomonas sp. | reverse complement strand
ATACCGCGCGAGGTAATCTGTTCGCCGAGCCACATCAGGAACATCGTGCCGCCGATAAGGCTGATAGTTGCGACGATGCCGGCCAGCAAGGCGGCAATCACCAGGCCATTCATCGCGCCGGAGCGGCCCTGTTCGAACAATTGCGCCAATGTCTGCGGGATGGAAGCGACGATACCGGCCATGATGATGAGCGAAACGCCGTTACCGATACCGCGGCTGGTAATCTGTTCGCCGAGCCACATCAGGAACATGGTGCCGCCAATCAGGCTGATCACCGCAGAAATGCGGAACATCATGCCGGGGTCGATGACTGGCTGGATCGCCTGGCTGGCACCCAGTGTTTCAAGCCCGGTGGCGATGAAATACCCCTGGATCGCGGTCAGAAAAACCGTGCCATAGCGCGTGTACTGGTTCAGTTTCTTGCGCCCGCTCTCACCCTCTTTTTTGAGTGCCGCCAGCGTCGGGTTGAGTGCGGAGGCGAGCTGCACGACGATCGAAGCGGTTATATAGGGCATGACACCCAGTGCGATGATGCTCATCCGCTCGAGACTGCCGCCCGAGAAAGTGTTGAACAGGTCAAGGATGCCGCCCGATGCCGCTTGTGAATAAAGCTGGTTCATCGCGACCGGATCGATCCCCGGCAGCGGCACGAAACTGAGGAAGCGGAAAATCACCAGCGCGCCCAACGTGAACCACAGGCGGTTCTTCAATTCGGTAGCCTGACCGAATTTGCCGAGGTTGAGGTTCATCGCCATTTGGTCGGCGCGAGATGCCATGATGCTGTCCTGATCCTGATCGGGCCCGTCTGCCCGACGTGCCCCTATGTGCCGCCGCTTATGTGCGGTCGGGCGCGATTAAGCGCAACCCTTGTCAAACAGGTTTGCCCGGACACGCGACTGACGCGGCCCGGGCAACCATGGTGCGGCTGTCTCGCTTACTTGCCTTTGGCGGCGCGCTTGGCAGCGTGGATAGCGCTTGCCTCGGCGCGGGCTTCATCGCGCTTGTTGACCAGCACCTCGACCGAACCACCGGCCTTTTCGACCATGGCAATCGCACCGGCCGACGCACCGGCAACCGAAAAAGCCAGCTTGGCCGTCAATTCGCCCTTGCCGAGCAGACGCACGCCATCCTTACCACCGCGTGCAACGCCAGCGGCCTTGAGCACTGCATGGTCGATCGTGCCCTTGGCTTCGAGCGTGCCTGCATCGATCAGTTTCTGGATCATGCCCAGATTGACGATCGCAAAATCCTTGCCGAAGATATTGTTGAAACCGCGCTTCGGGATGCGCATGTGCAGCGGCATCTGGCCGCCTTCGAACCCGTTGATGGCGACACCCGAGCGCGCTTTTGCGCCCTTCATGCCGCGACCGGCGGTCTTGCCCTTGCCCGAACCGATGCCGCGTCCGACGCGCATCCGGCTCTTGCGGGCACCGGCATTATCGTGAAGTTCATTGAGTTTCATGTCAGTGCACTCGCTTTCGCTTTGTTCGCGCTATGTGTTCCCCGCCCGTTCAGGCGAGGGGATAAGGGCTGCTTGGTCGCTCGGCGACCTGGCGGACCTTGGGGAGGGGAAAGCCCCTTTCCACTGCGACCAGGTTCGCCTCCGGCTTACCAAGTCGCGTTCCTCTCCCCTTGAGGGGAGAGGGTCTTTCGAATCAGTCGACCACAGTCACCATGTGCGCGACCTTTGCGACCATGCCGCGCGTGGCGGCCGTGTCCTCGAGTTCGACGACGCGGTGCATCTTGTTCAGGCCAAGGCCGATCAGGATGGCAGTCTGATTATTGGGTCGACGGATCGGCGAACCGGTCTGACGAACCTTGAACATTTTCTTGTCAGCCATGTCGTTCACTCCGTCAGCGCCGCATCGGCATTGGCTTCACGCGCCGACACACCGCTACGTCCGAGAAGATCGGCAACCTTCTTGCCGCGACGCTGGGCAACAGCCTTGGGGCTGGTCTGCGTTTTGAGCGCTTCGAAGGTGGCGCGCACCATGTTGTAGGGGTTCGATGTGCCGTTCGATTTCGACACGACATCGGCAACGCCGAGCGATTCGAACACGGCGCGCATCGGACCGCCGGCGATGATGCCGGTCCCTTGCGGAGCGGAACGCACATTGACGAGACCGGCACCGAAATGACCGATGCCGTCATGGTGAAGCGTACGGCCTTCCTTGAGCGGAACGCGGACCATTGCCTTCTTGGCAGCGGCAGTGGCCTTCGAAATGGCTTCCGGCACTTCGCGCGCCTTGCCATGACCGAAGCCTGCACGGCCCTTGCCATCGCCAACCACGACGAGCGCGGCGAAACCGAAGCGCTTGCCGCCCTTCACCGTCTTCGAAACGCGGTTGATGTGCACGAGCTTCTCGATAAACTCCTCGCCACCGTCGTCGGAGCCGCCCTTGCGATCGTCACGCCGACCACGATTGGCACCGTCCCTACCGCCACGGCCGCGATTATCGCCGCCACCGCCGCCGGGACCGCCACGGCCACGGCCGCCACGTGCCGGACGCGCAGGAGCGTCGGTTGCGGGACCGGCGGGGGCGCCTTCCTGGGCCTGGATTTCCGTTACATCAGCCATTTAGAACTCCAATCCGCCTTCGCGGGCCGCATCGGCCAGCGCCTTGACGCGACCATGGAACAGAAAACCACCGCGATCGAACACGACACGGGTGACACCGGCATCCTGCGCCGCTTTGGCGATACGCTTGCCGACATCGGCCGCCGATGCGCACGTCGCACCCGTGGTGCCGCGCACGTCCTTGTCGAGCGTCGAGGCGGCAGCCAGCGTGCGGCCATCGGCATCGTCGATCAATTGGACGTAGATGTGCCGACCCGAACGATGCACCGAAAGACGCTTGCGGTCGCCCGCGCTCTTGCGAATGGCGGTGCGCACGCGCTGACGGCGCTTGTCGAATGATGTGCGTTTCAGTGCCATGGTTATTTCTTCTTCCCTTCCTTGCGGAAGATGAACTCGCCGCGATATTTGATCCCCTTGCCCTTATAGGGCTCGGGCTTGCGCCAGCGGCGGATCTCGGCAGCGACCTGGCCGACCTTCTGCTTGTCGATGCCGGTGATCTCGACCGTCGTATTGTCCGGGGTCTTGATCTCGATGCCTTCAGGGATGTCGAAATTGACATCATGGCTGTAGCCGAGCTGCAATTTCAGTATCTTGCCCTGCGATGCCGCACGATAGCCGACCCCGGTGATTTCAAGCACCTTGGTGAAGCCATCGGTGACACCGGTGACCAGATTCTGGACCAGCGTGCGCTGCATGCCCCAAAAGGCGCGCGCTTGCTTCGTGGCGTTGGCCGGCTTTACCGATATGCTGCCATCGTCGAGAGCATAGCTGATCTCGTCGCGCAGCGGCATCGACAGCGAACCCTTGGGTCCCTTGACCGCCAGCAGGCCGTCGGCGATCGTTGCGGTAACACCGCCGGGGATCGCCACAGGTTTTTTACCGATGCGGCTCATCAGAACACCTCCGCCAGGACTTCGCCGCCGACATTGGCATCGCGTGCCTCGGCATCCGACAGGACCCCGCGCGGCGTGGACACGATAGTGATGCCAAGCCCGCCCTTGACGCGCGGCAGCTCCCTCGAGCCCGAATAGACGCGGCGACCAGGCTTCGACACGCGGCCGACGTGGCGGATAGCAGGCTCACCCTCGAAATATTTCAGCTCGATGCGCAAACCCTTATGCTGTTCCAGGCGGCCCAGCAGGATTTCCGTATAGCCACGGATATAGCCTTCGCGCTGCAGCACGTCGAGAACGCGCTGACGCAGCTTCGATGCGGGCGTGATTACGCTGTCCATCTTGGCGCGCTGGCCGTTGCGGATGCGGGTGAGCATATCACCCAGGGGATCGGTCATTGCCATCAGGTTGGTTCCTTACCAGCTCGACTTGACGACGCCGGGGATAAGCCCCTTGTTGGCGAGGTCGCGCAATTGGATGCGGCAGAGCCGGAACTTGCGGTAGTAAGCGCGCGGACGGCCGGTCAGCTCGCAACGGTTGCGGATACGCGTCGGATTCCCGTTACGGGGAACCTCCGCCATCTTCAGGCGCGCGATCATCCGCTCGGTTTCGTCGAGTGATTCATCGGCAGCCACTGCCTTCAGGCGCGCGTAATGGCTGGCGTATTTCTTCACCATCGCCTTGCGCTTTTCGTTCTTGTTGATCGAACTCAGTTTCGCCATGGACTTAAGCTCACTTCTTTCTTGCTACACCGCCCGGCGACGAGCGGCGGATATCGGTTTCAGGCGGCCTGCTTTTCCTCTTCCTCTTCCCGCGGGAAAGGGAAGTTGAACAGGCGCAAAAGTTCACGAGCCTCGTCGTCGGTGTTCGCCGAAGTGGCGATGATGACATCCAGCCCACGGACTTTCTCGATCCGGTCATAGCTGATTTCCGGAAAAATCAGCTGTTCCTTGAGGCCCATCGCGTAATTGCCGCGGCCATCGAAGCTTTTCGGGTTAAGCCCGCGAAAATCCCGGATGCGTGGCATCGCAACAGTCACCAGCCGGTCGAGAAATTCATACATGCGCTCACGGCGCAATGTGACCTTGACGCCGATCGGCATGCCTTCACGCAGCTTGAACGTCGCGATCGACTTCTTGGCCTTGGTGATGACCGGCTTCTGCCCGGCAATCAGCTCGAGTTCGGCAGCCGCGGTCTCGACCTTTTTCTTGTCCTGCACCGCTTCGCCGACGCCCATGTTGAGGACGATCTTCTGAAGGCGAGGCACCGCCATCGCATTGGCGTAACCGAATTTCTCGGTCATCGCCGCGACGATGCGCGCATCATAATCCGCCTTCAAACGCGGAATGTAGCGATCAGCCATCGATCAGCTCCCCGGACTTCACAGCGACACGGACTTTCTTGCCGTCGCGGGTTTCAAAACGGACGCGGGTCGCGACCCCGGTCTTGGGATCGGCCAATGCGACCTTGGAAATCGCCAATGGCGCTTCGCTGCGTTCCAGACCGCCCTGCGGATTTGTCTGGGTCGGCTTGCGGTGGCGGGTGGCGATGTTGACGCCGCCGACAACCAGCTTGCCTTCGCTCGGCATCACTTGCGTGACCGTACCGGTGCGGCCCTTGTCCTTGCCCGAAAGCACGACGATGGAATCGCCCTTCTTGATCTTTGCACTTGCCATGATCAAAGCACCTCCGGCGCCAGGCTGATGATCTTCATCGCGCCGCGGGCGCGCAATTCGCGCACCACCGGGCCAAAAATACGTGTGCCGATCGGCTCCTGATTCTTGTTGATCAACACTGCGGCATTACCGTCAAAGCGGATCACCGAACCATCAGCGCGGCGGATATCCTTGGCCGTGCGAACGATGATCGCGCGGTGGACATCGCCCTTCTTGACCTTGCCGCGCGGTGCGGCATCCTTGATCGACACCACGATGATGTCGCCGACGCCGGCGGTGCGACGCTTCGACCCGCCCAGTACCTTGATGCACTGGACGCGCTTGGCGCCGCTGTTGTCCGCGACGTCGAGGTTGGATTGCATCTGGATCATCGATCCGCTTCCTTCTCAACCGGCTTTCCGGGACTGCTGCCCGGGAGTTCCAAAAATACTTCCCTTGCGGGGATCAGGCGTCTGCTGCCGCCTTCGGCTTGGTATGCGTGTCGACCCGATCGACCACACGCCATGTCTTGAGCTTCGAGATCGGCCGTGTTTCCTCGATCCGGACGGTCTCGCCCTCGTGAAAGTCATTGCCTTCGTCATGGGCATGATATTTTTTCGAAAGGCGGATGATCTTGGCATAGAGCGGGTGTTTCACCCGCCGCTCGACCTTGACCACCACGGTCTTGTCGCCCTTGTCGGACACGACCGTGCCCTGCAAAATGCGCTTTGGCATGTCTTCGTCCTTAGTTCGCGGCCGCAGCGACGGTGCGCTGGGTCTGAAGGGTTTTGATCCGGGCAATTGTGCGCCGTACTTCGCGGACACGCGCCGGTCGTTCGAGCTGGCCGGTCGCCGACTGGAAACGGAGGTTGAACGCCTCCCGCTTCAGCTCGCCAAGCGACACTGCCAGCTGGTCATCCGTTTTCTGGCGAAGATCGTCGGTAGCCTTCGACATCATCATGCTCCCAGGTGGGTCGTGTCGCCGAGGCGGGCCACAACCTTGGTCTTGATCGGCAACTTCATCGCCGCGCGGCTGAACGCCTCGGCGGCAAGCGGACCCGGCACGCCATCGAGTTCGAACAGGATGCGGCCCGGCTTGACGCGGGCGGCCCAATATTCGGGCGAACCCTTGCCCTTGCCCATGCGGACTTCAGCAGGTTTCGACGACACCGGCACATCCGGGAAAATCCGGATCCACAAACGCCCTTGGCGCTTGATATGGCGGGTGATCGCGCGGCGAGCCGCTTCGATCTGGCGGGCGGTAATCCGTTCCGGCTCCAGAGCTTTCAGGCCATAGGCGCCGAAGTTCAGATCCGTGCCACCCTTGGCATCGCCATGGATGCGGCCCTTGTGGGCCTTGCGGAATTTGGTGCGCTTTGGTTGTAGCATGTGCCTGTCCTAACCTTCAGCGCGCCGGGCGGACGCCGGAGGTTTGCGCCTCCACCATCAGCCGGTCGGTTGCCATGGGATCATGGCCGAAGATCTCGCCCTTGAAAATCCACACCTTGATGCCGCAAACGCCATAGGCCGTGTGCGCTTCGGCTTCGGCGTAATCGACGTTGGCGCGCAGCGTGTGCAACGGCACCCGGCCTTCACGATACCATTCGGTGCGCGCGATTTCCGCGCCGCCAAGGCGGCCTGCACAGTTGATGCGGATCCCTTCGGCACCAAGACGCATGGCCGACTGGACCGCCCGCTTCATCGCCCGGCGGAATGCCACGCGGCGTTCGAGCTGGTCGGCAATTCCTTGCGCGACCAGACGGCTGTCCACTTCGGGCTTGCGAATCTCGACGATATTGAGGCTGATTTCCGCAGGGGTCAGGGCACCGAGCTGTTTCTTCAGCTTGTCGATATCCGCGCCCTTCTTGCCGATGATCACACCGGGACGTGCGGCATAGACATTGATCCGGCACAGCTTTGCCGGGCGCTCGATCACCACCTTGGAAATCGCCGCCTGCGGCAAAGTCTTCATGATGAACTTGCGAATCCTGAGATCTTCGAGGAGCATACGACCATAGTTGTCGCCCTCCGCGAACCAGCGGCTGTCCCACGTGCGGTTGACCTGAAGACGCAGGCCAATGGGGTTGCTCTTGTGGCCCATTATGCTTCTTCCCGTTCTTCGACGACGATGCGGATGCGGCTGAACGGCTTGAGGATGCGCGTCGATTTACCGCGACCACGCGTATGAAACCGCTTCATGGTCATCGCCTTGCCGACGCTGGCTTCCTTGACGATCAGCGCATCGACGTCGAGGTTGTGGTTGTTTTCCGCATTGGCGACGGCAGAGGCCAGCACCTTGGAAACATCGACCGCCATCGCTTTCTTGGAGAAGGAGAGCACGTTCAGTGCGTCTCCCACCCGGCGACCGCGGATCAGCGCAGCGACGAGGCCCAGCTTCTGTGCCGACCCACGAATGGTGGTGCCAACAGCCAGAGCTTCCTTGTCGCCAACGCGACGCGGGGACTTTTCCTTGCCCATTATCGCTTGCCCTTCTTGTCCGCAGCATGGCCGGGGAAGAAGCGGGTCGGTGCAAATTCACCTAGCTTCATGCCGACCATGTCTTCCGTCACCGAGACGGGAACATGCTTGCGTCCGTTATAGACGCTGAACGTCAAACCGACGAACTGCGGGAGAATGGTCGACCGACGCGACCAGGTCTTGATCGGCGCGCGACCACCGGATTCGGTGGCAGCTTCAGCCTTCTTGAGAAGGCTGAGCTCGACGAAGGGACCTTTCCAGACCGAACGGGCCATGGTTTACCTCTTCTTCTTTGCGTGACGCGACCGGATGATCATCTTGTCGGTCTGCTTGTTGCTGCGGGTGCGTGCGCCCTTGGTCGGCTTGCCCCACGGGGTGACCGGATGGCGACCGCCGGATGTCCGGCCTTCGCCACCGCCATGCGGGTGATCGACCGGGTTCTTGGCGACACCGCGGGTCAGCGGGCGGATGCCGAGCCAGCGGTTGCGACCGGCCTTGGCAAGATTTGTGTTCGCATTGTCCGGGTTCGACACGGCACCGACCGTACCCATGCAGTCACCACGAACGTAGCGCTGTTCGCCCGAACCAAGACGGACGATGACCATGCCACGATCGCGACCGACCAGCTGGGCGTAAGTACCCGCCGAACGAGCGATCTGGCCGCCCTTGCCTGGCTTCATCTCGATATTGTGGAGGATCGTGCCGACCGGCATCTGCGACAGCAGCATTGCGTTGCCGGGTTTCACGTCGACCTTCGCACCGGCGACCACCTTGTCCCCGACGGCGAGCCGCTGTGGCGCGAGAATATAGGTCTGCTCGCCATCGTCATAGGTGACGAGCGCGATGAAGGCGCTGCGGTTGGGATCATATTCCAGCCGCTCGACGGTTGCAGGCATGTCCCACTTGCGGCGCTTGAAATCGATGAACCGATAACGCTGCTTGTGGCCACCGGCGATACCGCGCGATGTCACATGGCCCTTGTTGTTGCGCCCGCCGGTCTTGTGCTTGCCTTCGGTCAGCGCCTTGACAGGCTTGCCTTTCCACAGACTCGACCGATCGACCAGAATGAGACCAC
>JANNMK010000338.1:0-3579 GCA_031397785.1 Sphingomonas sp. | reverse complement strand
CATGATGTTTGCGGGCGTAGCCGAGCATTGCGCCATCGCCCAAAGCGGCGAACAACAAGAGCGACTGGCGCTGATCGCGAAGATCCTCGCTATGCTGGAACGGCATATAGAGGAAGCAGCGCCGGTCCGGCGTCATGCCGTCATCATACGAGAGCTCGATCGCGCCTTTCGCCACTGACAGCGCCAGCGGGTCGGTCGAGAATTGATCGGCATGGCCGCGAAACATGTTGCGCGGGAATTGATCGAACAGGATCACGGCCGCGATCGCCTCGTCAGCGGTATCGAGAAACGCCTCGGCCACATTCTCGCGCTGCTCCTCCCACAAGCGGCAGAAGCGATCCTTGATCTCCAGATCGAAGGCGGGGTTCGGCGTCCACCAATCGTCCCAGCCGCGGGCGAACCAGAAATCGAGGACCTCGGCGGTCCAGGCCGGACTCACGCGGCCGTCCCGCCCACGGTCAGCCCCTCGATCAGCAGGGTTGGCTGGCCGACGCCGGCGGGCACGCTCTGCCCGCCCTTGCCGCATACGCCGATGCCTTCGTCGATCGCCATGTCGTTGCCGATGCCGATCACCCGTTTCAGCACCTGCGGCCCGTCGCCGATCAGCGTTGCGCCCTTGACCGGATGGAGCAGCTTGCCGTTCTTCACCCGCCACGCCTCGGTGCAGGAAAATGTGAATTTGCCCGACACGATGTCGACCTGACCGCCGCCAAAGCTCTTGCAGTAAATCCCGTCCTTGACGCGCGATAGCAGCTCGGCCGGATCGTCACTGCCGCCGCGCATGAAGGTGTTGGTCATCCGCGGCATCGGCGCATGGGCAAAACTCTCGCGGCGTCCATTGCCGGTCGGCTCGACGCCCATCAGCCGCGCGTTCATCCGGTCCTGCATATAGGCTTTGAGGATACCGTCCTCGATCAGCACCGTCTCGCTGGTCGGCGTGCCTTCGTCGTCGATCGACAGCGACCCGCGCCGACCGCCGCCGATTGCATTGCCGAGCGTGCCATCGTCGACCACGGTGACTCCTGGCGCCGCGACGCGCGTGCCGATGCGACCGGAAAAGGCGCTGGTGCCCTTGCGGTTGAAATCGCCTTCAAGGCCGTGGCCGACCGCTTCGTGCAGCAACACCCCGGGCCAGCCGGGGCCGAGCAACACGGTCATCTCGCCCGCCGGTGCGTCCTGGCTGGCGAGATTGACGATCGCCTGCGCCAGCGCGCTGTCGATTGCCCGGTTCCAAGTCGCGGGCTCGAATAGATCGTCATACAGCCGTCGCCCGCCGATCCCGAACGATCCGCTTTCGCGGCGGCCATTTTCTTCCGCGGTAATCGACACGTTCAGCCGGACCAGCGGCCGGATATCGGTGGCAACGAAACCGTCGGCGCGGACGATCTCGACGACGCTCCACGATGCAGCGAGGCTTACCGACACCTGCACGACACGCGGGTCGCGCGCGCGGGCCGCAGCATCGATCATCTGGCACAATGCCACCTTGTCGGCGAACGGCACCAGGTCGAGCGGGTTGGCATCGGTATAGAGATGCCGGTTGGTCCGCCTCGGTGGCGCAGCCGGCGGGCTTCTGGCCGGGTCGATCAGCCGCAGTGTCGCCATCGACCGGCGTATTGCGGCGGCGCTGATTTCGCCCGCGTGGGCAAATGCCGTCATCTCGCCCGAAACCGCGCGCAAGCCACAACCGGCGTCGGTCGAATAATCGGCGGTCTTCAACTGCCCGTCGTCAAAGCCCAGCATCTCCGACGCGCGATATTGCAGATACAGCTCGCCATCTTCGGCAGCGGACAGCGCGTCGCGCGTCAGGGCCAGCGCCTCGTCGGGCGACAGTCCGTCGGACCGGTAAAGAAAATTGCGGGGGTCTGCGATCATGGTCATCGCATCGATATGGGGGCGGCGACGCCTAAAGGCCAGAGCTGCGATCGGGTGCCTGACCATGTCCGCTGTCCGGCCCGCGAGGCGCGCCTGTCCGGTCGGCAACCCCGCCGATCAGCACGAAACGCCGGTCGCAATAGCCGCAATCGACGTAGCCGACGTCGCTGTCGATCTGTAACCAGACGCGCGGATGGCCCAGCGCGGTTCCGGCAACATCGCTCGCGCCCATGCACGATACGCGGCTCTGGTCGGTCCTGACGATTTCGGGCTGGTCGATCATGCTGTCGAATTAGCAGCGAGCCCCAGGACGGGCAATCGCTTATCCGGCGATGTCAGAGGTAGACGACGGTCAGAGTGAAAGTGCCGTTATAATCGCCATCGGCCTGGTCCGCGCCGACATTCAATATTCCGCCAACGCGGATCGTCGCGACACCACCGGCACCGAATAACCGCAACGCTGGCCCGTCGAGCATCAGCACGGATACCGGCATCGTTCCGCCCGTCCCGTTGGTCAGCACCGGCGATGTGCCGAGCGCCAGAATATAGACGCGGTTGACAACGCCCGTCGCCAGAAATGTGGCCGCCTGCGGAGCGCCACCGGCTGTAACCGTGCCGCCGCTGGCGGTGCGCAGGCCGGTCGTCGGATTGACCGTCGCGGTGCCTGCCGCCGTCCCGCTGACCAATGTGCCAAAATCAAGGTCGCTGGTGTTGACCACCGACAGGGGATTGAGGACGACCCCGCGGCTTGTCGCAGGGACGACCTCTGCCGCGGCGGGGCTGGCGAACAGCGCTGCGGCAAGCGCAAGGCCTTGCAGAGCGCATATGGGGGCTGGACTGGTCACCTTTCGGCCATGCATCGGGGGCTCTCAATAGCAGGTGCCCAACTCTGGTTAAGCTGCGATTAGCCCTGATCCGCCGATCGAAGATCGCGCATTCACTGATAATTCAGCGTGATCGCAAAAGTCCCGCTGTAATCGCCGGGCGCCTGATTGGCCCCGACGGCGAGCCGCGCACCCACCGGAAAAGCGAACTGACCGTTGGCGCTGGTAATGCGGAACCGGGTCGGCGCTGTCGACAGGATCGCGGTCGGCGTCGATCCGATTTCGAATTGCGATGCGGTCATCGGCGCGCCCGGACCGGTCAGCTGGATGGAATTGGCTGAAATGGAAATCAGCACTTGCTGGTTGAAACTGCCCATCCCGGCAAAGCGCGCGGGCTGATGGGTGGTGTTGACGACCGCAACGCCGCCGGTCGTTGTCCGCGTTCCGTCCGGAAATATCCGCACCACGCCAGCGGTCGGCCCCGGGATGATGTCGCCGAAATCCAGGTCCTGCACGCGAAAGAACGACAGCTGGCGCAACACGACGGTCTTGGCTTCGGCTTGCCGGGTTCCGGTCGGCCCTTGCGTCTGCTGCGCCATCGCCGGTGTCGCAACGGCGGCTGCGAACAGCGCCGTCACCACACCGGCGCGGCGCGCCCATGCGCGTCGCCGCGCTGGATATGGTCTGGTCCCCATCACCCATGCATTACTGGCCATGCCATGCTGAACGGTGTGCGGTCATGGTAAACAGCCGATTTACTATTTGGTGGCGTCGCAGTCCTTCTCGACGACGGCGGTGATGTCGTGGCGCGAAGTCGCGAACCCGACGCCATGAGGCTCCTCACGGCCTTCGTTCTGCTCGTCCTCGCCGCCTCGCCGCT
>JANNMK010000258.1:0-4158 GCA_031397785.1 Sphingomonas sp. | reverse complement strand
GCCCTTGGGAGTATGGCCGAGTATCTGGGGATATAAGGACCTGTCACCGTAATTCCCCATGGCCTGCTGGGTTGTATGTGAGCGAAGGGTTAGACGTTCACTCGGAGGCGCGGAGGCTATTTGGGGGTTAAGTAAACTGTCACCGTAATTTTAAGTAAACTGTCACCGTAATTTAGGAGTTAAGTAAACTGTCACCGTAATTGGACACTCACTTCGGTAAGCCATGTCTGCCCGGTGTACTGGAAGCGCCCGAGATTGGTGGTGCTGGGGATGCCGTATTGATGGCCGAGCCATCGCCTGCGGTTCCATCATAGCTGTTGATCGCTAGCGTCGTGCCTGCGCTGTTGGTGACGCTGACGATGCTGCCCCGCTCGTCCGCTATCGCAGAAGCGGCGGTCGGTGGTGCCGGTGCCTTCATACCAGACGATCGGGTCGTCGGTGCCGGGGCCGTGCACATAGCGGCGCAGCATCGCGTTGCTAACGTCACACTCGGCGATCAGGTTTATGCCGTCATTGGCGAACGCGGTATCGCGCCGATCAGCGCCCTGCCCGGTCGTGGCCGTAGATGTCGGCATAGTGGCGCAGGGGGGTGGTGCCGTCGGATGCGGTGAAGGGGGCCACGGTAAAATAGGAGATGTAGACGGGGATCGGGGCAGCAAGATCGACCGTCTGAGTGCGCCCGCTCGCCACCGCGGCATCGGTCGCGGCCCTGTCCCACCCTGCGCGGGTGCGGAGCAGCGCGGTGGCGAAGTCCAGCGCCTGGTTCACCCGCACGCACCCGTGGCTGTAGGCGCGCGCCGGATTGGCGAACAGGGCCTGCGCCGGTGTGTCGTGCAGGAATATCGCAAAATCATTGGGCATCACCAGTTTCATCCGGCCGAGCGAATTGCCGGGGCCGGGGCGCTGGCGATAGCGGCCCTGTTCGAACACATAACCGCGCGCGGCGGCGGCGCGCGGATTGTTGCGAACCATCGATGCGATGCCTTCATCCGCGATGCTGGCCGGGATTTCCCACCAGGGATTGAGAATGACGCCAGTGACGGTGTCGGAAAAGATATTGGTCGGTGTGCGGGCGGTACCGACGACGGTGCGCCAGCGATCGATGCGCCGCCCGTCCTGCCACAGGGTGACTTCGTAAGACGGCACATTGACCATCAGATAACGCTCCCCCAGCGTGCGCGGCATCCAGCGCCAGCGATCCATGTTGAGCCTGAGGCGCGCGGCGCGGGCGGCGTCTGCCTCATTCGCGAGCGCTGCGCGCATCTGCACATAATGCGGATGGGTGGGGATGGCGGCGGCGACCATGGCATCGACCTGATCGCGGGCCAACGCATCGGCAATCGTCGCATCGATGGGCGCGAAGTCTTCCGGTGTGATGCCGAATGCCCGCCGCCGGGCGGTGTGCGTGCCATTACGGTGGCGATCGAGCAGGGTTGCAGCATGTGTCCGGGCGACCGGCCCGAACAGCGCCGGATTGCCGCCGGCAATCGCCGCGCGCAGGGCTGCGGCCTCGGTTGCCATCGACGGCAATCCGTCGGCGGGGGCAATTTCGAGCCAGGTTGCGAGCTGGCGCGCCTGGGCCGCGGTCCAAACCATGGTCTGCGCCTCGACCACAGCGACTGGCGGGGCTGGCGGAGCGATCTGGATTGGCGATGGGGTTGGCGATGGGTTTACAACCGGGGCCGGCATGGGCGCTGCGGCACGATTTTGCGCGAGCGCTCCGGCGGCGGCGATAAGCGCCAATCCGGTGCAGGTCAGTGACAAGGCTGATGCCATCCGGCGCATTATCATCGCTCCATTACTCGTTTCGTCGTTCATAATGCACGTTTCATCGACACGCCATCGTTCATACGAACCCTGGTACACATTGTCATGCCATGGTTGCACCCATGCCACAGATTGCCGACTCTGCCGGTGTGTCGCGCCGCCATGTCCTGATAGGCGGGATGGCGCTGGCGCTCACCCCCGCAGCGCTGCCTGCGCCGGCGCACGCTACGGTACAAATTGCCCAGGCGACGGTGATCAATCCGGGGCTGATGGAGCGTGCCCGCGCCGCGATGGCCCGGCATGGCGCGCGGGTCGCCAATACTGACCGCATTGGCCTCGTCGATTTTTCCAAGGCATCGCGCGATGTGCGGATGACCATAATGCATCTGGGGTCGCAGCAGGGTGTCGAATTGCTGGTCGCGCACGGACGCGGATCCGACCCGGAGCATAGCGGCTGGCTCGACCGTTTTTCCAACGACCATGGCTCGCTCGCCAGCAGCCGGGGGGCGTATCTGACCGGCGCGCGCTATATCGGGGTGCATGGCGATGCGCAGCGGCTGATCGGCCTCGATGCCGAAAATTGCAATGCGGAAAGCCGGGCGATCGTCATCCACGGGGCCGATTATGTCTGCGATGCGCTGATCCAGACGCAAAGCAAGCTGGGACGCAGCGAAGGCTGTTTTGCGCTGCGCCGCGACGATGTGAGCCTGGCGCTGTCGCTGCTCGGCGAAGGCACGCTGATCTATGCCGACCGGGTTTGAATGGGGAGGCATCATGTCCGCCCCGTCCATCCGGCCAACTTTAGCGTAAACTTTCGCCGGGCACCTGATAATAGACGCCCGCGCCCGGCCCCAGCGGCCAGTCGAAATACACCCATGCCGCTGTCAAGCCCATGCCCGCTGCCATGAAGCACAGGGCAAAGGGCAGCATCAGCGCGAGCAGCGAGCCGACACCGACCCTGTCGTCCCAGCGCCGTGCAAAGCCGAGGATGAGCGGGAAATAGCTCATCAGCGGAGTCATGATGTTGGTATAGCTGTCGCCCATGCGATAGGCCGCCGTCGTCATCTCCGGGCTGATGCCGAGCAGCATGAACATCGGCACGACGACAGGGGCCATCGCGCTCCATTTGGCGCTGGCCGAACCGATGAACAGATCAAGCAGCGATGAAAAGCCCTGGACGCTGACCAGCAGCAGCGGCGCCGGCAAATCCATCGCCTGCAGGCTTTCCGCGCCATGGATCGCGGCGATCGGCCCCAGCCTCGACCAGTTGAACATCGCCACGAAATGCGCGGCGAAAAAGACGAAGATGACATAGGGCGCCATCGTCCGCACCCCTTCGGTCATCATGGCGATGACATCGCGGTAGGAGGCGACTCCACCGGTGGCCGTGCCGAACGCGATCCCGGTGCAGATGAACAAGCCGAAGAAGCCCGCAACCAGTGCGGTGTAGAACGGCTGGAGCTGAGCGGTGCCGGTCGCGCTTTCATCGATCAGCGGCGTGTATCCGGGCGTCAGCGAAAGTGCGGCAAAAAGCGCGACGACGCCGAGCGCGGCGAGCCCGGCGCGGCGCAGCCCGGTGCGTTCCGCAGGCGTGATCGCCGATTTGGCAAGCTCCGCCTTTAACCCTTCATCGGGTTCGCTGCCCCACGGGACAAGGCGCGGTTCGACGATGCGGTCGGTGATGAACCAGATGATCGGCGTGAACAGGGCGACGATGGCGAGAATGAACCACCAGTTGCCGAGCGGATTCATCACCCAATCGGGCTGGATGATGCGCGCCGCTTCCTGCGTGAAGCCGAACAGCAGGACATCGAGCTGCCCCGGGGTGATATTGCCCGCAAAGCCGCCTGAAACAGCGGCAAAGGCAGCGGCAAGCCCGGCCAGCGGGTGACGGCCGACTGCCGCGAACAGCAGCGCAGCGAGCGGGATGAACACGACATAGGCCGCGTCCGACGCATGATGCGACACTATGCCGATGATCGCGACAATCGGCGTCAGCAGGGCACGCGGTGCGTTGCGCAATGTCGCCCGGATCAGCGCCGACAACAGACCGGCGCGTTCCGCCACCGACGCCCCGAACACAATCAGCAGCACAAGCCCGAGTGGCGCAAAGCCGGTCAGGGTGCGCGGCATTTCCGTCAGCAGCCGGGCGATATTCTCCTCTGCAAACAGGCTCATCGCCGAATAGGTGAGGATGCCGTTTTCGAGCGTGGCGAACTGCGGCGCTGCATCTCCCGAATAGCTGACCGATGCCGACCAGCCGAGTGCGGCACCGACTGCCGAAAGGATCATCAAAAACCCGATCAGCCAGACGAAGATCATCACCGGTTCAGGCAGCAACACGGGCTGCCCCGGGGTGATATTGCCCGCAAAGCCGCCTGAAACAGCGGC
>JANNMK010000217.1:0-3652 GCA_031397785.1 Sphingomonas sp. | reverse complement strand
CCGATCGGGTCGGCCTGGATGTAGCGGCCTGTCGTCGGATCATAGTCGCGATACTGGTTGTAGTAGAGGTCGGCCAGCGTCTGTCGCTGGCCGGGGAAGCCGAGCAGGGTGATGTTGGTGAGGCTGGTTGCGGTGCCGGTGCTGCCATAGCTGCCGGTGGGCACGCCGAGGTGGGTGCTGTGCAGCCAGTGCAGCGTCGGCGCGCCGCCCGCACCATTGGCGGTCGCGACCGCGAGCGGGGTCCAGGCGTTTTGGCTGGCTTTCCCTGCGGCAAGCCGCAGCGCCAGGGTGCCATCATCCCCGCCAAAGCTGCTGCCGTCACCAACCTCGGGCAGGAGCCAGATATATTCCGCGAAGAGCTGCGTGCCGTTGGCGGCATATTGTCGGCCAAGCCGACGCCTTCGGCTCCCCCCAAAAATCCGCCCGCCACCGTCCTGCACAAAGCGCCGGGTGATGCCGCCGCTGGTCAGCGCAACGCGCTGGTCCATGCCGTTATAGGCCATGGCGAGATTGGCTTCATTCGCGCTGGCGCCCGCGCCCAGGGGAAGCAAGACAAGAGGCGCAGGTGTAGCTGGTCAGGCGGGCATAGCCATCATAGCTGACGGTCACATCATTGGTGCAGGCGCGATCCTCCGCCCCGAGGTTGCCGCGCGCTAACCCGTTGCAATTTACAACGTTGTCATTAGGCTCTGATCCAAGACAAGAAAAACGGGAGAGCAGGCATGAATGCTGTCAGCAAGATAGCGCGAGCGGAACAGCCAGCCATCGATGTCGATGTGCTGATCGTCGGCGCGGGCATTTCCGGCATCGGCATGGCCGCTCACCTGCAGCTAAAATGCCCCGGCCACAGCTTCGCGCTGGTCGAGCGGCGCGCCGATCTTGGCGGAACATGGGATTTGTTCCGCTATCCCGGCATCCGTTCGGACAGTGATATGCATACGCTTGGCTTCGTGTTCGAACCGTGGAAGCACGAAAAATCGATCGCCGACGGGCCCTCGATCCTCGATTATCTCAACCGCATCGTCGATGAACGCGGCCTGCGTGACCATATCCGCCTCGACCGCAAGGTGGTGTCGGCCGACTGGAGCAGCGACGATGCGCGCTGGACGGTGACCACCGAAAGCGCCGATGGCCTGCGCGAAATCATGCGCGCCCGCTTCCTTTATCAAGGGTCGGGCTATTATGATTATGACGCCCCGCATGACGCGGAATTTCCGGGGCGTGAGGATTTCGCGGGGCAGATTGTCCATCCCCAGTTCTGGCCCGAAAACTTCGATTACGCGGGCAAACGCGTTGTCGTCATCGGCTCGGGTGCAACCGCCGTCACCATCACCCCGTCGATGGTGAAACCGGGCGATGCTGCGGCCGCGTCGCATGTGACCATGCTGCAACGCACCCCGACCTATTATTTCATCCGCCCCGCAAAGGACGGTTTCGCCAACGCCCTGCGCCGCTTCCTGCCCGAAAACTGGGCTTATGCGATCACCCGCTTCAAGAATGTCCGGCTGCAGAATTTTGCCTTCAAACAGGCGCGGTCAAAGCCCGAACGGGTCAAGCAACTGCTCGGCGACAAGATCAGGGAGGCGCTCGGCGACAAATATGACGCCGCTGCCTTCACTCCGCCCTATGATCCGTGGGACCAGCGGCTGTGCCTCGTCCCCGATGGCGATTTCTTCAATGCGATCCGCGATGGCAAGGCGTCGGTCGTTACCGATCATATCGAACGGTTCGACGCGACCGGCATCCAGCTCAAATCCGGACAGCATCTCGATGCCGATATCGTCATCACCGCCACCGGTCTCAAACTCGCGCTCGCAGGCAAGGTCGCGGTCAGCGTCGATGGTGCGCCGGTGCAATGGAACGAGCATTTCTACTACAAGGCCTGCATGTTCTCCAATGTGCCCAATTATGCCGCCGTCTTCGGTTATCTCAACGCCAGCTGGACATTGCGCGCCGACATCGTGTCCGAATATGTCTGCCGCCTTCTCAACCATATGCAGCAAACAGGCAGCGATATCGCGGTGCCGCTACTCGAAGACGCCTCGACCCTTACCGAGGATAATGTGTTCGATTTCTCCTCCGGCTATATCCAGCGCGGCCTTTCCATCATGCCCAAGAACGCCGACAAAATGCCATGGCGGCTCAACCAGGATTATCTGGCGGATCGCACCGATATGCGCACCGGCACCATAGACGACGGCATCCTCACCTTCCGCCGCAGGGCCGCAGGGACAACGGCAAGTGAAGAGCTGGTCGACGCTGCGGAGTAGCCAGGGCCCCCGCTAACGCCTCGGTCTCAGGCGTCCAGCATGGTCTTGCCGCGCGCTCGGCGGCGGCGAACCAGCCAGATGACGCCGCCGACCAGCAAGGCCAGCACAATGCCGCCGCCCAGCCGGACCCACATGACGGAGGCATCCCAGCTTTCAACGATACCCAGCGATGCCGGCTTTTCAGCTGTTTTTCGGATCTGCCAGCCGATGATCTTTGCAGGACGCGCATTCTCGCTGACATAGGTAAGGGCGATTTCCGACCATGGCCCGGCGGCGGCTGCACTCGATGCCGGTCCGGCAACGATCACCGCATCCTCCTGCATTACGGTGCCCGCACCCGCCGTCGCATTGGTGTTGAAACGATAGGTCGTGAGAGCATAGTCCGCTGCATCCGGTGGGCATTCTGCCGCCAGCGCAGGCAATTGCTGCTGCGTCTCGCGCCATAATTGCGGCTCGAATTTCGGCTGCATCCCGGCGGCATTCTCGCATAATTGCCGGGCGTCGGCGATAATTGCCGCCTGCCGCTCGCTGTCGACCATGGCATCGACGGTCGCCTGAAAACTGCACCCGGCGGTCAGCGCCATGATCGCCGCACCACAGCCGAGCCGGGCCATAAATAGCCAGTCCGCGCATCCCACTCTCCCCTTGGCCGACCATAACGTCTATGCATGGCTTATGACCGACTTTTCCTCCCTGCTGCAACCTGACAAAGGCCAGCCAGCCCGCACCATCCATATCGTCGACAAGGCTGGCTTCGACGGCTGGCTGACCGCCCAGCCGGAACGGGCACGCACCGCTATGGCCGCGCAGCGGTTCAAGCCCGATGGTTATGCCTATGCCATTCTCCCCGGCGATGGCGCGGACGACTGGTCGGTCGTCAGCATGGTCGCCGATGCGGCGTCGCTGTCGAGCTGGTGCCTCGCCAAACTCGCCACGGCGCTTCCTGCCGGCAGCTATCGTCTCGACGCAACGCAACCCGGCCCGGCGATGTTCGGCTGGCTGACCGCGCAGCATCGCTTCACCCGCTACAAGCAGAAGTCGGAAGCTGAGCCAGCGCGCATCCTGCTCACCTCCGACCCGGCCAGAATGGCCGCCATCCTCGCCGAAGCAGCCGCCACCGCTCTGGTCCGCGATCTGGTCGATACACCCGCCTCGGACATGGGCCCGGCCGATCTCGAAACGGTCGCGGACAATATGGCAAAGGCGCATGGCGGTGCGCTCACTGTCACGCGCGGCGATGCGCTCGAAACCGGTTATCCGATGATCCATGCGGTCGGCCGCGCCGCGCCGCGTGATCGCGCCCCGCGGCTGATCGAAATTCTGTGGGGCCGCGAAGACCATCCCTGCATCGCCATTGTCGGCAAGGGCGTGACGTTCGATTC
>JANNMK010000202.1:0-5845 GCA_031397785.1 Sphingomonas sp. | reverse complement strand
GACAACTATCCGCCGTTCAACATCGAGCGGATCGATGCCAACAGCTTCCGCATCACCGTTGCCGTTGCCGGCTTCAAGGCTGAGGAAATCGACATCGTCGCCCAGCAGAACGCCTTGACGGTCAAAGGCAAGAAAGCCGATCTCGAAACCAGCGATCGCAGTCGGTTCGTCCACCTCGGCATCGGCACGCGCAGCTTCGAGCGCCGCTTCGATCTCGCCGATTTCGTCCGGGTCACTGTCGCCGATCTGGCCGATGGCCTGCTGACCATCGAACTCGTGCGTGAAATTCCCGAGGCTCTCAAGCCTCAGAAAATTGCCATCGGCGGCGGTCAATCGCGGGCAATTGATATACAGCCCGACACACAACCCCATGGCGGCAATGAACGCGATCAGGATCGCAAAGCCGCCTGATTAATTTTGGTGCGCCCCGGCGGTTCGCCGCCGGGGAATGCGCAATCTTCAGATCGAGGTTATTCACCCGATTCAGCGATTTCCATCAGCAGATCGGGGTCGATTATGACCACTTGGCCATGGTCGCGAGCCACGATGCCGCTTTCGGCCCACACCGACAATTGTCGGTTAATCTGCTCGCGGCTCATGCCGGCAAAATGGGCCAGGTCGGTCTGATTGAGCTGGTGGCGCAGCCGGGTTCCGTCGGGCCCGGTCGCCATCAGCCGGACCAAACTGCGCGCCAGCCGCGGCCCGGACGCATAGGCGCGGTCGCCCTCGATCGTCGTGTTTGCTTGCCGCAGCCGCCGCGCCATCTGCCCGAGAAGTTGCCAGGCAAAATCTGGCCGCTCGAAAATCGTCTCGCGGATCGCTGCCCGGTCGAGCCGCATCGCTGTTACTGGTTCGATCGCGGTAACGGTGGCAGTGCGGTCGAGTCCGTCGAGCACCGCAATTTCGCCGATCACCGCGCCCTTCTCGAGGAAGTCGAGCGTGATCTCCCGTCCGTTCGCGGCGATGATGGACACGCGCGCTACCCCGCTGGTCAGAATATAAAGGCACTCGCCCGGATCGCCCTGGTGGATGATCGCCGCGCCTCGTTCGAAAGTCCGGGAAGTCGCGCGCGCTGCAATCGCATCGAGTTGATCGGCGGTTGCGCCCGAAAACAGGCTGCCTGCCGCTAGCAGATCACTGAGTTCGGACCCCTTCATCGCCAGCACCCCCGCCTTGTCATCGATCGAGCAAGAATGCTGCAAATCGACGGAGCTTACAAGCATCGCAATCGCGGGCGTCAGACCAACCGGCTTTGCTTGACAGCCGCTTCAATGAAGCCGGCAAACAGGGGGTGCGGGTCAAATGGCCGGGATTTAAGCTCGGGGTGAAATTGCACGCCAATGAACCATGGATGATCCGGCCGCTCGACAATCTCGGGCAGCAAGCCATCGGGCGACATACCGGAAAACACCAGCCCGCCTTTTTCCCGTGCGTCGCGATAATGCGCGTTCACCTCATAACGGTGACGATGACGCTCACTGATCGAGGTTGCGTCATAAAGGCTGGCAACATGACTGTTGGGCGAAAGTTGTGCAGGATAGGCCCCTAGCCGCATCGTTCCGCCAAGATCGCCGTCTGCCGCACGGGTTTCAAGTCCCTCGGCACCCATCCATTCGGTGATGATGCCGACAACCGGTTCGCCGCCATCGCTGAATTCGCTGCTCGTCGCGCCTGCAATCCCTGCAGTATTCCGTGCGCCTTCGATGCACGCCATCTGCATGCCAAGGCATATCCCGAAAAACGGCACTTCCCGCGTGCGGGCAAATTCGACCGCGGCAATCTTTCCTTCACTACCACGCTCACCGAAGCCGCCGGGGACCAAAATGCCGTGCAATGGCTCGAGCCGCCCGGCGAGGTCGGCATCGTCGTTCTCGAACAATTCGGCATCGATCCATCGGACATTGACCTTGACCCGGTTGGCCATGCCGCCGTGGATTAGTGCTTCGGACAGCGATTTATAGGCATCGGGCAGAGCCACATATTTGCCGACTACGCCAATCGTCACCTCGCCCTCGGGGTTCTGCGACCGGTCCATGATATCTAACCAGCGCGACAGCTCGGGCTCTGGGGCGTCGCTGATACCGAACGCCCGCAGCACTTCGGCGTCGAGTCCCTCGCCATGATACTGTAATGGCACGGCGTAAATGCTTGCGGCGTCCAGCGCGGGAATAACCGCTTCCTTGCGGACATTGCAGAATTGCGCGATTTTTGCGCGCTCGCTTTCTGGCAGCGGTTTTTCGCACCGGCACAGCAGTATATCGGGTTGCACGCCCAGCGCGGCCAATTCACGCACGCTATGCTGGGTTGGCTTGGTCTTCAGCTCGCCTGCTGCGGCAATATAAGGCACCAGCGTCACATGCACCGACACCGTCCGGTCGCGGCCGAGGTCGTTGCGCAACTGCCGGATCGCCTCGATGAACGGCAGCGATTCGATATCACCGACCGTTCCGCCGATTTCGCACAGCACGAAATCCAAGTCGCCCGTTTCGGCCACAGCGAAAGCCTTTATCGCATCGGTGACATGCGGAATCACTTGCACCGTCGCACCAAGATAATCGCCGCGCCGCTCCCGCGCGATGATCCCTTGATATATTCGGCCAGACGTCACATTGTCCGATTGTCGCGCCGATACACCCGTAAATCGCTCATAATGGCCAAGATCGAGGTCGGTCTCCGCGCCATCGTCAGTGACGTAAACTTCGCCATGCTGATAGGGCGACATCGTGCCCGGGTCGACGTTGAGATAAGGGTCGAATTTCCTGATCCGCACGCGATAACCGCGAGCTTGCAGCAAGGCCGCGAGGCTTGCCGCCATAAGACCTTTGCCGAGCGAGGAAACCACGCCGCCGGTGATGAAAATATACCGCGTCATGGGAGGATGCGCCTATCGCGCTATTGCGATTCGATGCAAGCGATGTTCGCTCACGAAAATCACAAGATTTTGAAATTAATGGTGAAATAAAGATATGCGACCGACTGGGTAGGCAACGTAGCTGAAACTCGTCGTCAGCGCTCACTGTTGAAGCGGGACACCCTTTTCGGCTGGCTGGGCCGGTAACGGCGCAAAGGTTGTCGTCGCAGGACGATCGCTGCCGCCCGCCAACGGAGCACCCGTGCTACCTGGAACAGGGGCGGACGGCAATGCCGTCCCGACGACCGGCGGGAGGTTGAGCTTGCTGGCGGCATCGACGTCGATCTGGCTGGCCGAATGATTGACCGAGGCCAGCACTGCGAGCACGACGCTGAGCAGGACGAACAATGCCGCCAGAATTGCCGTCGCTCGCGACAGAAAATCCGCTGCGCCGCGCGCCGACAGAAATCCAGCCGGACTGCCACCGACGCCGAGCCCGCCGCCTTCGGATTTTTGCATCAGGATGACGACGATAAGCCCGGTGGCGATTATTGCCTGGACGACGAGCAAAAAAGTAAAGGTGGACTGCATGGAAACGGGCGACCTGTCAGTGGGTGAGGGGGCCGCATCGCAGCCGGTTGGCGGCGCACATAGGCGCTAGAGCGGGTGCAATCAACCTTGGGCTTCATCAGGTCAGTAGCCTATCCTTTGCGTTCCCATTTGAAGCGGCCTCGACAATAGGCGCGAATTTTGCGGCGGTCAGGCTCGCCCCGCCGACCAGTGCACCGTCGACATCCTCGAGCGACAGTATCTCTCCGGCATTCTCGCCGTTCACCGACCCGCCGTAGAGGATCGCCATCACCTCTCCCGCATCGCCCAGCGCACGCCTGATGGCACGGTGCATCGCCGCAATATCGGCAATGCCGGGCGTTAGCCCTTTGCCGATCGCCCAAATCGGTTCGTAGGCAATCGCTACCCGTGACGGGTCGGCCAGCAACGCATAGGGCAAGGATGCTGCAACCTGGTCGAGCACAAATTCCTCGGCTCCGCCCACCTCGCGCACCAAGAGCGGTTCGCCGACGCACAATATCACGCCTAACCCAACGCCAAGCGCCGCATCGACCTTGGCTTTGACCATCGCGCTGGTTTCGCCGCATCCGTCCCGGCGCTCGCTGTGACCGACGATCACTAGCTTCGCTCCGGCATCAACCAGCATCCCGGCTGACACACTTCCGGTAAAGGCACCGGACGCCGCTGCGTGACAATCCTGCCCGCCAACCACCAGCATCGGCGCTGCGCCAACCATTGCCGCAATCAGGGTCGTCGGCGGGCAAATCGCCACATCGACCTCGGGATTGGCGGCCGCAACAGCCGCAATCGCCCGTGCTTCTGCCAAGTCGACCGCAGTACCGTTCATTTTCCAGTTGCCGACAATATAGCTGCGCCGCATCCGCCCGATCCTCGATTGCACCTGTCCATCCCCTAACCTCGCTGCTCGCTACGCTCAATGGTCGGCAATTGGCGGCAGGGCTTGATGGTCGGACGACGCTTGCCTAAAGCGTCGCGTCGCCGCCGGCCGCCTGTCGGCTGACGGCCCCAGCAGGAAACCGGCCCGCCCCTTTATGATCACGACCATCCGCCGCCTCATAACCTCGAAAATCGGTGCGCTGGTCGCACTGTTGTTTCTCGTATTCATCGGCTTGTCGTTCGCGCTCAGCGATGTGTCGAACATGGGCTTCGGCGGCAGTGGTGTCGGCAGCGGCAATGTCGCCCGGGTCGGGGACAGGTCGATCACGATCAACGATCTGCGCCAGCGGCTTCAGGCTGAATATGGCCGCGCACAACAACAGCGGCCTGGCCTTACCATGCAGCAATTTGTCTCCGACGGTGGCCTTGACCGGATGGTGAAGGGTATGACGGACATTGCAGCGCTCGAACAATATGCCCTTGAACACGGCCTCGGCATCGCGCCGGGCGCGGTCGATGCTATCATTGCGCGCGATCCTGCATTTGCTGGCATCGGCGGCAGCTTCGATCAGGCGACGTTCGAAGCGCGGCTGGCGCAGCAGGGTCGCAACGCACGCGACTTGCGCGAAGAAATTGCCGGTCGCGCACTCGTCCGGCAGTTGCTGGCGCCTGTCGGCCAGATCACTGCAATTCCACGCGGCGTGACCTTGCCTTATGCCTCACTATTGCTCGAACAGCGCATTGGGCAGGCTAGCTTCATTCCGGCCTCGCGCTTTGCCCCCGCAACCGCGCCAACCGGCGCACAGCTTGACGCTTATTTTACAGCCCAGCGCGCCCGCTATTCGGTGCCGGAACGTCGCGCCATCCGCTACGCCATCCTTGACAGTAACGCGGTGCGCGCCGCACCTGCAGTCACACCTGCAGAAATAGAAAGCGAATATCGCGCCAATACTTCAACCTATGCAGCACGCGAAACCCGCAGCTTCACACAAGTCATCGCCAACTCCCGCGCAATTGCCGATCGTATTGCGGTTGCGGCCAGAGGCGGTTCGACACTACAGGCCGCTGCTGCCGCGGCAGGGCTTCAGGCTGCAACGATCACCCAAAACGACAAAGCCGCCTATGCCGCTGGCACCAGCGCGGCGGTTGCTGATGCCGCATTTGCGGCGACGCAAGGCGGCATCGTCGGTCCGCTTCAGGTGCCACTCGGTTTCATAATTGTCTCCGTCAGCGACCTCGAACGCACTCCAGCCCGAACTCTTGCCTCAGCCACACCGGAAATTAAGGCTACATTGGGCCAACGCAAACGTCGCGAGGCACTCGACGACCTTTACAATAGTGCCCAGGAGGCACTGAACGACGGCGCAGGGCTCGAAGAAGTCGCACGCGATCGCGGCATCACGATCGTCACCACTCCGCCCTTGCTACCTGACGGCTCCGCCCCGGGCGTTGCGCAATATCGGCCGGACCCGCTGATGCCCGCACTGCTGGGTCCGGCGTTTCAAGCGGTGGAGGGCGATCCTGCCG
>JANNMK010000187.1:0-11810 GCA_031397785.1 Sphingomonas sp. | reverse complement strand
AGTGCGGCGACGACCTTGCGGCCCATGGCGCGCTTGCGGTTGTCGTTGACGCTGACCACCGCTTCGACCAGCCGTTGGGGCACGCCATTGTCCTGCGCGGTCTTCAGCAGGGCCAGCGTGTCCTTGGGAAAGCAGCTGCCGCCGTAGCCCGGCCCGGCGTTGAGGAATTTGGGGCCGATGCGGTTGTCGAGGCCGATGCCGCGCGCGACATCCTGCACATTGGCACCGACGCTTTCGCACAGATCGGCGATTTCGTTGATGAAGGTGATCTTGGTCGCGAGAAAGGCATTGGCGGCATATTTGGTGAGTTCGGCAGTGCGCCGTTCGGTGAACAGGATCGGCGCTTCGTTGAGGAACAGGGGCCGGTAGATTTCGCGCATCACCGAGCGGGCATGGTCGTCCGACGTACCGATGACGATGCGGTCGGGGCGCTTGAAATCGCCGATCGCCGCGCCTTCGCGCAGGAATTCGGGGTTGGAGACGACGGGGACATGCTTGCCGCCCGAATGGTCCGCGATGATCCGTTCGACCTCATCCCCGGTGCCGACCGGGACGGTCGATTTGGTGACGACGACACAGTCGCCGGTCAGCGCTTCGCCGATTTCCTGCGCCGCTGCGTAGACGTAGGTGAGGTCGGCATGGCCATCGCCGCGCCGCGACGGGGTGCCGACCGCGATGAAGATGGCGTCGGCCCCGGCGATCCCGCTTGCGAGGTCGAGCGTGAAGCTCAACCGGCCCGAGGCGACGTTGGTGGCGACAAGCCCTTCGAGGCCCGGTTCGTAAATCGGCATCCGCCCGGCGAGCAGCGCATCGATCTTTGTCTGATCCTTGTCGACGCAGACGACATCATGGCCGAAATCGGCGAAGCAGGTTCCCGAGACGAGGCCGACATAGCCGGTGCCGATCATGGCGATTTTCATGGGTCAGGCTCCTGCAGCGGATCGGGTTATGGTGGGACTATAGACGGCAAACGGGGCCGCGACAGTGTCGCGGCCCCGTTCGATATTGCCGTGCCGCAGCGATCAGAATTCGCGGGCGTAACGTTCGTTGCCGACGAAGCCGAGCCCTGGGACCTGCGAGCGCTTGATCGTCGCCAGCACCTGGTCAACGATTGCGTAGCGTGCGTTCGGATCGGGTTCGAACTGGAGTTCGGGTGCGGGCTGGAGCAATTTGGTCTGTTCCAGATTGGCTGCCAGCATCGTGGTGTTGACCGGTGCGCCATTCCACAACACCACGCCTTCGGGGCTGATGTAGATTTTATTCTTTACCGGATCGGGCGCGTCGGTGGGCGGGCTGTCGACCGGCAGATCAATCTTCACCGCGTGCGACTGGATCGGCAGGGTGATGATGAACATGATGAGCAGCACGAGCATGACGTCGATCAACGGCGTCGTGTTCATGTCACCCATTGGTGCGTCGGATTCTCCGGTGCCCATGCTGATAGCCATGAGGGTATCCTTTCTTCTAGCCTGTTCGCAGCGTCAGAGACGCGGTGCGATCGCCGAGCCGACCTTTGGTTCGGAGATGAAGCCGACCTTCTGGAAGCCCGCGAACTGCATGGTGTAGATCGCGCCGCCGATGCAGCGGTACGGTGTGTTGACGTCACCGCGGATGTGCACTTCGGGGAAATTATCCTCGGTGATATTCTCGACTCCGCCGATGTCGGCGACCAGCCGTTCGAGCTTGGTCTGGGCGCGATCGAGCATTTCGACCGAGTCGACGGGGGTGTTGCCCCAATAGACTTCGCACCGCCCGTCGACACCGCGAATCCATAGCTGGACATTGTCCTTCTTGGTCGTCGTCGGCTCCGATACGGTCTCCGGAAGGGTCAGTTCGACCGTTTCGAGCGCCACCGGAATGGTGATGAGGAAGATGATCAGAAGAACCAGCATCACGTCGACGAGCGGCGTGGTGTTGATTTCCGACATTGCCTCTGGTGCGCCCCCATCCGAGGGACCCATGCTAATCGCCATGCTGTTGCATCCTGTCTACCATGTCCGGTCTTCGCCCGAGGGCTGCCGGGGAATTGCCTGAAGCCGGTGGGCGGGCCCGACAGATCGCAGCAGCGATCGATCGGCAGCGCCCACCGGGTTCATTGACGTGTTCAGGCCTTTGGTGCCGTTGCAACGGCAGGACGGGCGACCGGAGCTGCCGGACGCGCCGATGCCGTGGCGGCAACCGCCGGACGGACCTGACCGTTCGACATGATGTTGCCCAGCACGTCGTTGGCGAAGATGCCGAGGTCGCGGCCGATGGCCTTGTTGCGGGCCTGGAGCCAGTTGTAGGCCATCACGGCAGGCACCGCGACGACGAGGCCGATGGCGGTCATGATGAGCGCTTCACCGACCGGGCCGGCGACGGCGCTGATCGAGGGATCGCCCGACTGGCCAATCTTGATGAGCGCGTTCAAAATGCCCCAGACGGTGCCGAACAAGCCGACGAACGGCGCGGTCGAACCGACAGTGGCGAGGAACGAGAGGCCGCCGGACAGCACCGAGATGATGTGGCTCTGTGCGCGCTGCGTGGTGCCGTGCATCCAGTCATGCGCTTCGACCGGATCGGACAATTTGGTGTAGTCGGCCTGGGCGCGCAGCGCATCGTCGACGATCTGGCGATAGGCGCTGTTCTTGTCGAGCTTTGCCGCACCTTCGGCAAGCGTCGGCGCGCGCCAGAAGGTCGATTGCATGTCGCGGCCCTGCTTCATGATCTTGTTCTGCTCGAACAATTTCGTGAACAGGATGTAGAGCGTGCCGATGAACATGATGACCATGATGCCAAAGGTCGACCAGGCGACGGGGCCGCCCTGACGCATGGCGGCCATGAAGCCGAACTGTTCGGCAGCGGCGGCGCCGCCTGCTGCTGCATAGAGATTGATGATCATGATAGTGCTTCCCTCTCAGATACTTGGGTTCGGGTATCGCTTCCAGTCGGAACCCGATTGGTTGAATTGCTATACCGGTCAGTTTTCCGGCAATTGCCAGCGGACACGTTTCGGAAAAGTCGACGGAACAGGATTGCCGTCACGATCGAGCGCGGGTTCGAAGCGCGCACGCCGCAGGAGATTGCGGCATGCAGCCTGATCGAGTGCGCTGTTGCCGCTCGACCCGGTAACCTCGCAGTTGGTCACCCGGCCATCCGCGCCGACCGCAAGCCGGGTCGCCGTGATGCCTTCTGCCTCTTCACGCAGCGACGACGACGGATAATCGTCGGTCGTCACCCATTCCGCATCGCGGCCACGCGGACGGACGGCGCGCGAACGATCGGGCGTCGCCGGTGCGGCAGGCGGCGCAGGCGGGTTGATGATCGGTGCGGGCGGTTGCGGCGGAGGCGGCGTCGGCGTCGTGTCGCGAATGACGTTCGGCGTCGACACTGGCGGAAAAATCGACTTCGGAACGACAACCGGCGGCGGCGGCGGCAGGACATTGTCCGGCGGCGGCGGTGGCGGCGGTTCCTCCGGTGGCGGTGGTTCCTCTACATCGACAACGTCCAGCTTGGCGACGACCTTTTTAGCGATATCGATCGCCAGGCCGGTCACCAGCATATAGCCAAACAAGAAGGTAATCAGCCCGACGAGAACGAGGGAGATTACGCGACTTTTTGGATCGACTGTATCACCGTAAGCCATCCAGCAACAAAGCTCCTCAATTAGCAGGCATATCGTTGTGACCCGGCATAGTCCCTCCGTTTCGGTGCCCGCCAGTCCGCGCAATTTTGCGTCAAACCGTGGGCCGGATGGGCCGCTGCTCTCTTGCCTTTGCTCCGGCTTCGGTAACTATCGCGCAGGGCCAGCGGGCGCAAACCATTTATCGCGGGTAAATCCGACGCTTGTTACATGCCCCGAATCGCCTATCGATGCCGCAGTTTTGCTGGAGTTTTGTCATGAGCCGCCATTGCTTTGCCCCGATTATGACAAGGCTGACCATCGCCGTCGCCGCCAGCCTTGCCGCAGCGTCGGCGGCACAAACGGGGAATCGAACGGTGACCACGGCGACGATTCCGCCGTCGAGCTATGCCGATGTCGCCGATTTCGCGGTCGATTCGGCGACAATCGTCGATGCCCGCATCCGCCGTGCAACGCCGGTGCCGCCGACGAGCGCGCCATCGGTGCCGCCGCAGCTGATCCGCATGTATGTCGAGGCGGAGGTCAACACGGTGATCTATGGCCGCGACCCGGTGGCGAGCCGGATCGCCTATCTGGTCGATCAGCCGCGCCTGCCCAATGGCAAGGCGCCGCGCCTGTCGCGGCAACGGGTGCTGCTGTTCGCGCGGCCGGTGGCGATCAACAACCGGTTGCAGCTGGTGTCGCCCGGAGCGCAGCTGGCCTGGGATGCAGGGCGCGATGCGACCGCCCGCGCGATTGCCGCCGAGCTCGCGGCCGGGACGGTGCCGCCCGCAATCGGCGGCGTGACGCAGGCCTTTCACGTGGCGGGCACAATCGCCGGCGAAGGCGAGACGCAGATATTCCTGAGCACGCCGGCCGGCCAGCCGGTATCGCTGACCATATTGCGCCGTCCCGGCGAGCGGCCGCGCTGGGCAGCGGCGTTCGGCGAGATCGTCGATGAATCGGCCGCCGCCCCGGCGCGGCTCACGCTTGGCTGGTATCGGCTGGCCTGCGGCCTGCCAGCGCGATTGCCCGATGCGGCGCTGGCCGGGCTGGACAGCGGTGCTGCACGGATTGCGGCCGAGGATTATGCCTTTGTCGTCGCGAGCCTGGGACTATGCGACCGCAGCGCGCCGCCCGTGCCGGTGGCTGCACCGCCGCGTTGACAGGGAACCGCGTAGACAGGGCGCCGCGTTGACAGCCGGCGGTGACAGGCCGCCGCGCCGAGAGGGCGAGACGCCGGCCAAGCGGAACGGATGACTTGGGCCGGACGAGCGGTTAAGGGGCGGCCCACCCGGTCAACCCGATCAGCCCGATCAGCCCGATCAGCCCGATAAGGTATTGTGATGAGCCCTGCCCCAGTTGCCAAGACCCCGCGTGGCCCGCTGCGTATCGCGGTGGCCGGGCTTGGCACCGTCGGCATCGGGGTGATCCGGTTGCTGGAGGCCAATGCCGAACTGATCGCGAGGCGGGCCGGGCGGCGGATCGACGTGGTCGCGGTATCGGCGCGCAACCGGCAAAAGGCGCGCGGTATCGACCTTTCGCCCTATCGCTGGGAAGATGATATGGACGATCTGGCCGCGCTCGACGATGTCGATGCGGTGGTCGAGCTGGTCGGAGGATCAGATGGTCCCGCGCTGACCTGCGCGCGCAATACGCTGAGAAGCGGCAAGGCGCTGATCACCGCGAACAAGGCGATGATCGCGCATCATGGCATGGAGCTGGCGCGGATTGCCGATGCCGCCGACATACCGCTGAAATTCGAAGCCGCCGTGGCGGGCGGCATCCCGGTCATCAAGGCATTGCGCGAGGGGGCTTCGGCCAATCACATCGCCAAAGTCTATGGCATATTGAACGGCACCTGCAATTTCATCCTGACCCGGATGGAAGCCAGCCTGAAAGACGGCAGCGGCCGGGATTTTGCCGATGTGCTGACCGAGGCGCAGGCCAGGGGTTTTGCCGAAGCCGACCCGGGTTTCGATATCGACGGCGTGGATGCGGCGCATAAATTGTCGATCCTGGCCGCCATGTGTTTTGGCACGAGGCTCGATTTCGCAGCGGTGGCGACGAGCGGCATCCGCGATATCCTGCCCGCCGATATCCGCGAGGCCGAGGCGCTGGGCTATCGCGTCCGCCTGATCGGCATGGCCGAACAGCATGATGGCGCGGGAAGCGGCAGCATGTCGCAAAGCGTGCAGCCCTGCCTGGTGCATGAGGACCATCCGCTGGGCTATGTGCCCGGATCGCTCAACGCGGTGGTCGCCGAGGGCAATTTCGTCGGGCGGCTGTTTTTCGAAGGCGCGGGCGCTGGCGACGGGCCGACGGCGAGCGCGGTGGTGGCCGATATCATCGATGTGGCACGCGACGAATATGGCCCGGCGTTCGCGATGCCGGTCGATCAGCTTGAAATTTCGGTGCCTGCCGACCCCGGTGCGCGGCATGGCAAAAGCTATGTCCGCCTGATGGTCGAGGACCGCACCGGGGTGCTGGCCGAAATCGCCATCGCGATGCGCGATTCCGGCGTGTCGGTCGAAAGCTTCATCCAGCGCGGCACGCAGGATGGTGCGGCGCTGATCGCGATGGTGACCCACGAGTGCGCAGCCAGCGCGGTGCAGGCGGCGGCGGACCGGCTGGCGGCATCCCCGCACCTGCTCGGGCGGCCGATGGTGATGCCGATCCTGGCGCTCTAACGATTGGCGCCGCGGAACCGTTCGGGGATGGCGGTGCCTTCGCCGAGATTCTGGTCGGGATCGATCAGCAGGCTGATCATGCCGATGACCGCGCCTGCCGAAGCGATGAGATCGAGGCCGGTGTAACAATTGTTGGACAGCGATGCACCGCAAGGCACGCCGTAGGGATCGACCGCCGCGCCATCGGTCGACCCCGGCACCGGGCCGTAGAGTTCGGGTAGAGGCAGCGCCTGATCCCGCAGCGGCGCGCAAACGATGATATCCGCGCTCTCCAATGCTTCGGCGATGCAATCGCTGCGGGTGCGGCGCGCGGCGAACCGGCGGGCGAGCGCCATCGCATCGGGCGGGGCGGGCGCAGCGACGGGGATATCGCGGATGACCGGCGTGGCAGCCCGGGCCGGAGCGCCGGGCAAAGCGGCAAGCAGCGCGAGCAGCAGCGGCAACTTTCTCGACAAGCCAAGCTCCCTCGCCTAAGCGCCGCGACGACCCGAAGAGCCTTCACTGCCAGCAACAGGATATTCCCCGAACATGACCACCAGTGCAAGCCAGATCCTCGACCGCGTGCTGGTGCTCGAGATGGTCCGGGTGACCGAAGCGGCGGCGATCGCGGCATCGGCGCTGATCGGGCGCGGCGATGAAAAGGCCGCTGATGCCGCCGCTGTCGAGGCGATGCGCGCGGCGCTCAACGAGCTCTATATGGACGGCACCGTGGTGATCGGCGAGGGCGAGCGCGACGAGGCGCCGATGCTGTATATCGGCGAGCGGGTCGGCAGTGCGCCCGACAAGGGACCAAAGATCGACATCGCGCTCGACCCGCTGGAAGGGACGACGATCACCGCCAAGGCCGGGCCGAACGCGCTCGCCGTGCTGGCCATCGCCGAACAGGGCGGCCTGCTCAACGCACCCGATGTCTATATGGACAAGATCGCGGTCGGGCCGGGCTATCCCGACGGGGTGATCGACCTTGACGCCAGTGTCGAGGACAATGTCCGCAATGTCGCGGCAGCCAAGGGCGTTGCGCCTGCCGACATCATCGTATGCGTGCTCGACCGGGTGCGGCATGAAGAGCTGATCGCCAAGCTGCGCGCGCTGGGCTGCGGCATCATGCTGATCCCCGACGGCGATGTCGCGGGCGTGATCGCCACCACCGATCCCGATACGACAATCGATCTGTATATGGGCACCGGCGGCGCGCCCGAAGGGGTGCTGGCGGCAGCGGCGCTGCGCTGTGTCGGCGGGCAGTTCAAGGGGCGGCTGGTGTTCCGCAACGACGACGAGCGGGCCCGCGCGCGCAAATGGGGCATCGCCGATCTCGACAAGATCTACGACCTCGACGAGCTGGCCAAGGGCGATGTGATCTTTGCCGCGACCGGCGTGACCGACGGATCGTTGCTGGCCGGTGTAAAGCGCAAGCGCGGCGGCATCACCACCACCGAAAGCATCGTCATGCGCGCGTCGAGCCGCACTGTGCGCCGGGTGAAGAGCGAGCATCGTATCGGCGGCTGAGCGCGTCGGCAGCGCGGCGATCATTTCGTTGCCGTCGTGATGCCGGTCACGCGAAACATGCGTGCAGCGCGCTATCGTCCGTCATCGCACTCACTCGCGACGAGGATGGGCATCAGTTGACCGACCAGCAGGCCATGAACAGCGACAATTGCGCCGAACGGGGGCGCGCGGAACCAGGGCAGCCGCCATCGATGGCGGAACGGTTTGGCGCGCGGATCGAAACCCGGGTCGGCGACAGCATTGCGCTGTGCCTGGTGGTCGGTGCGACGACGCCGCTGCACGCGATAGCCGCAGTCGATGGCAAAGCGGTAAGCGGGCTCGGCAACGGCCGGGTGCTGGCGCTGATCGAACTCAATCGCCTGGGCACATTGCGGCAGCACCCGTCGGTGCGCCACGCCGGCCCCGTCAATGTCGATCGCGCGCGGCTCTCCGCTTTTGCACAGATTACCGGAAACACCCTGCCATCGGCGCGAAACGCTGACGGCTAAGCCAACCAAAACATCCTGGTCGCACCCAAGCCAAACAGGAGAGAGATGATGCCAAGTGTAGGACAAGAACTGCTCGACGTGCCGCTTCCCGATATGGTGGCCCGACTCGCCGTCGGCATCGCCGAGGCGCAAAAGGCGCTGGACCTGAACTCGATCGCCACCGCGCAAGCGCTGGCGACGGAAACCATCGAAATCGTCCCGGCGATTACCCAGACGATCGCGGCCAACGGCGATGTCAGCTTTTCATCGCCCGACCCTGTCGAAATGTCGCTGATCCAGATCGGCCTGTTGCCGACATTCTACCAGTTCGCCGAAGCGACGATCGAGGTGTCGATGGACATCAAGACGACATCGTCGCGCGAAACCAGCGTCAAGGTGGAGAGCGAATTCGGGTTGAAGTTCAAGATTTTCAGCGCATCGATCAAGGCCGAAGTGTCGCACAACCGCAAATTCGGCAGAGAAGTGCATGGCACCAGCCGCCTGATCACCCGCATGGTGCCGGTGCCGCCGCCGCCGCTGTTGCAACCGCGCTTCGAGATTGTCGATAACCGCCCGCCCGCTCCATAACCGGGCACCATGCCCATCACCGTTCGAGGGGATGATCCGATATGGCAAGCAAACCACCGTTCATAGGCCGTTCGTTCCGGCCGCCGATCATCGCGGCGGAACAACCGCGGGTCGAGGTGGCGGAAGTCAGCTTTGCCGACATGGTCCGGATGCTGGGCGAAGGCGTTGCCGACGCTCAGGTCGCGCTGGACCGCGCATCGGCGGAAATGGTCCGTGAACTGGCGGGCAGCAAGATCGAGATCATCCCCGAGATCGTCGAGACCATCGCAGCCGACGGCAGCATCAGCTATGCCAATGGCAAGCCGCAGACCGTATCGTTGCTGGACATTGGCATATTGCCGACATTCTACCAGTTTGCCGAAGCCAGCGTCGAACTGGTGATGGATGTCCGCATCAGCGAAACCGTCGATGAAAAAACCAAGGAAAAACGCACCGCATTGTTCACATCGACGCGCGAAGTGACGACCGACCGGCAGTTCAGCCGCGATGTCAAAGCGACATCGAAATTCACCGCCAAGCTGGTTCCGGTGCCGTCGCCGTTGCGGATCAACCCGGTACGCCGCAGCCAGCAGGATGGCAGGCCATGAACGAGGCCGATCTGGAAGAACTGATGGCGTCGATCGGTGCGTCGCTGGGTGCAGCGCAGGGACAATTGACTGCGGGATCGGCGATCCCGACGACGCGATTTGCGATGAGCGAGGCGACGCTGGAACTGAAAGTGGCGGTCGATCATAGCGGCGGCAAGATCAGGGTTGCGACCATCGCTGGCGATGCGGTGAGTAAGGGGGCAATCGACGCGGCTACGCTGTCGACCGTGACGATGCGCTTTGTCGCCTTTGGCGCGGATCAGGCAGCGACGGCGAGCAAGCCGGCTGCGGCAGCCCAGAGCGAGGCCACAGCGGAACAGCCGCCGCCAGCCAGCGCGCAGCCGGTAAAACCGTTGACCCGCGAGGAAGCGATCAAGGCGCTGGCCGATCGGCCCGACATCAAGGCTGCGGCTGCAAAGTCGGGCAAGCTGGTGTTCGACGTCGCCCTGCAACGGGCCCGGCAGAGCTGGCTGGTGACCGCAATGGATGCAGCCGGTAAAATGGTCGGCCAGGGCGAAATCGCGCGGGACGGCAAGGGCAAAGAATAAGCGACGCAGTTGGCCGATAGTTAGGCATCGGATATGTTTTCGCCTACCGGGAGCGCCCGCTGCATAGCTGGCTGATGAACCCTGTTGCTATTCTCCGCTCGATTATCATCTGTTGCTTGGCGGCGGCGGCGGCGCTGTCATCGCGCCGGGTGGGCAGGACCATCTGGTTATACATGGCGGGCCGGAAACCTCCTGCACACCAGGTCGTGTAAGACGGAATTCACCGCGAAACCAGTCGACTGGTTCGCCACGCGCTTCGAGCGACAGCGCCGCCGATCGACCGACAAAAAGATCGAGCACCGCAGTGCGGGTTGCGGGGGTGTCTGGCTGGATGCCGAAAATGGCACAATCGTCCAAGCGGGCATTCGGGGCTGAGACATTGCACACGATTGCAAATTCGAGCGCGTTTTCGCCTGATCGATCAAGCGTTGCAGCGGCTTGTCGGCGATCGATACTCGGCGAGACAGTCGCACCCCAGGCGCGATACATCCAGAAGCTGTCTGCGCCCGCAGGCGCAACAGGGTCGCGCATGAATTTCACTTGTCCGGCCGAGCGCAACATCGCGGGATGGCACAGCAGCCCGGCAAAACACTCGGCATTGTCGCGGCGCTCTCTGGTCCGGCTGACACGCAATCCGAGCTGTCGCAGGGCAACCGGTCTGCCCGTAGCGCCGGGCGCCCGAATGGGCGTCAGCCGACGAGAGAAAAGCAACAGGGCGTCACGCACGACATTGCCGGGCAAGGATGCGACAAAAATTTCACAGCGCGACCATCGGCCTGCCTGATCGACATCGCAGGACAATTCCCATTCGATGACGTCTGCCTGAATATCGTCGAGCAACCGATCAAGATCGGCCGCTGACGGTATAGCTGCAAAACGGATCGGCTCGACGCGCCCGGTGAATCGCCCCCGGCCGTCACCGATATCGAGCGCGCCTGCATATTCAAACTTGGCTGAAGCTGATGGCTCTAGCGGAACACTGACGCAGGCAGCGATCGATGCGGCAGCACCAACAAGGCACAAACCGCCATTTCTCATTCCCCGTTCGCAAGATCACCCGTGGCGACCGATGTCGGCTGATCGTCCCGCTTGTAAATGCTGCGCAGCGGGCGTTCGAACAGCTTCATCACCATCGGTTCGAAATGGTCGAGCGGGGCGTGGTCGTAGGCGGGGTCGAAGCTGGTCTGATCGTAGCGGGCGCAAAAATCGGCGCAGGCTTCGAAATGGGGATGCCCGCGAAACTTCTCCCGCATGTCCTTGTCGAGCCCGAGATAGTCGAAGAAATAATAGCCCTGGAAAATGCCATGCTGTTCGCAGATCCACAGTTCCTCTTCGCTGACGAAGGGTTTGAGGATGGCGGCGGCGATATCCGGGTGATTGTAGGCGCCCAGCGTGTCGCCGATGTCGTGCAACAGCGCCATAACGACATAGCTGTCGGAGCGGCTGTCGCGCTGAGCGCGGGTAGCGGTTTGCAGGCAATGGGTGAGGCGGTCGACCGGGAAGCCGCCATAATCGTCGGCCAGCAATTTGAGATGATCGAGCACCCGCCGTCCGCCACCCGGCGAATGTCTGGCGGCGTGCGCGCCGATGATCTGCCAGTCGGCTTGGCTGCCATGATCCATGGCGGTGAAAGTTGCGCGGTCGAGGCTCTCGGTGTCCATCATTCTCTCCCCGGATTGCTGCTGCATCATTGCCATAATCCGCGCTTTGGCAAGCAGGCTGTTTTTATCGGCTGTGCTGCGCTGCAACATGTGCTAACGGCCTCGCCATGCTCTCCCTGAACGACATCACCGTGCGACTTGGCGGTCGCGTGATCCTCGATG
>JANNMK010000132.1:0-13227 GCA_031397785.1 Sphingomonas sp. | reverse complement strand
CATTGTATGTCCGTTTCAGACACACAGCGAGAAAGATCGTGCCGATCAGGACATGAAACCCATGAAAACCCGTCGCCATGTAAAACGCAGCACCATAATTCGTTCCGGCAAAGCCGAACGGCGCATGAAGATACTCATAGGCCTGGATCGCGGAGAACAACGAACCGAGAATAATTGTAGCCCACAGTCCTTTTTTCAGGCCGTCGCGGTTGCCGTGGATCAGTTCGTGATGTGCCCATGTCACCGTCGTGCCTGAACACAACAAGATCAATGTATTCAGCAATGGAAACGCAAACGGGTCGATAACCTCGATACCCTTAGGCGGCCATTGCGCTGCGACCTCTCCGACCGTCACCGCACCATCGGCAACCGACAAGGCCTCGGGGAACAGCGAGAAATCGAACCACGCCCAGAACCAGCCGACGAAGAACATGACTTCCGACGCGATGAACAGGATCATGCCATAGCGCAGATGCAGCTGCACCACCGGCGTATGTTCCCCGGCGTGCGCCTCGCGGATGACATCGGCCCACCAGAAATAGAAGGTCGCCAGCACACCTGCGATGCCAAGGCCGAACACCCACGGACCGATTGGGCCGAAACTTTCCGGGTGCCACCAGGTGACCAGCCCGAAAAACATGATCAGCGAGGAAAATGAGCCGACGATCGGCCAGACACTGGGATCGACGAGATGATAATCATGGTTCTTGGCACCGGCCATGACGGCAAACCCCTATGCTTCGTTGCGGTGGCTACAGCGTGTGCGCACCGCCACAATAGTGAATGGAAAAGCCCTTAACTGGCCGCTCCGGTCCCGTCCACCGGAGAGTCCACCGGGAAGAAGGTGTAGGACAGCGTGATTTCCTGAATGTCACGCGCTTCGGGGTCGTCGAGGATCTTCGGATCGACCAGATAGACCACCGGCATGCGCACTTCCTGCCCCGGTTCGAGCCGTTGTTCGGTAAAGCAGAAACACTGGATTTTGCTGAAATAGGGACCAGCCTGGGAAGGTGTCACGTTGAACGTCGCGGTGCCGGTGACTGCCTCGGACGACTCATTCTTGGCGACAAAGATCATCATGTCGCGCGCACCGATGCTCAGCGTCTCGGTCGGCCGTTCGGGATGGAATGTCCACGGCAGGCCATTGCGTACGTTCGAATCGAACCTGACCGAAATCGTCCTGGTGCTGGTCTGAATTTGCGCGGCCTGCGCCTCGCTGATCCGCATCGTCGTGCCGCCGAAACCGGTAACGCGGCAGAACATTTCGTACAGCGGCACCGCTGCAAAGCCGAGCCCGCACATCGCCACAGCAAGGCCGCCCGCCATCAAGGCGGTGCGCAATTTGGGGTCGAAGCGTTGAGCGAGGCTGGTCATGTCGCGAGACTGATCTTTGCTATGGTGATGAGGAAAAACAGGGCGGCCAAGCCGATCAGCGCAGCGCCCATGATGCGTGAGCGCATTTTCTGACGGCGGCGAAATTCGACCATGTCGAAATCCGGCGGCAGCTGGTCGGTGGATGGCGGCGTGGGCGCATCGGTCATGACATGATCCATCGGTCGGTAACCACCGCCGCAAAAAGAGTGAACAGATAGAAGATGGAATAGGCGAACAACTGGCGTTCCGGCTTCATCGCATCTTCGAGCGCGGTCGTGCGAAATGCCACTCGCCCTGCCATCACGACAAAAACCGCGGTCAGGACAATCGCGGTTGCGCCATAGACCGCGCCAACATAGCCGAGCGGCCAGGGCGCTACGGCCACTGCCGCCATCGGCAATGTATAGAGAAAAATCTGTCGTCGTGTGGCCGGTTCGCCTGCTACCACCGGCAGCATGGGAATGCCTGCTGCTGCATAATCGCTGCGCATGAACAGCGAAAGCGCCCAGAAATGCGGCGGGGTCCACAAAAATATCAGCGCGAACAATAGCCATGGCAGGGGCGCAAGACCGCCGGTTGCAGCCGCCCAGCCGATCAGCGGAGGAAATGCGCCAGCGGCGCCACCGATGACGATATTCTGCGGGGTCCGCGGCTTGAGCCAGATCGTGTAGATCAGCAGATAGTAAAGGATCGAGCCAGCCAGCAAGACAGCGGCGAATATGTTGGTCGCAAAATAGAGCAGCAACACAGAGAATATGCCAAGCCCCACCCCGAAATGCAGCGCTGACTGCCGGTCCATCCGCCCCGCAGGCAGCGGCCTTGCGGCGGTGCGCTTCATCGCTGCGTCGATGTCGACCTCATACCATTGATTGAGTGCCCCGCTCGCCCCCGCACCCAGCGCGATGGCGAGAATGGCGGTAAAACCGAGAATGGGATCGATGCCACCAGGCGCAACCAGCATCCCGCACAGCGCGGTGAAAATGGCGAGACTCATCACTCTCGGCTTGGTGAGCGCAAGAAAATCGCGCCAGTCGGCAGGCATGAGCATGACTGGCTGAACAGCGGGGGCAGAGGGTGTCGTCATAGGGTGCGTGCCGATGCGAAGCGCGAAACCGGCCGCCGCACCCCCTGACGGGCGGCAGCCGATTTGTGCATCTTGTCAGGCAATCTTTGGCAACGTGCTGAACTGATGGAACGGCGGGGGACTGGTCAATGTCCATTCCAGGGTCGTCGCGCCTTCACCCCACGGATTATCGGCGGCCTTTTTGCCGGCGAACAATGTGTAGACAAGGTTGACGAAGAAGAATGCCATCCCGGCGGCCATGATCACATAGCCCAGCGACGACACGTAATGCCAATATTCATAGGCGACGGCATAGTCGGGGTAACGGCGCGGCATGCCCTGCTGACCCAGGAAATGCTGGGGAAAGAACATGACGTTCACGCCGATGAAAAACACCCAGAAATGCAGCTGACCCAACGTCTCGCTATACATCCGCCCGGACATTTTGGGCAGCCAGTAATAGAAACCGGCAAACAGGCCGAACACCGCACCGAGCGACAACACATAATGGAAGTGCGCGACGACATAATAGGTGTCGTGCAGATTCTGGTCGACACCGCCGTTGGCGAGGACGACGCCGGTGACACCACCGACGGTGAACATGAAGATAAAGCCCAGCGCCCACATCATCGGCGTCTTGAAACTGATCGAGCCGCCCCACATTGTCGCCAGCCAGCTGAAGATCTTGATGCCGGTTGGCACCGCAATCACCATCGTCGCGGCAGTGAAATACATTTTGAGGTTCACGCTCATGCCGACGGTAAACATGTGGTGCGCCCACACGATAAAGCCGACGACGCCGATCGCAACCATGGCGTAGGCCATGCCGAGATAGCCGAATACCGGCTTTTTCGAGAAGGTCGCAACGACCTGGCTGACGATGCCGAAGCCCGGCAGGATCATGATGTAAACCTCGGGGTGGCCGAAGAACCAGAACAGATGCTGATAGAGCACCGGATCGCCGCCTGCCGCTGCATCAAAGAATCCGGCCGAGAAGTTGCGGTCGGCGAGCAGCATGGTGATCGCTGCTGCGAGCACGGGAAGGGCGAGCAGGAGCAGGAAGGCAGTGACCAGCACCGACCATACGAACAACGGCATCTTGTGCAGGGTCATCCCCGGCGCGCGCATGTTGAAGATAGTGGTGATGAAATTGACTGCACCGAGAATCGACGCGGCCCCCGCAAGGTGGAGCGCGAAGATCGCCATATCGACCGCCGGCCCCGCAGAGCCACTGGTGGAAAGCGGCGCATAGACGGTCCAGCCCGTGCCTGCGCCATTGCCACCGGTGCCGCCGGGAACGAACATCGATCCGAACAGCGAGAAGAAGGCAACGACGGTCAGCCAGAAACTGACATTGTTCATGCGCGGAAAGGCCATGTCCGGCGCGCCGATCATCAGCGGAACGAACCAGTTGCCGAACCCGCCGATCATCGCCGGCATGACCATGAAAAACACCATGATCAGGCCATGCGCGGTAATCATCACGTTCCAGAAATGCTTGCCGGCCGTGTCATCGCCCGCGCCGCCGAGCGCATTCGACCATTGCGGCAGATACTGGATACCGACTTCGGCAAGCTCAAGCCGCATCATCCCCGACAACGCCCCGCCGACGATACCGGCGACGATGGCGAAGATCAGATAGAGGGTGCCGATATCCTTGTGATTGGTCGACATGAACCACCGGACGAAAAAGCCGGGAACATGCTCGTCATGGTCGGCATGCGCTGCCTGACCACGGAAAGTCTCTGGGGTTGCGGCGATAGTTGTCATCTAATCAGTCCTCGGCTTCAGCGGGGAGCGGCGACGGCGGGCGTCGCTGGAATTGCGGATGCGGCGGTGGTTGGCGCAGTCGCTGCGGGGGCCGTGCCAGGTGCTTCGACGGCCACCGATGGCGCAGCGGAATTCGCGCTGGCTCCTGCAGTGCCGACATTGGGCGTCGGTGTCGCTGCTGCGCCAAGCACCGGCATCGTGCCACCGCGGCTGGCGACCCAACGGGCGAAATCGGCTGCGCTGACGACTTCGACGGCAATCGGCATATATCCGTGATTGACGCCGCACAGTTCGGAACATTGGCCGTAATAAACGCCGATGCGGTCAGCCTTGAACGTCACCTCGTTGAGCCGCCCGGGAACCGCGTCCATCTTGACCCACAAAGACGGCATCGCCCAGCTGTGGATGACGTCCGATCCGGTGACGATCAGCTTGACCGTGCGGTTGACCGGCACGACCATGCGGTTGTCGACGGCGAGCTGGTAGGGCTGGCCGGTCGCTGCCGCCTGCTCGCGGGTCAGCATGTTCGAGACATATTCACCGATGCCATGGTCGGGATATTCATAGCCCCAATACCATTGGTATCCGGTCGTCTTGATGGTTATCGCATCGCGCGGCGGCGGTGCATATTGCTTGGCCAGCAGGTCGATCGACGGCACCGCGATCGCCACCAGGATCAGCACCGGAACCAGCGTCCACACAACTTCGATCATCGTGTTGTGCGTCGTTTTGGACGGCACCGGATTGGCCTTCGCGCGATACCGCGTGGTGATCCACAGCATCAGGCCCAGCACGAACAACGACACGACCGCCATCAACGGCAGAAGGACGACATTGTTGAGCCAATGTGCATAGCGCCCGTTTTGCGTCACTTGCGGCTGAAAATCCATGCCGCCCGAGACAGGCTGTCCGAAATTGGCATCGGGCGCTGCATATTCAAACGCGGGCGCGGCAGCGGTGGCAGCAGCCGTATCACCCGCGGCATCCGCTTGGGGAGCCGCCCCGGCAACAGGCGGGGCCGCAATGGGCGCAGTTGTGACGGGAGCGGCAACCGGAGCGGCCGAGGCGATCAGCGGCGTAACCGCAAAAAGCAGCGCGATAAAAAAGCGGGTCAACATCGGCATAACACTGCAACAATCCTGGCAAAAACACGATACGGCATAAAGCCTATGGTCGAATCACCGGGCTGTTTTCGCCGCTGAAACCAGCCTGCCCTAGCGTCGGGCATATGCCGATCAGCCACAGCCGAAAGCCCTGAATTGGGCGCGCTATAGACCGGCTTGCCGCAGGTCACAAGCGCCTCTAAGGCTCGCCGCAGCCTCTTTTTACCCCTTTTGTCCCGGCGCGGCGAGGATAACGATAAAAACGATGACCGAAGACGAGATTCTCGGCGAGTTCCGCAGCTCGGATGCCTTGCTGACCGGCCACTTCCTGTTGTCGTCGGGTCGCCACAGCAGCCATTATCTGCAGTGCGCCCGGGTGCTGATGGACAGCGATCGCGCCGGGCGCCTCGCCTTTGCCCTTGCCCAGAAATTGCCGCGTGACCTGCGCGCCTCGATCGACCTTGTCGTCTCACCGGCGATGGGCGGCGTCATCATCGGTCACGAAATGGGCCGCGCGCTCGGCAAACCCGCCATTTTTGTCGAGCGGCCTACCGGCACTTTCGAGCTCAGGCGCGGTTTTTCCATCGATCCCGGCGCGAAAATCCTGCTGGTCGAAGATGTCGTCACCACCGGCCTTTCGTCGCGCGAAGCCATGAAGGCGATCGCACAGGAGGGCGGAGATGTCATCGCTGCGGCCAGCCTGGTCGATCGATCGGGCGGCACCGTCGACCTTGGCGTGCCCTACACATCGCTGATCGCCTTCAATTTCCCGACTTATGCGCCCGACGATCTGCCGCCGGAGCTGGCCGCCACTGTGGCGATCAAGCCCGGCAGCCGGACGGTTCCGGCCTGATGCGGACAGGATCATGACCAGCGCCCTTCCCCGCCTGCGCCTCGGCGTCAACATCGATCATGTCGCAACCATCCGTAATGCGCGCGGCGGCGACCATCCCGATCCGGTGCGCGCCGCGCAAATCGTCGCGGCGTTCGGCGCGGACGGGATTACCGCCCATCTGCGCGAGGACCGCCGCCATATCCGCGATGCCGACATCGAACGGATCATGGCCGCGACCGATCTGCCGCTCAACCTCGAACTGGCGGCGACCGATGAAATGCTCGCCATCGCGCTGCGCCACCGCCCGCACGCCGCCTGCATCGTCCCCGAACGGCGGGAGGAGCGCACAACCGAAGGCGGGCTCGACGCCGCCGGTCAGCACAACCACCTCGCCCCGTTCGTCACCCGGCTGCGCGACGCCGGCATCCGGGTCAGCCTGTTCATCGAACCCGAAGCGCGGCAGATCGATGCGGCGATCCGGCTGGGCGCACCGGTCGTCGAATTGCACACCGGCCGTTATGCGCATCTGCCTGAAGATGGCCGCGAAGCTGAACTCAAACGCCTCGCCGATGCCGCCGCGCTATGCGCCAAGAATGGCATCGAACCGCATGCGGGCCACGGCCTCACCTTCGACAATGTCGTCCCCATCGCCGCCATCCCGCATATCGCGGAACTCAACATCGGCCATTTCCTGATCGGCGAGGCGATCTTCGTCGGCCTCGAGGCCAGCGTCGCGCGGATGCGCGCGTTGATGGACGCGGCGCGGTGAAAGCAATTTTCTTTCCTCTCCCGCTTGCGGGAGAGGAGCGGGGAGTCGAAGACGTCCAAGAACAGTTGGCAGCTTGCTGCCCGGTCGCAGCGGTGAGGGTTGGCGCAGTTCACCGACACACCCTCGCCCCGCGGCTGCGCCGCTGTCGCTCTCCCGCAAACGGAAGAAAGGTCTCATGATCATCGGCCTCGGCTCCGACCTGTGCAATATCGAGCGCATCCAATCCTCGCTCGACCGCTTCGGCGCCCGTTTCGAAAACCGTGTGTTTACACCCGTCGAACAGGCCAAGGCAAATCGCCGCCCTTTCACCAAGGCTGGCACTCTGGCCAAACGCTTTGCCGCCAAGGAGGCGTTTTCCAAGGCCGTTGGAACCGGCTTCAAACGCGGCGTGTTCATGCGCGATATCGGCGTGGTCAACGCGCCATCGGGTGCGCCGACCCTGGCACTGACCGGCGGCGCGGCGGCACGGGTCGCCGAAATGACCCCGCCGGGCCATGTCATCTTTGTCCATTTGACCTTGACCGACGACCATCCCTGGGCACAAGCTTTCGTCATCCTGGAGGCGCGCCCCGTCGTCGCCCCGACCCACGGAGCCGACATTTGACCGACACGTTCCCCGCCCTGCCGACGGCCAGCAGGCCCGCCCAGACCAGCTGGCTCGCCGAATTGCGCAATCTGGCGCTGCTGCTGCTTGCGGTATTTGCCATCCACAGTTTTATCGCCAAGCCATTTTATATCCCGTCGGCATCGATGATGCCCGGCCTCCTCGAAGGCGACCGGCTGGTGGTCAGCAAATATCCCTATGGCTGGAGCTTCGCCTCGGTCAGCTTCCACCTCGCGCCGGAATTTGCGGGCCGACTGTTCGGCCGGTTGCCCGAACGCGGCGACATTGCGGTGATCGAGCCCAATGGCGTACGCACCGACTATATCAAACGCGTAATCGGCCTGCCCGGCGACACGATCGAAGTGCGCGGCGGTCGGCTGATCCTCAACGGCGTTCCGGTCAAGAGCGAGGTCATGCCTGCACGCCGCCTGCCCTATGATGCCAATCAGCGCTGCGACACGATCTACAATGGCGTCCGCATCCTCGCCGACGGGCGCACCGTGTGCGAAGTACCGATCGTCCGCGAAACCATGCCGAACGGCATATTCTACGACACGATCGATGCCGCCAGCCGCCCCGATGCCGATGAATTCGGGCCGATCATGGTGCCTGCGGGTCATGTGTTCCTGATGGGCGACAACCGCGATAACAGTTCGGACGGCCGCTTTCCCTCGGGCCCGCCGATGAATGGCCTGGGCGGGCCGATCCCGCTCGAAAATCTTGGCGGGCGCGCCGAATTCATCACCTTCAGCCTCGACGGCACCACCGTCTGGTACAATCCGGTCAGCTGGTTCACTGCGATGCGCGGCGGCCGTGCCGGAACATCGCTGCGGCCGGGCCGCACGACGCCGCCCGCGCGCACCGCCGCTGCCACAGCCGCGGAACCAAAGGCATCGGCAGACAATTGATCGGCTGACAAGGGTCGTCGAGGGGGGAATGACAGCGTGAGCGAAGCACCCGGTCCGAACGAGATGCGCAATCCGCTGGTCCGCCAGGAACTGCAGCGCGCGACCATCTGGGTATGCGTCGTCGGCGCAGTGGCGCTTATCTGGCTTCTGGCCCAGCCGCTGCTGCTGATCCTTGCAGCCATCGTGCTGGCGGCGATGTTCGATGGCGGCACCCGGCTGCTGGGCCGCGTTCTGCCGATCGGCAGGGGGTGGCGGCTGACGATCATATTGCTCGGGTCCATCGCCTTCATCGGTTGGGTATTTTTTTACGCCGGACAGCAGATCACCGCGCAGGCAATTGCGCTGCAGGCGACGGTGCTTTCGCAGATCGACCGGCTGATCCTGATCGCTCAAGCCAATGGCATCGCCATTCCCGAAGTCGATGTCAGCCAGATGGTCAATTATGTCGCCGGTTCGGTCGGGCGGGTCACTGCCGCTGTCACCTCGGTCCTCGGTGCGCTCACCTCCTTGTTTCTGATTTTCGTGCTGGCGATTTTCATCGCCATGGAACCGCGCCTGTACGAACGCGGCTTTGCCTGGCTGCTGCCGGTGCGCGAACGCGACCATTTTTATGAAGTGGCCGGAGCCCTGGGCAAAACCCTTCGCCGATTGATGGCCGGGCGTCTGCTCGGCATGCTGGTCGAAGGGGTGGCGACCTGGATCATGCTGGCCGTCTACGGCATACCGATGGCGCTGCTGCTCGGCATCATCACCGGCCTGCTTGTCTTCATCCCCAATGTCGGCGCAATCATCTCCGGTGTGCTGATGGTGCTGGTCGGCTTTTCGATCGGTGTCGATGGCGGGCTTTATGCGCTTGCGGTCTATTTTATCGTGCAGACCATCGACGGCTATGTCATCGTGCCCGTGGTCGCCAAACGCACCGTCGATCTCGCACCGGCGCTGGTGCTCGGCGCGCAACTGCTGTTTGGTGCATTGTTCGGCATACTCGGCCTTGCGCTGGCCGATCCGATCGTCGCGATGATCAAGGTTTATCTGGAAAAAAATGCCAAACGCGGCGCGGTCGCAGCGCAGGCTGTCGAAACGGTCAGCGCGGCTATCAGCGGCAACGCCAATGCCGCAGCGGCGGCACGGATCACGCGGCGAACAGCACCGCCCAAAGGCGCCGACAATAGCTGAACTGCCTGTCGGCGAGCAAAACCAGGCGCAGCGAAGCCAAGCGCAACCGCGCGCCGGGGCTTATGCCCCGCCCCCTGCGGAGCATCGCCGCAACGACGATAGGCGCGAGCAGAAAGCTACTCCCCGCCCGGTATCGCACCGCCAGGGATGCCAGCCGGAGGAGCGCCAGCGCCGCCGGCCCCGCCCTGCTGCTGCATCATCTGCTGCATCATCTGCTGCTGCCGCTGCATCGCTTCGATTTCGGCGCGCGATCGTTTGTCGAGCAGTTCGACGTCGAATGTGAGATCAGAGTTTGCCGGGATCGGGCCGCTCGCGGTCGCGCCGTAGCCAAGCTCAGCCGGAATGTGCAGGACATATTTGCCACCAACCTGCATCCGCTGGAGCCCCTGCGAGAATCCGGGGACGACGCCCCCTACATCCAGCGGCGCCTGCTCGGCGGAATCGAATACCGTGCCGTCGGCCAGCTTGCCTTCATATTTGATAAGCACGACATCGGTTTTGAGCGCAAACTCGCCCGTGCCGGCGCGAACCGTTTCCAGCCGGATTTGCGCCATATTGGAAAGCGTCAAGGCCCACGCCGCCGCGCCGCCCATTAGCAGCAGCAGGCCAAGCAGCAGGATGACGATTCCTGATTTGCCCACCGGGCGCAATGGAACTGCTGTGGTCGTCATGGTCGGGGCTCTCCGGCTCGGCTCGGTAAAAATCTGCTCGCGCTATAGCCGACCGGGCCGCGCAAGCAAGCATCAGGGCCCGCGATTCCACGCTCATGCATCGCCCGGCGCGCTGATGACCAGGCCGCAAGAAAAAAGGCGATTGTCTTTCGACAACCGCCCTTTTTGCTTGTTCTTATGCCCCGAAATTACCGGATGCCGTCGCGCTCCATGCGCTTGCGGTCCATCTTGCGGGCGCGGCGAACGGCGGCGGCATGCTCGCGTGCGCGCTTTTCGCTCGGCTTTTCATAATGGCGACGCAGCTTCATTTCGCGATACACGCCTTCGCGCTGAAGCTTCTTCTTGAGAGCGCGCAGCGCCTGGTCGACATTGTTTTCGCGAACGACAATCTGCATAAAACCGCCACTTTTCCTTGTTTGCTGATGGCCAGAAGCCACTATTCCAGTGCATTCGGCATCGCTTGAAAGCGTGTCCTGCACCGGCAACATAAGATTCCTCGCCGCGAATCCCTCCGCGTCGTTGAATGGGCCGTTAGCAAGGCTGGCCGCCGCAATCAAGCAATTGCGACGACTTTCACGAAGCAGATCCTCAACCAAGCGCAGCGAAGGCAAGCGCAACCGCGCGCCGGGGCCCATGCCCCGCCCCCTGCGGAGCATCGCCGCAACGGCGATAGGCGCGAGCAGAAAAAATGGTGCCCCTGGCCGGAATCGAACCAGCACTCCTTGCGGAATCCGATTTTGAGTCGGACGCGTCTACCAATTTCACCACAGGGGCACGCCTGTCGGTCGCGAGCCGCGCTTAGCCTCCCGGCCTGTCTCGATGCAACTTACTTCTTCAGATCGCGCGCGATCGTCTTTTGCGTCGCGTTGCCGAACGGGGGTTTGAGCCCGGCAAGCTTGGCAACATCGAGCCGCGCCTGGCGATACACCGATTTGGCATGGCTGAATGTCTTGAACCCGTCATGCCCGTGGTAATTGCCCATCCCGCTCGGCCCGACCCCGCCGAACGGCAAATCCTGCTGCGCGACGTGGAAAATGACATCGTTGACCGTCACCCCGCCGGAAATCGTGGTATCGAGCACGCGCTGCTCCTCGGCGCTGTCCTTGCCGAAATAATAGAGGCCGAGCGGGCGGCCATGCGCGTTGACATAATCGACTGCGTCCGTGGTGCTCGTTACCCGACGGATCGGCAGCAGCGGCCCGAAAATCTCCTCCTGCATCACTGTCATATCGTCGGTCGCGCCGCGGATGATGTGCAGCGGCATCTTGCGGCCGTTGGCGGAGGCGAAATCCTCGCCGCCCGGATTGACCACCATGATATCCGCGCCCTTGGCCCGCGCATCCTCGACATGCGCCGTCAGCCGGGCATGGTGGCGGTCGTTGACCACCGATGTATAATCGTCATTGTCGAGGATGGTCGGATACATCGCGCTGGCCTGGCCAACCAGTTCGTCGACCAGTTCTTGTTCCCGCGCGCTGTCGATCAGCACATAGTCGGGTGCCAGACAGATTTGCCCCGCGTTCATCAGCTTGCCCTGCGCCACCCGGCCGGCGACTTGCGCTAGATCGGCGCTCTGCCCTACGATCACCGGCGATTTCCCGCCGAGCTCCAATGTCACCGGCACCAGATTTTCGGCCGCCGCGCGCATGATATGCTTGCCGACCCCGGTCGCGCCGGTGAAGATGATATGATCGAACGGCAACTGGCTGAACGCCTGCCCGACATCGGCCCCGCCTGTGACGATGGCGAATTCTTCTGCGGCGAAATATTGAGGCACCAGTTTTTCGAACAACGCCGATGTTGCAGGCGTGAACTCGCTCGGTTTGGCGATCGCCCGATTGCCCGCCGCAAAAATGCCGGCCAGCGGGTTCATCACCATGCCTATCGGGAAATTCCACGGCGCGATGATCCCGACGACCCCCTTGGGCTGATACTCCACCCGCGCACTGGCCCCCAGCAGACCCAGCGGGAACAGCGGCTTGCGCTTGTCCGCCCGCATCCACTGCGCCAGATTCTTCTTGGCGTATTTCAGCGCGCCGGACGAATCGAGGACATCGCTGATCAGCGTCAGCGCTTTTGGCCGATGGCCGAAATCGGCGCTCACCGCCGCCGCCCACTCATCGCTATGGTCGATCATCATGGCGATCGCCCGGTCCAGCCGGTCGCGCCGCACATCGATCGGCACCGGCAGCTTCGCCATGAAGTCAGCGCGCGCGGCATCGAGCAGCGCCCGCATGCTGGCCGCTGTATGGCTGGCTGGCACATGGCCTGCCGGCGTGGCGGCCTGGGGGCGGTCCGGGGCGGTGGTGGCCATTGTCTGCTTCTCTCCTGCAAAACCTCTCACTCGTTTTACTGAGCGATCGATCAGTCAGCATGACATCATGCTGCCGACAGTGATGCAAGCAAAAAGTCAAAGGCGCAACGGGAGGGCATATTCCGTTGCGCCTTTGGCCACGACAGCGGGACCGGTTTTTAGCCCCCCGGCATCGGCGCGCCCGGGCGGTAACCGCGCGGTGCCTCTCCGGGGTTGATGCAATTGTCGCGCACCGTGCGGCTGCACAATGGCGGATTGGTCGTCATCGGCCTTGGCGGCGGGGCTGCCGATGATGCGGCAGACGGCGGCGGTGCGGCTGGAGCCGAAGAGGGCGGCGGCGGCTGCATGGTGCCGGTCCCGGGTGGGGGCATGGCGCCGGTCCCCGGTGGCTGCATAGTGCCGGTCCCCGGCGGCTGCATGGTGCCGGTCCTTGGTGGGGGCATGGCCGGGTCCATCCCGGGCGGCGGCGTCTGCGGCGCTTGACCCGGACGGGGCATGGTGCCGGTTCCCGGCGCCTGACCCGGCATTGGTGCCGATGCAGGCGGAGTGGCGGGCATATCGTCCTCCTCGCTGTCACCGGGGGTCGGCATGGTCGGGGGTGGAGCCGGCTGGGCAGATGGCGGATTGCCGGGCGCAGGCT
>JANNMK010000078.1:0-3326 GCA_031397785.1 Sphingomonas sp. | reverse complement strand
CAGCCGCGCGAGAACCCATGCCCCGGCAAACCGCCCGACCATCGCCCCGCCCCAGTAGAGCGCGATCAGTTTGCCCGCTTGCGCCTCAGTCGTTCCCAATACGTCAGCCTGCGCCAGATAATTGACCAGAAGCGAGCCGATTGACACCTCGGCGCCGACATAGGCAAAAATGGCGATGATGCCGAACAGCACCCGGCGATCGGCCAGCAGATGCAGGCCCAGCCCGCCGCTCGAAGCCTCCGGCGCATGACGGGGCAACAGATCCCGCTTCATCCAGAAGACGAGCATGAGCACGACGAGCACGGCCGCGATGCCCAGATAGAGCGGCAGGACATCGGCTGCCTCGGCGCTGCGCATCGCAGCGAGAGCCTCCGGCGACAGCGTCTCGCGCGCGACCACCGGCCCATTGTCCGTGTCGAGGATCAACGCGGCGCCGACGAAGGGTCCAAGAAATGTGCCGAAACTGTTGAATGCCTGGGCCAGCGTCAACCGCGACGAGGACCGGTCGGGATCGCCGGTGCTGGCGATAACCGCGTTCGCCGCAACCTGAAGGATGGTGATGCCCGCCGCCATCGTGAACAGGGCAAAGAGGAAGCCGGTATAAATTCCTATTTCCGCCGCCGGCACGAACAGCAGACAGCCCGTCGTCATGACCGCAAGGCCCAGGACGATGCCACGGAGATAGCCGATCCGTGCGACAATCGATCCGGCGGGCAGGGAAAATATGAAATAGCCGAGAAAAAAGGCGAACTGGGTCAGCATCGCTTCGGCGAAGCTGAGGTCGAACAGTCCGCGCAGTTTCGGGATCAGGATATCGATAAGGACAGTGGCAAAGCCCCAGATGAAGAACAGCGCCAGCGACAGCAGAAACAGCGTCTGATCGGCGTTAGCCGTCTTTGGCGGTGTGCCAGCAGCTATCGGGGCCATCGCCATGCCTATTCACTTCCCGCTGGCGCCGGTTTTGCAGGACCGGTGGCCTCTGGCGGCAATTGATAAACCCGGACATAGTCAATTTCGAACCGGGCAGGAAAGGCGTCCGCGCGGATGCCGCCCTGGCCGCCCCAATCGCCGCCGACCGCGACGTTGAGCAGCAGGTGCATCGGGCGGTCGAACGGCCATTTCGCCCGGTCCCTGTCCGTGCGTTCGAACAGATATTTTGCCTGACCATCGATCCCGGCGATTATGGCATCCGGTGTCCACAGCAGTTGATAGTCGTGCATGGTGTCGCAGGCATCCTCGACCATGAATTTGGCCGAACGATGGGTGCCCCGAACATGGTTATAGGCCTCGGTATGGACCGTCTGGTTGATCTCGCCGGGCGTGTGGCCGACATGCTCCATGATGTCGATCTCGCCGCTCGCCGGCCAGGGGGCTGATTGATCCTCGGGCAGCATCCAGATGGCTGGCCATGTGCCGACGCCGCAGGGCAGTTTGGCGCGGATCTCGAAATAGCCGTAGGTCCACGCCTGAACACCATGCGTAAATAGTCGCGCCGATGTGTAATCCTGTCGCCCCCAGTCGGGGAACCGGGAGCGGTTGAGCCGTTCCGCGCGCGCCTCGATAATCAACGCCCCATTTTCGACCCTGCTGTTTTCGGGCCGCGCATCCGCATAATATTGGCGCTCGTTGTTGTACCATCCCTCGCGGTTGCGGTGCGTGTCGTAACGCCACCGCGCCGGGTCTGGCAGGCCGTCAGTCGCGAACTCGTCAGCCCAGACAAGATCGTAGCCGGCGGGAAGCGCAAGCACCTGCCCCGGCGGCGCAGGCGTCAGCGTCGGCGCAGAAGATGCCTGCGCCGAGGCTGGTGTCGCCGGTGCCGTAGCGGCCAGTGCTGCCAAAAGGGCCAGCAAAGCATAGTCTCGATAGGCCATCGCAAAGCCTCCCCAACGCCGAACCTTGGCCCCTAAAAGTCGAAGCGCGCGAGGAAGGTAAACCGGCGATCGTTGCGGAACGCCGATCGTCGCACCCTGGTCCCGTCGAAGTCGATCACCTGGCTGGTCTGGGTCACTTCATCCAGCAGATTGACGCCCTGAACACCGAGTTTGAGGAATCTCGTCACCGACACGAATATCGACGCATCAAGCTGGCCCGTTGCCTCCCCGTAAATCGGTGAGAAGGGGAAGATCACGTCACGCGGGGTCTGCAGAAAATCCGATCGCCAATTATAGGCGGCGCGCGCCGAGAATGGGCCTCGTTCGAAAAATACCGTGGCATTGACGGTATGTTTCGACACCCCGGCGAGCGGCAGGCCGCCTGCGAACGGACTTTGTTCTGCGCCCAATGAACTGTTGTTGAAATCGCCTGCGTCCACATAGGTATAGGTCAGCTGCGTTCCCAGCCCGCCGAGCACGCCGGGCAGAAAGTCATAGACCTGCTGATAGGCAATTTCGACGCCCTTGAGGGTGCCGCCGTCGCTATTGGCCGGGCCATTGACCAGCACATCGGTGGACACCCCGCTGGGGCTGGTGAAATTGCGGACCGTGGCACCGCCATCGACGATGCCCGAGATGTCCTTGACGAACGCCGCGGCCGTTATCGACCCGACGCGCGCGAAATACCATTCAAGCGACAGATCATAATTCCATGATTCCGTCGGACGCAGCAGACGGTTGCCGGTGAAAATCTGGAACAGCGGACCGGTATCGAGCGTGCCCGCCGATCGCAAATTGGTGGTATTGTCGAATATGCCGCCACCGGTGGCAAAGGCTGACAGATCAGGGCGTGAAATCCCCTTGGATACCGCAGCCCGCACGATCATCCCGTTGCCGAAATCGACCCGGGCATTGAAGCTGGGCAGCCAGCTGCTGAAGTCGATATTGGAACTGTCGTCAATCAACTCGCCAGTGAAAGCCGCAGCAAATTGGGCAAGGCGGGCGGGCGACAGGCTGCAATAGCCCGGAGCGACCTGACCAGGCTGCACTGCCCCGCAGGACACTTGCAGTTCAGCGACGCTCACCCGGCCATCGCCGTTGCCACCCGGAGGCGTATCGAAAAACTGGCCGGTGGGGAACTGGATCGATCCGCCGCTGCGGATGGTCGTTGCGACATAGCGCACGCCCAGATTACCCACCAGTTCGATATTGCCGCCAAGATTGGCGCCGAAGTCGACCCGAGCATAAGCCGCGCTGGTGCTTTCTTCGACATCGGAAATTTCACCTGCTGTCCACGGCCCGCCGGGAACCGCATTGTTGCGCGCCGAAATGGGGAACCAGGCATTGGGGGTGAGGGTGAAGGCGGTGATTGCCGACGCCTGCGTCTGGACCGCACCGCTGAGATAGTCGGCGACGACATTGTCACCGCCAAAAAAGAAGGCAGACCCGTCGCCG
>JANNMK010000076.1:0-11116 GCA_031397785.1 Sphingomonas sp. | reverse complement strand
CCACCTAACGGCCCGATGGTTTCTTTGCCGCCACCGCCCGCATCGTCGGCGCCGCCGAGGACAGCATCGTTTCCGGAATATTCACCCTGCTCGACGATAGCGCAGCCTATGCCGCCATGGCGCGCGCCCACAATCCCTATGGCGATGGACGGGCCGCCAGCAGAATCGCAAGGATCATCGCCGATGCCCCATCGATAAGCAGCAGCGTGTCGTCGTCGTCGGCCTCGGCTACATCGGCCTGCCGACCGCGGCTGTCATCGCTCGCGCCGGCGCGCAAGTCCTCGGCCTCGATGTCAGCAGCGAGGTTGTCGATACGGTCAACGAAGGCCGCGTCCATATCGAGGAGGTCGATCTGCACGGCCTGGTGCAGGGCGTCGTCGATCGCGGCCGCCTGCGCGCCTCGATCACGCCCGAGCCCGCCGACGTGTTCGTCATCGCCGTGCCCACGCCGATCCGCGACGATCATGCTCCTGACATCAGCTATATCCTCTCGGCCGCACGCACCATCGCGCCTGTCCTCAAAAGCGGCGATCTGGTGATCCTCGAATCTACTTCTCCGGTCGGCACGACCGAACAGCTTGGCTCGCTGATCGCTGCCATCCGCCCCGATCTCAAAGTGCCCGGCCACTGCACCGGCACACCCGACCTCTATATCGCCTATTGCCCCGAACGGGTGCTGCCCGGCCGCATCCTCATCGAACTGGTCGACAACGACCGGGTGATCGGCGGCATCACCCCGCGCTGCGCCCGCCGGGCAATGGCCTTTTATCGCGGCTTCGTGCGCGGCGCCTGCCTCACCACCACCGCCCGCGCCGCCGAAATGGTCAAGCTGGTCGAGAACAGCTACCGCGACGTCAACATCGCCTTTGCCAACGAACTCAGCATGATCGCTGACAATATGGGGATCGACGTGTGGGAAGTGATCCGGCTCGCCAACCGCCACCCGCGCGTCAACATCCTCCAGCCAGGCCCCGGCGTCGGCGGCCACTGCATCGCGGTCGACCCCTGGTTCCTCGTCGCGGGCGACCCCGACACCGCTCACATCATCCGTACCGCGCGCGAAGTGAATGAGGCCAAGACCGATTTCGTCATCGGCCGGGCCATCCGCACCATCGAATCCGCGCTCGATCGGGACCCGGGCACCAAGGTCGCCTGCCTCGGCCTCGCCTTCAAACCCAATATCGACGATTTCCGGGAAAGCCCCGCGGTTACCGTCGCCGCTGCCCTCGCTCGCCGCTTTGGCGAACGCATCCGCCTCGTCGAACCGTTCGCAGCCGCGCTCCCCATGGAATTTGTTGGCACCCGCGCCGAACTCGTCGAACTCGATGATGCGCTGGGCGACTGTGCCGTGCTGATCGTCCTCGTCGACCATGACATGTTCCGCTCGATACCGCTCGAGGAACGCGAACATAAAACCGTATATGACACCCGCGGCTTGTGGCCCGATCAACCGCGCGCCAATGGCGACTCCGCCAAGGCGCAACGCGCCGCCTGACGCAAAAGAAGCGCCGCACGACAAATGCGAAACCCGTCGGCCACGCCGCCGCATCAAAAACCCGCTGTCCCGCCCGCAACAAAGCGCGTCGTGGAGGGTTACTGCGTGCATGAAACTGCCGACCAAGATCGTCGAAAAGCCGTGGGGCCGCACCGACATTCCGCCTGCCTTCGGTGATTTTGGTGGCCGCCGTATCGGCGAAATCTGGTTCGAAGATCCCGCAGGCGCCGCCGCACCGCTGATGGTCAAATTCCTGTTCACTTCCGAACGCCTGTCGATTCAAGCTCATCCGGACGATGCTGCTGCCCAGGCCGACGGCCACCCACGCGGCAAGGAAGAATGCTGGCTGGTGCTCGATGCCGACCCTGATGCCGAACTGGGCGTCGGTCTCGTGCGCGGCAGCAGCACCGATGCGCTGCGCGCCGCTGCGCATGCAGGCACCATCGAACGGCTGATCGACTGGCGCCCGGCAAAAGCTGGTGATTTCATCTATAACAGCGCGGGCACCATCCATGCGATCGGTCCCGGGTTGACGGTCGTGGAGGTCCAGCAGAATGTCGATCTCACCTATCGTCTTTATGATTACGGCCGCCCGCGCGAACTCCACCTCGATGCCGGGCTCGCGGTCGCCCGCACACACACCCACGCCGACCCGCGCGATTGCCATGTTCCCGACAGCGGCACCATCACGCTGGTCAGCGGCCCGCATTTCCACCTCGTCCGCGCCACCGGCCCGCTCGAGCCGGGCATTGCCCCCCAGGGTTCCGACTTGACGCTAGTGCCGCTCGGCCCGGGCTGTTTTGTCCATGGTCAGCCGCTTGCGCTTGGCGAATGCGCCAAACTCACCACCACCGACGGGGTAATCCTCAACGATAACGCGCACGCCCTGATCTGCTGGCCCGGGTAATCCCGCCTTATGTCCCCCGCTAGGCTGCAATGGGGGAGTGGTCGCCTACCGCTAGCGCTTGCGCTAGGGGAAGGCAGAACACCGCTAGCGCTTGCGCTAGGGGAAGGCGGAACATCACTATCGGGGTTGGCAATGCCCAGCGAGCCTCGTCTCTCTCGACCCGGAACCACCCCAATGACCGACCTGCTCATCACTCCAGTCATCCTTTCCGGCGGCTCCGGCACCCGCCTGTGGCCAATGTCGACGGCTGCCCGCCCCAAACAGTTCCTGCCGCTGGTCGGCGATGCAACGATGTTTGCCGAGACCCTGTCTCGTGTCGCCGATCGCACCCGGTTTGCCGCGCCGATCATCGTCTGCGGCCCCGGCCATGTAGCGCATGTCGAAAGCGATCTTGTCGCGCTCGACATCAGAGATGCCCGCGTTCTGGTCGAGCCTGCCGCACGCAACACCGCGCCAGCCATTGCGCTCGCCGCCATTGCAGCTGGTGCGGATGCGACGCCTATCCTCGTCATGCCTTCGGATCATGTGATGAGCGATGCTGCGGCGTTCCATGCCGCGATCGACGTCGCGCTGCCGCATGTCGTGGGCGGCGCGCTCGCCACCTTCGGCATTCGCCCCGCCAGCCCCGAAACCGGCTATGGCTATATCCGCACTGGCAGCAGCCTTGGTGATGGGGGAATTGCGCAGGTCGACAGCTTTGTCGAAAAGCCGGATCGAGCCCGCGCCGAAGCCATGCTCGCCAGCGGCGATCATTATTGGAATGCCGGCATCTTCCTGATGCGCGCCGATGCCTATCTTTCCGAACTGGCAACCCATGCCGCCGAAATGGCGAGCGCCTGCGCCGCTGCCATGATCGCGCCCCGCGCCGAGGGCATCACCATCCACCCAGACGCCGCCGCCTTTCTCGCCTCGCCCGCAGACTCGATCGATTACGCCGTCATGGAACGCGCCGCCAATGTCATCGTCGCCCCGGTCGATCCCGGCTGGAGCGACGTGGGCAGCTGGACCGCGCTGCATGACCTTGCGGTAAAGGATATGGGCGGCAACAGCAGCACGGGCGATGTCCTGACCATCGAGACAAGCAACAGCCTCCTCAAGGCCGCCCCTGGCGTGCGCATAGCGACGCTGGGCATCGACAATCTGATCGTCATTGCAACCGGGACCGACGTGCTCATCATCCCCAGGAACCGGGCGCAGCACATCAAGGCGATTGTCGAGGCGCTGAAATATTAGCGGCGGGGCTGGATTGGGGCCTCTCCCGCCAGTAACCGCCTGACGGCCCGGCTTGTCGACGCATGGCGGCTTGGCGCCAACGCTTCTTCCCTCATGCCCCCACTTGCCCGCTCGAACCCCCTCCCCCATATCTCCGCCAATGACTGATCACCTCTGCTCCGCCGCATCCGCCTCCCCCTGGCACGGCACCACCATCCTCTCCGTTCGCACCTCGTCCCGCGTCGTGATTGTCGGCGATGGGCAGGTTTCGATGGGCAATACCATCATGAAGCCGAATGCAAGGAAGGTGCGCCGTCTGCATGATGGCAGCGTGATTGCCGGATTTGCGGGCGCGACGGCGGATGCGTTCACCCTTTTCGAGCGGCTGGAGAAAAAGCTCGAGGCGCATAACGGGCAACTGCTGCGCGCCGCGGTCGAGCTGGCCAAGGACTGGCGCACCGACAAATATCTGCGCAATCTTGAAGCGATGATGATCGTCGCCGACAAGACGGTGACGCTGGTGCTGACCGGCAATGGCGATGTCCTCGAACCCGCGCGGGGTGTCACCGCGATCGGCTCCGGCGGCAATTTCGCGCTGTCCGCCGCGCTGGCGCTGGTCGATTATGAGCCCGATGCGGAAAAACTGGCGCGCAAAGCGATGGCTATCGCCGCCGACATCTGTGTGTTCACCAACGACCAGTTGACGATCGAAGCCATCGAAACCGCCTGATCGGTCGCAAGCCGCCCTTAAAGCATTTGCCATACGCAGCATGCGTGAAGTCAGAGAAGTTGTGAAATTTTCATGCAGTCCTCGCTAACCCCCAAAACCATCGTCGCCGCGCTCGATGAGCATATCATTGGCCAGGATGCGGCCAAGCGCGCGGTTGCCGTCGCGCTGCGTAATCGCTGGCGCCGCCAGCAGCTCGGCCCCGATCTGCGCGACGAGGTGACGCCAAAGAATATCCTGATGATCGGGCCGACCGGTTGCGGCAAGACCGAGATCAGCCGCCGCCTAGCGAGACTGGCGGACGCGCCGTTCATCAAGGTCGAGGCGACCAAATTCACCGAAGTCGGCTATGTCGGGCGCGATGTCGAACAGATCGCCCGCGATCTTGTCGAAGAAGCGGTGCGGCTGGAAAAAGAACGCCGCCGCGCTGCCGTGCGCGATGCTGCTGCGGCATCCGCAATGGACCGGCTGCTCGACGCACTGACCGGCAAAGAATCGAGCGAGGCGACCCGCGCCAGTTTCCGCCAGCGTTTCGATGAAGGGACACTGGATACAGCAGAGATCGAGATCGAAGTCAGCGAAGCGCCGCAGATGCCGTTCGAACTGCCCGGCCAGCCTGGCGGTGTCGGCATGATCAACATCGGCGAGATGTTCGGCAAGGCATTTGGCAACAACGCGCCGAAAAAACGCCGCAAGTTCAAGGTGCGCGAAGCGTGGACGCGCCTCGTCGAATAGGAGCAGGACAAGCGGCTCGATCAGGATGATGTTGCGCGCGTTGCGCTGGCCGACGCCGAAGCCAATGGCATCGTTTTCCTAGACGAGATCGACAAGATCGCGGTGAGCGATGTGCGCGGTGGTTCGGTCAGCCGCGAAGGGGTGCAGCGCGACCTGTTGCCGCTGATCGAGGGGACTACGGTGGCCACCAAATATGGCCCGCTCAAGACCGACCATATCCTGTTTATCGCATCGGGCGCATTCCATGTCGCCAAGCCATCCGACCTGCTGCCCGAATTGCAGGGCCGCCTGCCGATCCGCGTCGAGCTCGCCGCGCTGACCGAAGCCGATTTCGTGCGGATACTGTCGGACACCAAGGCATCGTTGCCGCAGCAATATGTCGCGCTGCTCGCCACCGAACAGGTTTCGATCACCATCACCGATGACGCCATTGCCGCTCTGGCGCGCATCGCCGCCGAAGTGAATGCGAGCGTCGAGAATATCGGCGCGCGCCGCCTGCAAACCGTCATGGAGCGGCTGCTCGAAACCGTCAGTTATGAAGCTGAAGACCGGGCGGGGGAATCGATCACCGTCGATGCGGCCTATGTCGATGCGCAGCTCGCGAGCATCGCCAGGAATACCGACCTCAGCAAATTCATTCTGTAGCCGTGGACAGGAACCAGCGCTCGCTGCCCTCCAGCCCGATTGCCGTCAACCGCCCTGTGGCATAGGCACCGGTATCAATTCCGATCCGGTTGGATCGTTCCTGCACCGCATCGTAGATCGTGTGTCCGTGCACGACGACCTTGCCATGATCGCGGCCGTCGTCGAGAAACTCGTTGCGAATCCAGCGCAGATCGGCCGCCGTCTGCTGGTCTATCGGCGTCCCCGGTCTGATCCCGGCATGAACGAACAGATAGTCGCCAATGACGATGCTGTCCTCTCCATCCGTCAGAAACGCGACATGTTCGGGCGGAACCAGCCTCGGAAACTGATCGGCCAGTTCTTCGAACGACAGCCGATCATAGTCTGCACCGGCGAGGCCGTAGCTGTGGATCGTCGGCCCGCCACCGATGCGCACGAAATAGCGAACCATCTTGGGATCGCCACTCAGCGCCTTGAGGAAGATGTCTTCATGGTTGCCGATCAGCAGGCGCACATCGGGCCAGACGCTGCCCAGGCCCATCGCCCGGTCGATAACGTGGCGCGATTGCGGGCCGCGATCGATCAGATCGCCCAATAGCACTAGCGTAACATCGGCCGGTGCGCGTGCCGCATTATCGGCGGATATCTGCGTCAACAGTGCCGCAAACAGGTCATCGCAGCCATGAATATCGCCGATCGCATAGACGCGCCGACCCTGCGGCACACGGGCCGCCAACACGGGCTCAGCCTTCCGGCGGGGGAAAAATCGCGACAGGACCATGGATTTTCTCGGCAAGGCCAGCGCCCTAACGACCTGTGCGCCCGTGTCCAGCACCATCGCGCTGCGCATCGCGTCGCTGCGTCCACCACGCCATCCGTTCGGCGACCCGGCGCTCATGGCCGCGATCGACCGGCACGTAAAAACTGGCCGGTTCCATGGTCTCTGGCCAGTAGTCCTGACCCGAAAAACCGTCCGGCCAGTCATGGTCGTAACGATAGCCCTCGCCATGGCCGATCGCCTTCATGATTTTGGTCGGGGCATTGAGGATGGCGCGTGGCGGTGACAGGGATCCATTGACCCTGGCAGCTTGCCATGCCGATTTTTGCGCCAGATAGGCCGCATTCGATTTTGGTGCAGTCGCACAATAAAGGCACGCCTGAACAACGGCCAGTTCGCCTTCCGGCGATCCCAGCAATTTATAGGCTTCCACGGCTGCAATGCATTGCGGCAATGCATTGGGGTCGGCGAGCCCGATATCTTCGCTGGCGAACCGGACGATCCGTCGCAGAACGTAGAGCGGGTCTTCACCGGCGGTCAGCATCCGCGCCAGATAATAAAGCGCCGCATCGGGGTCTGACCCGCGCATGGATTTGTGCAGCGCCGAAATCAGCCCGTAATGGCCGTCACGATCCTTGTCATACTGCGCCGGTCGGGCCTGGAGCAGTGCCAGCATGGCCGTGACATCGAGCGTTTCCGCCTCCCCGATGCTCCAGAGGATCTCCGCCTGATTGAGCAGATAGCGGCCATCGCCGTCCGCTCCTGCGATCAACTGGGTCCGCGCGTCGGCAGTGATCGGCAAAGCTGTTCCCACCAGCTTTTCAGCGCGCTGCAGCAGCGCCTCCAGCGCAGGTGGATCGAGCGGTTCGAGCACCAGCAACTGGCAGCGTGACAGGAGCGCGGCGTTGAGTTCGAAACTCGGGTTTTCGGTTGTCGCACCGACAAGCACAATGGTGCCATTTTCGACGACCGGCAGAAACGCATCCTGTTGTGCGCGATTGAAGCGGTGGATTTCGTCGACAAACAACAGCATTTTTTCGCCGAAGGCGCGCATTTCGCTGGCTTCGGCGAAGATTTTCTTGAGGTCGGCCACGCCCGAGAAGATCGCCGAAAGCGCGTGGAACCGGTATCCGGCGGCCGATGCCAGCAATCTGGCGATGCTGGTCTTGCCGGTGCCCGGCGGGCCCCACAATATGATCGACGACAAGCTCCCGCTCGCCACCATCCGGCCCAGCGTGCCCTGCGGCCCGGTAAGATGCCGTTGACCGACGACATCGCCCATATTGGTCGGCCTCAACCTTTCAGCCAGCGGACCAAGCGGTCCGGCGGTCATCCGGGTGGTCCACCATCCGATACGGCCAGATAGACGTCGACGACCTTCTGATTGATGCTGTTCCAGTCATAGGCCTGTGCCGCTCGATGTCCTGCCGCGCCGGCGGCTGCAAGCGCATGACGATCGCGGGCATAATGCTCGATTGCATCGGCATAAGCCGCAACATTGCGCGCTTCGACGAGGCGGCCGGTAACGCCTTCCTCGACCAGCGTACGCGCGCCGGTTGCATTGGCGGCAACCACCGCGACTCCGGCCGCCATCGCTTCCAGCGTCACGTTGCCGAATGTTTCGGTAACCGACGGGTTGAGCAAGATATCCATCGAAGCAACGGTGCGGCCAAGATCGTCGCCCATCTGAAAGCCGGCGGGGATCGCTCCGGGGATCGACGTCATGAATTCATCCTTGGCCGGCCCGTCGCCGATGATCAGCACATCATGCACAACGCCGCGCCGCCGCAATTCGGCGCAGACGGCTGCAAAAATATCCAGACCCTTTTCGAGCACCAGTCGGCCGAGAAAGCCGATGACCAGTGCATCGTCGGCGATTCCCAATGATCGCCGCCAGCCATTGTCGCGCCGGGCCGGGTTGAACCGGCCATGATCGACGCCGCGTGACCAGACCGTGATCGGCCGCACGATACCTTGGCCGCGCAGACGATCGGCGATTTCCTCGGTCGGCGCGACGAGAGCATTGCAGCGATTGTAGAAACGCCGCAACATCGCGACCAAAGGCTTTTCGAGGAACCCCATCCGATAATAGGCCGGATAGGTCTCGAACAATGTGTGCACCGATGCAACGACCGGAAGGCCGTGCTTCCGCGCCATGGTCAGTGCCCGGTGGCCAAGAATGTCGGGTGCCGACACATGAATGCAATTGGGCGCGAAGTTCGCAATGTCCGCCCTGACCGCGCGCGGCAATCCGCGCGCCAGTCGATATTCGCCCCGGCCGCCGGGAAAAGCTATCGCCGGAACATCGACGAGGGTGCCGGTGGGGACAAAAGCGGGTGTCGCTATGGTCGGGGAATAGACCCGGACGGCCGCGCCTTGGCTAAGGACATAGCCGACCAATCGATTGAGTGCCTGATTGGCGCCGTCGCGCACATAATTATAATTGCCGCTGAACAGCGCAATCCTGAGGTCGTCGGGCTGCACGCCACGCGTGCCGATGGCCCCACGGCTCGCCTCGCTTTGCTGATCCGGCAAATGTGCCGTCGCCATCGTCACCGCCCGGCGGGTTCCGCAACGGCACCATTGCGTGACAAGCGGACCCGTGTGACCCGCCGTTCGTCCCCTGCCAGCACGGTCAGCAGCCAGCCACTGTCGTGGCGCAGCATTTCGCCCGGTTGCGGGACATGACCCGCCAACACGAAGGCCAGCCCGCCCAGGGTATCGACATCGCCTTCCACCTCAGACAGCCGGGGGTCGAGGCGTTCAGCCAGGTCTTCGAGTTCGAAACGTGCGTCCCCTTCCCAGACACCGTCGGCCACTTCGACCAGCATATCCTGGGGGGCATCGTCATGTTCGTCTTCGATCTCGCCGACGATCTCCTCCATCAGATCCTCGATGGTCAAGAGCCCGTCGGTGCCACCATATTCGTCGAGGACGATAGCGAGGTGGGTGCGTTTGGCGCGCATTTCGGCCAGCAATTCCATTGCGCTCATCGATTGCGGCACGTAGAGCGGTTGGCGAAGCAGGCTATTGAGCGTCTCTGGCGGGGTTTCGCCACGCGCCAAGATGCCGAACAGATCCTTGACGTGAAGCATCCCGACCACCTGGTCGAGCGATCCGCGATACACGGGCAGGCGGCTGTGGTCGGCGTCTTCGAACAGTGCGACGGCCGCTGCGAAGCTGGCGTCTTCGGAGATGGCGATAATGTCGCCGCGCGGCACCGCGACATCGTCCACCGTCTGCTCGCCGAACTGCAGCATATTGCGTAACATCTCGCGCTCGATCGAAGAAAGATCGCTGCCATCGCTGCGCTCGCCATCTTCCGCAGCATCTTCGTCGGCTTCGTCGATGACTTCCTCGATCTGCTCGCGCAGCGTCGGTTCGCTGGTGTCGCCGAAGATCAGGCCTTTGATCGTGCGCCAGATGGGCCGACTAGAGTCGCCCTCCGATCTGGGTCCGCTGCTGGCCATCGCTCAATCGTCTCCAACGGGTTCATACGGATCGGCAAAGCCGAGGTCCGCCATCGCCGCGCGTTCGAGCATTTCCATGCGGATCGCCTCTGCATCGTCGATATGATCGTGCCCTAATAGATGAAATGTGCCGTGGACGACAAGGTGGGTGGCGTGGGCGGTCAGAGCGATGCCCTTTTCCTCCGCCTCGGCAACACAGGTTTCGCGTGCCAGGATGATGTCACCCAGCAATAACTCTCCATCGTCCGCATTGCCGATGACATCGATCAGGTCGGACTGGATTTGCGGGAAGGATAAGACATTGGTTGGCTTGTCCTTGCCGCGCCATTGCGCGTTAAGTGCGTGAACTTCGGCATCGTCGGACAGGCGGATCGAGACTTCGATCGTTGCCGGTCCGTCGAGGACCGCAATGTGTGGGGTCTGGCGGAAAGCGGCCTCTACCGCTTTGGCGCAGAGCCCTTCCCAATCGAACTCCTCCGGCCATGCCTCGGTCGCCGAGACCGCGACATCAAGCATCTGGCCCCTCATAGGCTTCGACGATCTTGCCGACGATCGGGTGGCGGACGACATCGGCGGCGCTGAAGCGCGTCACCGACATCCCTTCGACCCCTTCAAGCCGCGCAACGGCATCAGCCAGCCCGGACGTTGTCGGGATCGGCAAATCGACCTGCTTGGGATCACCGCACACCACCATGCGGCTGTTCATGCCGAAGCGGGTGAGGAACATCTTCATCTGCGGAATCGTCGTGTTCTGCGCCTCGTCGAGGATGATGAAAGCGTCGGCCAGCGTGCGCCCGCGCATGAAGGCGAGCGGCGCGACCTCGATCTCGCCCGAGGCGATGCGGCGCTCAACCTGTTCCGCGGGCAAACAGTCGTTGAGCGCGTCGTAGAGCGGGCGCAGATAGGGATCGACCTTGTCCTTCATGTCACCGGGCAGGAAGCCGAGCTTTTCGCCCGCTTCGACCGCCGGGCGTGACAGGATCAGCCGTTGGACCGACCCGGCGATCAACTGGCTGACCGCCTGCGCGACCGCGACATAGGTTTTGCCGGTACCCGCTGGCCCCAACGCGAAGATGATGTCGTCGCGCGCGAGCGCCTGCATGTAGCCGACCTGAGTCTGACTGCGCGGAACTATGGTTTTCTTGCGCGTGCGGATCATGATCGTCGG
>JANNMK010000028.1:0-6645 GCA_031397785.1 Sphingomonas sp. | reverse complement strand
ATCCCAAAAGCATTTGCGGCGTGGTTTTTCAGGGCAGCGAGCGCCGCACCGGGTGCCAGTTCACCTTCACATGCGATGGCGCTCTCGGGCGTCGCTACAGCGATCCCGCCTGGGCGCGGGCGCGGGGTGTCGCCATCGACGCCCTGAACGGAGCGGTATTTCGCCCGGTCGGCCTGGCCACCCATTATCACACCGACTGGGTGCGTCCCTATTGGAGCCCCAGTCTGGAAAAACTGGCGCAGATCGGCACCCATCTGTTTTTCCGCTGGCCCGGTTTCTGGGGCAGCCCACGCGCGATGGTTGGCACCCTCAGCGGGCAGGAGCCGGTGATCGCCAAACTCGGCTTGATTTCACAGGTCCACGCTGCCGGCTTGTCGTCCGCCGCGCTGGCCGAATTATCCGCCACATCCGCTGTCACGCCAGCTGTGGTTGCTGCTGCCGTCACCTCGGTCATTCCGCGCCAAAGTCTTGAACTGGGCGATACGATCATCCTCACCCTCGAACGCGGGCAGACACCGGAAACTTTTCCGGCAATCGCCGAGGCGGCCTGCGGCGAAAGAGCCTATTGCAAGGTTATGGGCTGGTCTAACCCCGGCCTTGCTCCGCAAAACGAGGCGATGAGCGATATGGCGCGGACCGCAATGAGCTTCAGCTATCTGCGTGACCAGCGCGCTGGTCTCGAACGCGCGCTATGGAACTGCGATGAGTATCGCCGCGATCAATCCACGCAATGTATGCGGCGCACCGGCCAGTGATTGCCGGCTAACCGCGCCCCAGCCGCGCCCGCAATCGCTCGCGGCCTTTGCGCCAGCTTTTCCATATGCTTCGCTCATCGAGCGGCTCGAGAAAACCGTCGGCATGTTCGGGATCGAGCAGCTCGTTATCCGCGATGAACTTGTCGAGTGGCCCCGGCGTCTCGAGATCAAGCAGCTCGAGATGACGGCCATTGCCGTTCAGCCGGTCGATTGTAGCGATCAGCGATCCCGTTTCTGCAAACACCGCCTCGACGGTTTTCGCGTCGACTCCCAGATGCTCAGCCATCAATCGAGTTCGAACATCGGCGATGCCCGGGCCACAACCGGCGTTGGCGGGCAGACCGGCATCGATCACCACATCGCATTCGCTGTCGAGGCCAAGCGAGCGATTGTTCATGTTCGACGAACCCACCCTGAGCAATCGGTCATCCAGCACCGCTACCTTGGCATGAACATAGATATCAGCCCCGCCTGCTGTGATTGGCACATAGATGCGAAACCGGTTCAGGCAATCGACCTTGCCGATCGCTCGAGCCAGCCGGACCCGCGCCGCGTCCATCGCACGCTGTTCGAGCCAGCCATCGGCGGTACGCGGCATCACTACAACAATCTCCGGCGGATCTTTTTCCGCCATCCGCACCGCGATGGCAGCGGCGATCTTGCCGCTGGTCAGATACTGGTTCTCAAAATAGATGAAACGCTCGGCTGCTGCGATCATGTCGAGATACAGCGCCTCTATCTCCCTGATTTCCGGTGTATCTTTCCATACGGCCCGGGTTCGGGTGACGGCGATGTCGACATCTTCGAATAATGCGGGAATATCATCCGGCCAGTGTTCCGGACATGGGCCGACCGCCGTCATCGTATTGCCAGTCGCTCGCTGCCAGCGATCTCGACCAAGTTCGGCCAGCGCGCCAGCGGCCGGACCGTCGAGCAGCATCGTCGCATCATGCCATGGCGGATAGGCGCTGCCATTGGGCAGACGCCGCCTAGGCTGGTTATCGTCATGATCGCAGGTATCCCAGCGCGCCGAAGACATATCGATACCTCCACATACCGCGAAACAATCGTCTATCACCACGATCTTTTGATGGTGGCTGCATCCTGCCGGATGCGAACTGTCAAAGCGATAGCGGATCGCCTTGGTCCTCGCCCAACGGATGAGCATTATCGCCGCCGATGGCCGCACCCATTGCTTGAGCGCGCCAAAACTCCATTTCAATATGGCGATGTCGCGGTCGGGTCTGGCTTTGGCGATCCGCAACATGAACTGGCCAAGTGTCTCGCCGCCACCCAGCGCATCCGGTTCGAGCGGCGTTCGAACATCGAAATCCCAGCCGATCAGCAGGATGCGATGCTCCGCCGCTTCCATCGCCTCGCGCACGAAATGGAAATAGGCGGCGGCATCGATTACAACGGTCGCTCGCGCGGCGCGCTCAATCCGCCAGCAATTGCGTCCTGGTTCGACAATCGGCGTCGATCGATGGCCTTCACCCACGCTCGCTACCGGCATTTCCCCTCCCCCCATGACACTAAAGCCGAGTATCGGGGGATGAACATTCTGGACCTGTGTTTGTTTCGCGACGGCACCGAAATCGTCAAGCAGCGAGAAACATTTCCGGTTCCAGCGCCATGATGGCCTCGCTGCCCGCCTCGATCTTGCGACGCAATGCGCCGCAATCGGGCAGGTACCGCTCGGCATAGTAGCGCGCCGTGACCAGCTTGGTGCGATAGAATATGGCATCGCCGGTACCGGCATCGAGCGCGGCCTGCGCCACATTTCCCATCCGCAGCCATTGCAGGCCAATCGCGACGATTCCCATCATATGCATGTAATGATGCGCACCCGCGCCGACATTGTCGGGATTGGTCATGCCATTCTGCATGAACCACATCGTCGCTGCCTTAAGGTCACCGGTGGCTTTCTCAAGGCGCCCGGCGAAGTCCGCCATCGCTCCGTCCTTGGCGGCAGCGCATTCGTCGTCGACCAGGCGGAAAAACAGCTGGACAGCGCGCCCGCCATTTTGGGCAAGCTTGCGGCCCACCAGGTCCATCGCCTGCACCCCATTGGTGCCTTCGTAGATCATGGTGATGCGTGCATCGCGGACATATTGTTCCATGCCCCATTCGCCCACATATCCATGTCCGCCAAACACCTGCTGGGCATTGGTCGCCACGTCATAGCCCTTGTCCGTGCCATAGCCTTTGATCACTGGTGTCATCAGCGACAGGATATCGTCTGCTGCCACCCGCTCATCTTCGCTCGGCGCGCTGTGCAGCATATCGGCCAGCAGTGCGCCGCGCAGGCACAATGCCCGCATTCCTTCGGTGAATGCCTTGGCATCCATCAGCATCCGGCGAACATCCGGGTGGACGAACAATGTGTCGGCCTTTTCCGTCGGATCATGCGGTCCGGTCAGCGCACGCCCTTGCCGCCGGTCATGCGCGTAGTGGACGGCATTTTGGTATGCCACTTCGGCCACGCCCAACCCCTGCTGACCAACGCCCAGCCTTGCGATGTTCATCATGATGAACATTGCGGCCAAGCCCTTGTTTTCGTCTCCCACCAGATAGCCCGTCGCGTCGTCGTAGTTCATGACGCACGTCGAATTGCCGTGGATGCCCATTTTATGTTCGAGCGACCCGCAGCTCAGCGTGTTGCGCTCGCCCAGCGTACCGTCCTCGTTCACCAGAAACTTTGGCACGATGAACAGAGAAATGCCCTTGACGCTGTCCGGCGCATCCGGCGTCTTCGCCAGAACCAGGTGAATGATATTCTCGGCAAGATCATGTTCGCCAGACGAGATGAATATTTTGGTGCCGGTAATCGCGTGACTGCCATCGCCCTTCGGCACGGCCTTGGTGCGGATCAGGCCCAAGTCGGTGCCGCAGTGCGGCTCGGTTAGGTTCATCGTCCCGGTCCATTTGCCGCTGATCATGTTGGGCGTGTAGGTCATCTTTTGCGCATCGCTGCCTTTGGCGAGGATGGCGGAGATCGCGCCATGGGTCAGCCCCGGATACATGGCAAAGGCCATGTTGGAGCTCGCCATATACTCCTCGAACGCCATCGACAGCACGTGTGGCAGTGCCTGTCCGCCATATTCAGCCGGGGCGGAAAGCGTGCCCCAGCCCGCTTCGCAATAAGCCTGATAAGCAGCCTTGAAACCATCCGGCGTCGTTACCGACCCGTCGGCATGCCGGGTGCAGCCCTGCTTGTCGCCGATCGCGTTCAGCGGAAACAGCGCATTCTCGACGAACTTCGCGCCTTCGGTCAGAATTGCTTCGACCATATCTGCGCTGGCATTCTCAAAACCGGGCAGATTTGCATATTTCTCGATACCCAGCACCTCGTTGAGGATGAACAGCGTATCGGTGACGGGGGCTTTGTAGCTTGGCATGATCTATCGTCCTCGAACTGGGTGTCGGGCCGGAATGGGCGTTGAGTAGAGTATAGAGACGGAACCGGCGGCTGTCATCGGCATGGTGGCAAAGATGCTATTTGCTCTTGGCCGTTTCGACAATCTTGATGAACTGCTCTAGCTCGTCGATGGAACTGTCGATATCGGCGCGCTGCGCTTTCAGAAAAGCGATGCGGTCGCGGCACATCTCGATGGTCACTTCGCGCTGGGTGCGCCGTCCGTCTCCGACATCGTAAAGATCGATCATCTCACGAATATCGGACAGGCTGAAGCCGACGCGTTTCGCACGCAATATCCACGCCAGCCGGGCACGATCGCGCTTGGAATAGATACGAGCGATGCCCCGCCGTGACGGCGCGATCAATCCTTCGTCTTCATAAAAGCGAAGAGCCCGGGCGGTTACACCAAATTCGGCTGACAGATCGGTGATCGAATAGCTGTCACGGCCCGCCGCATCCACGGTATCAATATGTGTCTGGCCATATTCGCTATGCATGCCACATTGCTATGTGACACTTACGTTAACGTCAACTCTCAATCCTGCGCGCGATCGCATTGCCGTCGTGCGTCCTCCCGGGTCCAGCCAATCCTTTCGACCGTCACCCCCGACATCGATGCGCGCGGCCCGCAATAGGCGCTGCACCCGTCAGGAACCGATCCTGGCACACGCACTGCATTGCCATCGTAGCTGGCGGTAAAGGCGCATCCACCCTTGCCGAAATCGAGCGCGATCCGATCATCCTCGTGCCGCGCGGTCCCCCGGCCTTCGCACGTCAATGTTTCGCCAAACCTGGCGATCAGCGCAAACCGGTAGCGTCCCGATCCTCCGTCAGGAATGAAACAGAGCGAATCGCTGCCCGCCACATGCCGCCGTTCGAACAATCCGGTGAGCGGCGTCGCCCCTGCATCGAGGACCAGATTGGCATCGCGCGCGGCGATCTCGATCGGATTATCATTGTCGACTTCGGGACGGTCGGCGGCAGTGTCACGGCATCCCGCCACCATCACCATGACGATCGCCAGTGTAGTTCCGATCGCAGGCATCCTCACCCGACCGGCTCCATCATGCCAGCGGCCGTCAGGCGGCGATAAAAACAGCTGGTTGCTCCGGTATGGCAGGCGGGTCCAGCGGGTTCGCAGATCAGCCAAAGCGCATCCTGATCGCAATCGACGCGCATCTCGACGACGCGCAGGACGTTTCCGGAGGTCTCGCCCTTTTTCCACAGCATGGCGCGGCTTCGCGACCAGAAATGCGCTTCGCCGCTTGCCAGCGTGGCGTCGATCGCTGTCTGGTTGAGATGGGCGACCATCAACACTGTGCCGCTTGCAGCGTCAGTCACGATCCCGGTAATAAGCCCGTCTGGTCCGAATTTCGGAGTGAACTTGGCTGTGGTTTGCTCTGTATCGGCCATGGTCCGGGTGAAACGCGGCACGGCATCCCGTGTCAAGCATTGCTGCCTGTCGCAAAGCTGTAACCTTTGAGGCGACAAAGCCTGTGGTCCGCCCTATAGGCCCGCCAACCGCCCCGCCCAGCCGCCATGCGAGTCTGCACCATCATGCTGACCACCCATCCGTTCGACGACGATAAATTGCGGGAAGAATGCGGGGTTTTCGGGATCGCCGGCAGCGAATCGGCGGCTGCAGTCACGGCGCTCGGCCTCCATGCTCTCCAGCATCGCGGTCAGGAAGCGGCCGGGATCGTCAGTTTTGACGGCAGCGACTTTCATGCCCGGCGCGCAATGGGCCATGTCGCGGGCAATTTCGATAGCACCGATGTCATCGAAACCCTGGCTGGCACCACGGCGGTCGGTCATGTCCGCTATTCGACCACCGGCGCATCGGCACTGCGCAATGTCCAGCCGCTGTTCGCCGACCTTTCAACCGGCGGCTTTGCGATATCCCACAACGGCAATATCTCGAACGCGGTTTCGCTGCGCAAGCAGCTGGTGCGGCGCGGCTCGATCTTTCAGTCGACCAGCGACACCGAAGTCATCATTCATCTGCTTGCCACTTCCAACTACCGTACTCTGCTCGATCGTTTCATCGATGCGCTGAAACAGGTCGAGGGCGCCTATTCGCTGATCTGCCTGACCAGCGAAGGCATGATCGCCTGCCGGGATCCGCTGGGCGTGCGCCCGCTGGTCATGGGCAAGCTCGGCGACGCCTGGCTGTTCGCCTCCGAAACCGTCGCTTTCGATGTCGTCGGCGCCGAATTCGTCCGTTCGGTCGAGCCCGGTGAAATGGTCATCGTCCAGAACGGCGAAGTGCGCTCGATCCGGCCGCTGCCACCCGCTTTCCAGCGGCCATGCATTTTCGAACATGTCTATTTCTCTCGTCCTGATTCGATCGTCGACGGCACATCGGTCTATTCGGTGGCGAGATCCCGCTGATGACCGACAACGGCACCTTCATCATCAACGGCACCGAGCGCGTCATCGTTTCGCAGCTCCACCGCTCGCCCGGGGTGTTCT
>JANNMK010000304.1:0-9168 GCA_031397785.1 Sphingomonas sp. | reverse complement strand
GTGGAGACGGCGGAGTGCTGGGCTTTGGCACTGGCGAGCGCGCAGACGCCGTCAGTGCTGGCATTGACCCGGCAGAATTTGCCGGCGCTGCGTTTCGATGTCAGCCAAAATCTCTCGGCTAGGGGAGCCTATCGTCTGAAGGCGGCCGTTGCCGAGCGGCGGGTAGTGATAATCGCAACGGGTTCCGAAGTGCATCTGGCGCTGGCTGCTGCGACGTTGCTTGAAGCGCAGAGCATAGGAATAGACATCGTGTCGATGCCTTGCGCTGAGCGGTTCGATGCGCAACCGCGCGCTTACCAGACAGATATTCTGACCTCAGATGCCCTGCGCGTTTCGATCGAAGCCGGATCGACCTTCGGCTGGGATCGCTATGTTGGGCGCGATGGGCTGCAGATCGGCATCGATCAGTTCGGCGCTTCGGCCCCGGCTGCGGACCTGTTCGACCATTTCGGATTTACCCCCGCCAAAGTGGCAACGGCGATCTATAATCGCCTCGGATATCAAGGGAGTTTGACGCAATGACGGTCAAGGTGGCGATCAATGGTTTCGGGCGCATCGGGCGGCTCGTGGCGCGCGCCATTCTCGAGCGCACCGATCATGATCTCGAACTGGTCGCCATCAACGATCTCGCCGATGCGAAATCAAATGCGCTATTGTTCAAGCGTGACAGCGTTCACGGCTCTTTTCCTGGCGACGTGTCCGCCGATGGCGACGCCATGGTCGTCAACGGTCATCATATCATCGTCACGGCGGAACGCGATCCTGCCAACCTCCCGCACGCGGCGATGGGCATCGACATCGCGTTGGAGTGTACAGGCTTTTTCGCTGATCGGGACGCTGCAGGCGCGCATTTGACCGCCGGTGCTAAACGCGTGTTGATTTCCGCGCCGGCCAAGGGCGTCGACCGCACCATTGTATTCGGTGTTAACCACAGCGATCTGACCGGCGAGGATCATATCGTTTCGAACGCCAGCTGTACCACCAACTGCCTTGCCCCGGTGGCAAAGGTGCTGCTCGATGCGGTTGGTATGGAGCGCGGGCTGATGACGACCATCCATAGCTACACGAACGATCAGAAGATCCTTGATCAGATCCACCCCGATATGCGCCGTGCGCGCGCCGCCGCCATGTCGATGATTCCAACCACCACCGGTGCCGCACGTGCAGTCGGTGAGGTGTTGCCCCAGCTCAAGGGCAAGCTGGATGGTTCGGCGATCCGCGTACCGACCCCCAATGTCAGCCTGATCGACCTCACTTTTGTGCCATCGCGGTCAACCACCGTCGAAGAGGTCAATGCCGCTCTCAAGGCTGCGGCGAACGGTCCGCTCAAGGGCGTGCTGGCTTATACCGACGAGCCTCTGGTATCGATCGACTTCAATCATGATCCGGCCAGTTCGACCGTCGACAGTCTCGAAACCGCGGTGATCGACGGCATGCTGGTTCGCGTCCTTGCTTGGTACGACAATGAATGGGGTTTTTCGAACCGCATGGTTGATACCGCCGGAGTGATGGCGGGTCTTCTCTGATCGTTGCACCTGCCAGAATTTCAGCCCTGACGGAGCGTCAATGACCGGCTTCAAGACACTTGACGATATCGGCGATGTCCGCGGGCTGCGTGTCCTCGTCCGCGTCGATCTGAATGTGCCCATGCACGACGGAACGGTTGGCGATGTCACTCGCCTGCGGGCGATGGTCCCGACCGTCGCGGAACTGGCGGACAAGGGCGCGATCGTCCTGCTGCTGTCGCATTTCGGTCGCCCCAAAGGTGCCAAAAACCCGAACCAGTCGCTCAGCCTGGTTATCGACGCCGTTGCCGACACGCTCGGGCGCTCGGTCATGTTCATCTCCGATTGTGCAGGCGAGGGCGCCCGTGCCGGCATCGCCGTGTTGGCACCCGGCGATGTCGCAGTGCTCGAAAACACCCGCTTTCACCCCGGCGAGGAAACCAACGACCCTGCCTTCGCCGCTGCGCTCGCTGAAATCGGCGACCGTTATGTTAATGATGCTTTCTCGGCCGCGCACCGCGCCCACGCCTCAACCGAAGGACTGGCGCATCTTTTGCCAGCGTTTGCCGGTCGCGCTATGCAGGCCGAACTCACCGCCCTGCAGCGTGCGCTGGGCACACCCGAACGACCAGTCGCGGCGATAGTCGGCGGCGCAAAAGTATCGAGCAAGATCGAGGTGCTGCGCCATCTCGTCAGCCGCGTCGATCATCTTGTCATCGGCGGCGGCATGGCCAACACTTTTCTCGCGGCGCGCGGTATCGATGTTGGCAAGTCGCTGTGCGAGCATGACCTTGTCGATACCGCCAATGCGATTTTCGATGCGGCCGATGCGGCGGGTTGCATTGTCCACTTACCCTACGACGTGGTGACGTCCCGTGAATTTCGTGCCAATCCGCCGGTCCGCATCGTGAACGTCCATGAAGTCGCCGCCGATGACATGATCCTCGATATCGGCCCTGCCGCCGTGGAGGCGCTGTCGGACGTGCTGAAAAACTGCCGTACCCTCGTCTGGAACGGTCCGCTCGGCGCTTTCGAAACCCCGCCATTTGATGCCGCTACTGTCGCGCTTGCCCGCACGGCCGCCGCGCTCACCCGCGAAGGCTCGCTGGTCTCGGTTGCCGGTGGGGGCGATACCGTAGCTGCTCTCAATCAGGCAGGCGTTGCCGCCGATTTCACTTTTGTTTCCACAGCAGGCGGCGCGTTTCTTGAATGGATGGAAGGCCGCGAATTGCCGGGGGTGGCTGCACTTACGACTTGAATGAGCCAGGCTGCCGGCCACCGGATGGCGGGTCATGGCCATCATCCGCATTTATATACAGGATAGGGAGTCCAGAATGAGCGCGCTGATGACCCGCGATGCCATGATCGACCAGATCGCCCGGGGGCAAGGCTTCATCGCCGCGCTCGACCAAAGCGGCGGTTCGACGCCAAAGGCGCTGCAAGGCTATGGTATCGGGGAAGACGCCTACGCCGATGATGAAGAAATGTTCGGCCTGATCCACGCCATGCGTGGCCGCATCATCACCGCGCCCTGTTTCAACGGCGAAAAAGTGATTGGTGCCATCCTGTTCGAGCGCACGATGGACGGACAGGTCGATGGTGTCGCGACCCCGGCCGCACTGATCGCGCGCGGCGTCGTCCCGTTCATCAAGATCGACAAGGGCCTCGAGGATGAGGCGGACGGCGTGCAGCTGATGAAGCCGATGCCCGATCTCGACCCCTTGCTGGATCGCGCCAGAGCGCTCGGCATGTTCGGAACAAAGGAACGGTCGGTCATCAATCTGGCCAATCGGGACGGTATCGCACAGATCGTCGCGCAGCAGTTCGAGGTTGCCGGGCGGGTGATTGCCAAAGGGCTGGTTCCGATCATCGAGCCGGAGGTGAATATCAAGAGCACCGAACGCAATGCTGCCGATCGCCTGCTGCTCGAAGCATTGCACACTGCGCTCGACAGTGACGCCACCGGTCCGCAGATGATGCTCAAACTGTCGCTTCCCGCTGAGCCGGGCCTGTTCGATCCACTGGTCGCCCATCCCCGCGTTCTGCGCGTGGTGGCGCTGTCGGGCGGCTTCACGCGCCCTGAGGCCTGCGCCCTACTGGCGAAAAACAAAGGCATGATCGCCAGTTTCAGCCGTGCCCTGTTGCAAGACCTGCGTCACCAGATGGACGACGACATGTTCAACCGCTCGCTCGGCGCGGCGATTGATGAAATCCATGCAGCATCGACGGCTAAATGCTGAGCGTTTGAGCGCTATGCTCATCGCCGTTTCGACGTTCATGTTTCTCGCCTTCGCGATGCTCGCCGAATGCGCTAGAGGCTCGCGATGAACGAAATCATCTTGCCCCCCGCCGATCTGGCGGACGAAGACGCGCTCGCGCTCGATCCCGATTTTGCGCAGCGCTTCGAACAGCATAACCGCCGTCCCAAATGCCAGCTCTATCTGGTCTCTCCGCTCGATGTCGGCGGCGACTTTCCAGGCCGGCTTGGCGCTGTCCTCGCTGCTGCCCCGGTCGCGGCGTTCCAGTTCCGGGTCAAGGGGGTCGACCAGCATGAAGCGGTTCGGCTTGCCCAACCATTGCTCGCGATTTGTCGTGCCGCAGACGTCGCGTTCATCGTCAACGACGATATGGCTCTGGCGAAACGGCTCGGCGCGGATGGCGTTCATCTGGGCCAGGGCGATGGCGATCCGCGGGAGGCCCGTCAGATGCTCGGGCCGGACGCACAGATCGGCGTCACCTGCCACGCCAGCCGCCATCTCGCGATGGATGCAGGTGAAGCCGGAGCGGATTATATCGCCTTCGGAGCATTTTTTCCCAGTTCGACAAAGGCGAGCGACCATCGGGCTGAACCCGCATTGCTGGGCTGGTGGACCACGGTGTCCGAGATACCCTGTGTCGCCATCGGCGGGATCACACCAGACAATTGCGCCGCGCTGGTCACAGCCGGGGCGGACTTCGTCGCGGTGTCAGGCGGGATATGGAACCATGCTGGCGGTGCCGCTGCCGGGGTCAAGGCGATGACAGATGCAATCGCGGCGACCGCATCGCGCCGGATCGCCGTCCAATCCCAGGTGGTCTAGCCGTCAGTCATCTTTTTCTGCGCCATCATCTGCTCCCGGTCCATGCGGAACCGGGCGGGCATGGGTGCCTGCGATGAAATCGCGTGAAAATTCGTCAATGTCTTCCGCACACATGGCACGGTCGGTTTTGCGCCGCTCTACCGGAGCCGAAAAGGCTCCGAACAATCCGGCGGCGGGGGCGATGCGGTGCGGTCGTCGGTCAACGGTCATGGTCATCGTCATGGGCTTCTGTCTATCGTTGGGGGGACGGTCTGTCTTGGACCAATGCGACACGTCACAGGCGTGACAATACTCACGTCGCAGCCGTGATTTGCGTCACGACCGCGCATTTCCGCCTCGCTTCGCCCGGTAAAGCCAACTTGCCAACGCACAGGCCACCCGCTAAGCGCGCCGCCTTGGCGCTCGGCGTTCGTTCGGCAGCCAATGCTCTTTCTCAATCTCGTGAACGCGCAAAGGGTGCACCCATGAAGATCAGCGGCGTGGACATTCGTCCCGGCAACATCCTGGAATATGAAGGTGGCATCTGGAAGGTCGCCAAAATCCAGCACACCCAGCCGGGCAAGGGCGGCGCGTTCATGCAGGTCGAAATGAAGAATCTGATCGATGGCCGCAAGACCAACGTCCGTTTCCGCAGCCAGGACACGGTCGAAAAAGTCCGGCTAGATACCAAAGATTTCCAGTATCTCTATGCCGAGGACGAGAGCCTCGTGTTCATGGACAAGGATACATATGAGCAGATCACGCTGCCCCGCGACCTGCTCGGCGATGCCGGCGAGTTTCTGCAGGACGGTATGGATGTCATGCTCGAACTTTGGGACGAACGACCGATTTCCGTCGAACTTCCCGAATTTGCCGAAGCGATGATCGTCGAAGCGGACGCCGTGGTGAAGGGGCAGACGGCCTCGTCGAGCTTCAAGCCCGCCATGCTCGACAATGGTGTGCGCGTCATGGTCCCGCCGCACATCGGCGCTGGCACCCGCATCATCGTCAACGTCTACGACCGCGAATATGTGAAGCGGGCGGAATAGCTATGGCCGCTCAATCAGGCGTCATCACCGTCATGGAACGCGCCGCACGCAAGGCGGGCGGGAAGCTGCGCCGCGATTTCGGCGAGGTCGAGCATCTGCAGGTCAGCCGCAAGGGTCCCGCCGATTTCGTGTCAAAGGCCGATCAGCAATCCGAACGTACTCTGTACGACGAATTGCTCAAGGCGCGTCCCGATTGGGGCTTTCTGCTGGAGGAAGGCGGCAGCATCGACGGCGCAAAGGGCAAGCCGCGCTGGGTGGTCGATCCGCTCGACGGGACATCCAACTTTCTCCATGGCATCCCTCATTTCGCCATCTCGATCGCAGTGCAGGAACCACGGCCCGACGGCAGCTGGGGCGATATCGTCGCCGGACTTGTCTATCAGCCGGTCACCGACGAAAGCTATTGGGCGGAACGCGGGCGCGGCGCATGGCGGCAGGATCAGCGGCTGCGTGTCTCGGCGCGCCGCGACATGGCCGACGCGCTGATCGCAACCGGCATCCCCTTTGCCGGGCATGGCGATTTTGGCCAATGGAGCCGGATTTTCGGTGCAGTCGCCCCCGAAGTCGCCGGCATCCGCCGCTTCGGCGCAGCCAGCCTCGATCTCGCCTGGGTTGCCGCCGGTCGCTTCGACGGCTTCTGGGAAAGCGATCTTGCCCCGTGGGATGTCGCTGCGGGCATGTTGCTAGTCCGCGAAGCCGGCGGCTTTGTCACCGATTTCCGCGGAGGTGAACGCGCCATGGAACGCAGCGAATTCCTCGCCGCCAACGACACGCTCCATTCCCGATTGCATAAGCTGGTGGCAGGCGCGCTGCGTAACGCCTGACGCTACGGATTGCGTCATCGCCCGACTGGCACTTGCGAACCGCTTGCAGTGCAGCAAAAACCCCGCTGACAGCCTTGCGAGCGGGGTTTTTCGGGCCTAGAAGCGCCCCGTTCGGCGCATATGTTTGCGCGCGAAACCAAGAGAGAAGTGCGTGGTCGATCTTTCCCAATATGCGCCGATATTGCTCTTTATGTTCATCGCGGTCGGCCTCTCCTCATTGTTCGTTTTCCTGCCGATGGGCGTGTCGCGCCTGACCGGCAGCCACAAGCCCGACGCCGAAAAGCTCTCGGAATATGAATGCGGCTTTCCCGCCTTTGAGGATAGCCGCGGCCAGTTTGACGTGCGCTTTTATCTTGTCGCCATCCTGTTCATCATCTTTGATCTCGAAGCGGCCTTTCTCTTCCCCTGGGCAGTCAGCCTGGAACAGATCGGCTGGGCCGGCTGGGCAACGATGATGGTGTTCATCGCCGAATTGGTTCTCGGCCTTGTTTACGCGTGGAAGAAGGGAGCGTTGGACTGGGAATGAGCAACATGACCGCGCCCGCCCTCATTCTCCCCGAAGGTGCTCAGCCGCCCGCGCCGGGAACCGTGCCCGACACGTCGTTCTTCCGCGATCTCTCGACCGAGGTCGATGACAAGGGGTTCCTCGTCACCTCGACAGAGGATCTGTTCAACTGGGCACGCACCGGCTCGCTGTGGTGGATGACCTTCGGACTGGCCTGTTGCGCGGTCGAAATGATCCATGTCAACATGCCGCGCTATGATATGGAACGGTTCGGCGTCGCTCCGCGCGCCAGCCCGCGCCAGTCGGACGTGATGATCGTTGCAGGCACGCTGTGCAACAAAATGGCCCCGGCGCTGCGCCGCGTCTATGATCAGATGTCCGAACCCAAATATGTCATCTCGATGGGCAGCTGCGCCAACGGCGGTGGCTATTATCATTACAGTTACAGCGTCGTTCGCGGCTGCGACCGGATTGTGCCCGTCGATATTTATGTTCCAGGCTGCCCGCCGACCGCCGAAGCGCTGCTTTACGGGGTGATGCAGTTGCAGCGCAAAATCCGCCGCACCGGCACGGTGGAACGGTAAAGCCATGGCCTCTCCCGCTCCCCTCGTCCGCAATCCCGATGGCATCATCGATGCCGTCCGCGCCGCAATCGGCCCGGCGTTCATCACTGGCGGCGTCACCGTCGACGAAGCAGGCATCACCGTTGCGCGCGACAGCATCGCCGACGTCCTGACCATCCTGCGCGACGATCACCAGTATCAGCAATTGATGGAAATCGCCGGCGTCGATTATCCCGACCGCGCAGAACGCTTCGAAATCGTCTACCACCTGCTCAGCATCACTAAAAATCAGCGCCTGCGCATCCGCGTATCAACCGATGAGGCGACCCCGGTGCCATCAGTCACTGGCGTCTATCCGGTGGCAGGCTGGCTCGAACGCGAAGTGTTCGACATGTATGGCGTGGTGTTCAGCGATCACGGCGACCTGCGGCGTATCCTTACCGATTATGGCTTCACGGGCCACCCGTTCCGCAAGGATTTCCCGCTCACCGGCTACGTCGAGTTGCGCTATTCGGAAAGCGAAAAGCGCGTCGTTTACGAGCCTGTCAAACTGGCGCAGGATTTTCGCAGCTTCGATTTTCTGTCCGCGTGGGAAGGGGCGCAATATGTGCTGCCTGGCGATGAAAAGGCGGGGCAGGCGGGCAATGTACAGGGCGAAGCCAAAGGTGCCCCGACACCGGCAACCGCCGATCAGGTGAAGGGCGCGGTGGATGTCAGGGCCGCACCTCCGCCCGCCAAGCCGAAGACCACCGACAGCAAGGCTGATACAGGCGCGGGCGAACCCGCCAACACGCTTGCCGCCCGGCCAAAGGCTCGTCGGCCGCGCGCGGCAATGGCCGAAGCGGCAGCGGCCACCGTCAAGTCAAAGGCGCGCGCGCCGCGCAAGTCGAAGAGCGAGGGATAAGCCATGGCTGAAACCTACGATATTCCCACCGGCTATGCCGAGCTGACTCCGGATGATGCCAACACGGCGGGCGACCGGGAAATCAGCAATTATACCATCAATTTCGGCCCGCAGCATCCGGCGGCGCACGGCGTGCTGCGCATGGTGATGGAACTCGACGGGGAGATTATCGAACGCATCGACCCGCATGTCGGCCTACTCCACCGCGGCACCGAAAAACTGATCGAGCACAAGACCTATCTGCAGGCGCTGCCCTATTTCGACCGGCTCGATTATTGCTCGCCGCTGTGCATGGAGCATAGCTATGTGCTCGCCATCGAAAAGCTGCTCGATCTCGAAGTGCCGTTGCGCGCCCAATATCTGCGGGTGCTGTTCGCCGAGCTGACCCGCATTTCCAACCACATGCTCAACATCGGCAGCCATGTCATGGATGTCGGCGCGATGACGCCGAACCTGTGGGTGTTCGAGCTGCGCGAAGACTGCATGAACTTCTTTGAACGCGCTAGCGGCGCGCGGATGCACAGCGCCTATTTCCGGCCCGGCGGCGTGCACCAGGACGTGCCGCTGAAACTGCTTACCGACATTGGCGACTGGTGCGATACGCGCCTGCCCGAATTGTTCGGCGACGCGATGAGTCTGGTTACCGACAACCGCATCTTCAAACAGCGTAATGTCGATATCGCCACCGTCAGCAAGGCCGATGCGCTGGCATGGGGCTTTTCCGGCCCGATGATCCGTGGCAGTGGCATCGCCTGGGAC
>JANNMK010000294.1:0-6254 GCA_031397785.1 Sphingomonas sp. | reverse complement strand
CATCGATGAGCCTGATCATCGCCGGGCTTGCCGCAAAGGGCGAGACAACGGTCAGCCGCATCTATCATCTCGACCGGGGATATGAACGGCTGGAGGAGAAACTGGCAGCCGTTGGTGCGGATATCGAGCGGGCCAGCGCGGGGTAGCGCGGGCGTGGACCATTATGACACGCTAATCGTCGGTGGCGGCCATGGTGGGGCGCAGGCAGCGATCGCCCTGCGGCAGAACGTCTATGCCGGGTCGATAGCGATCGTCGGGCGGGAAGCCGAGCTGCCTTATCAGCGGCCGCCGCTGTCCAAGGATTATCTGGCGGGCGCGCTGGTCTGGGAACGGATGCTGATCCGCCCATCCGGCTTTTGGGACGAGCGGCAGGTTGCGATGATCGTCGGGGCGACGGTGACTGTGGTCGATGCCGACGTGCAGGCTGTAACCTGTGCCGATGGCCGCAGCCTGTCTTATGGAAGGCTGATCTGGGCGACGGGCGGCGATGCGCGGCGACTGCGCTGTGCGGGCGGCTACCTGGCGGGTGTGCACACGGTGCGCAACCGGGCCGATGTCGAGGCGATGATCGGCGAGTTGCCGGATGTCGCGCGGGTGGTGGTGATCGGCGGCGGGTATATCGGGCTGGAAGCGGCGGCGGTGCTGACCAAGCTGGGCAAAGCGGTGACGCTGATCGAGGCGCTGCCGCGGGTGCTGGCGCGCGTGGCGGGCGAGGCGCTGTCGCAATTTTTCGAAGCGGAGCATCGCGCGCATGGCGTGGATGTGCTGACCGACATCGGCGTCGACAGCATCGACGGCGTGGATGGACGGGCCAGCGGCGTGCGGCTGAGCGATGGTCGCCACCTGCCCGCCGATATGGTGATCGTCGGCATCGGCATCGTCCCTGCGGTCGAGCCGTTGCTGGCTGCGGGCGCCGACAGCGCGCTGGACGGCGTGCTGGTCGATGCGACGTGCCGCACCACCCTGCCCCATATCTGGGCGGTCGGCGACGGTGCAGCGCAGGCGACGCGCTTTGCGCCAGCGGGCGCGGTGGCGCGGATCGAATCGGTGCAGAATGCCAATGACCAGGCGACCACCGTAGCGAGGGACATCGTTGGCGAGCCGCGCCGTCATGATGCGACGCCATGGTTCTGGTCGAACCAGTATGACATCAAATTGCAGACCGTCGGGCTGTCGACCGGTCATGATGCCACCGTGCTGCGCGGCGAGGTGGCGAGCCGCAGTTTCTCCATCGTCTACCTGCGTCAGGGCCGGGTGGTGGCGCTGGATTGCGTCAATATGATCAAGGACTATGTCCAGGGGCGCAAGCTGGTCGAGCAGCAGCTGAGCATCGATGCGGCGCTGCTGGCCGATGTATCCATCGCCTTCAAGGATATGGTCCCCGCCGCTGGAGAATAGGCCCGGCGTGCTGGCCGGTCAGCCTTGCGGCAAGTCCTCCAAGTCCACTCCAAAATCGGCGATGATCCGGGGCTAAAGCGACAATGTATACGCGTAGCGCGGGCTCGAGTGTCTCCTTTGTCGCTTTAGCGGGTGTCGATCGAGCGAGCCGGTGATGCCCGCGAATCTGCCCGCAGAGGGAAGCATCGCCGACGGTTGTAGAAGAACGTAGCAGAAACATCATGGTCATGCCAGCGATTTCTGGCCGGATGTCTGACGCGGCATTACCCACCGCCAAGCAAAAGGCCCGGCGGATTGCTCCGCCGGGCCGATCCGGTTGCGCGTCAGGGTGCTCGCGATTATTCGCGGCTGCCCAGGATGTTGAGCAGGAAGGTGAACATGTTGACGAAGTCGAGATAGAGGCTGAGCGCCCCCATGATGATCGCCTTGCCCATGAACTCCGTGCCCGCCACCTGATAATAGGTGTTCTTGATCATCTGCGTGTCATAGGCGGTAAGCCCGGCAAAGATCAGCACGCCAAGGATGCTGATTGCCAGCGCAAGCCCGCTCGACTGGAAGATGAAAACGTTGAGCAGCATCGCAACGAGAATGCCGACCACGCCCATGATCAGGAATGTGCCCATTGCCGACAGGTTGCGCTTGGTCGTGTAGCCGAACAGGCTGAGGCCGACGAACGCCGCCGTGGTGGCGAAGAAGGCCGTGGCGATCGATTCACCGGTAAAGCGCAGGAAAATCGTCGACATCGACAGGCCCATGACGGCGGCAAAAACCCAGAAAATCGCCTGGGCGGTGCCGGTCGAAAGCCGGTTGATACCAAAGCTGAGCACCAGCACGAACGCCAGCGGAGCGAGCATGATGACCCAGGCCAGCGGACCGCCGGCCATGATGATGGTGGCCGCAGGCGATTCCGCGCCACCGCGTGAAAACAGCATTGCCACGACACCGGTCAGCAGAACGGCGGACGCCATATAGTTGTAAACGGACAGCATATACGAGCGCAGGCCAGCATCGGTTGCGCTATCGACGGGCCGGGCGGTCTGCCCGAAGGCCCCGGTCTGCCCTTGCGGGTCTGACCAATTAGCCATGATGACTATTCTCCAATCCGTACCGCACGGGAAATCCTGCGGCATGCGATGAATATCGGTGGGAAAGTCCGATTTTTCAAGCAAAACCCGACGGAAAGTTGCTCAAGCTGGCTGGATAAGCATTTTAGCGGCAGTAAAAGCCTGTGGTGCCCCGCCTGTTCATTGCCCTGAAGCCCCCGCCGACCATGGGCGAGCAGCTGAAGCCCATCATGCATGGGGTCGCGGGCGCGCGCTGGCAGAGCGAGGCGCAACTGCACCTGACGTTGAGCTTCCTCGGCGAGGTCAGCGATGAAGGGGCGGAGACGATCGCCAGCGTGCTGACGCGCGTTCAAGCCGCGCCAATCGGATTGGCGCTGTCCGGGGTCGGCGCATTCGCGCGCAAGGGCGCGCCCCATGCGCTGTGGGCCGGTGTATCGCCAATCGACGACGTGACCGCTCTCGCGGCCAAGGTGCGCCGCGCGCTGTGTCATGCCGGGGTCGAGCCGTTGCGCGGTGCGTTCACCCCCCATATCACCGTCGCGCGATTGAACCGATCGAGCGGTCCGATCGATGGCTGGCTGGCGGCGCATGCGATGCTGACGAGCGACGTGGCGCGGTTCGACCGGTTCGGCCTGTATGAAAGCCGATTGCGGCCCGAAGGATCGGCGTATCGGCCGCTGGCCGACTACAGGCTGGAGTGACGGGAGGCTGGAGTGACGGGAGGCTGGGGTGACGGGCGGCTGGAGTGACGGGTATCGCCGATGGCCGCGGCATCGCCATGACCGTGGGTGCAGGAGAGCGCAGGCGCACGATCGGTCATGGGCCAGTGCCTATTTACGGACCTGAAACAGCATCGAGGTTGCGTCATCCCCCTGCTCTGCTAGCCCTGAGCCAGAGCGGGCGACAACAGCCATGGCCTGAAGACAAGAGCGCGGGGAGAGCGGTGTGAGCGACAGCGACAAGGGCGGCATCGCGATGGCCGACGAGGCCGGACCGGCCGCACCGACCCAGGCGAGCAGTTACAGCTGGTATGTGCTGGCAGTGCTGGTTGTCGTCTATATCCTCAATTTCATCGACCGGCAGATATTGAGCATCCTGGCGGTCGACATCAAGGCTGATCTGGGCCTGAACGACAGCGATATGGGGTTTCTGGGCGGGGCGGCGTTTGCGGTATTTTATGCGCTGTTCGGCATCCCGCTGGGGCGGCTGGCGGACAATTGGAGCCGGACCCGGCTGCTGAGCATCGGTCTGGCGCTATGGTCGACGATGACCGCGGCATCGGGATTTGCGCAAAACCAGCTTGGCCTGTCGCTGGCGCGGATGGGCGTCGGCATCGGCGAGGCGACCGCCAGCCCAACCGCCTATTCGCTGATTTCCGATTATTTTCCTAAGGCGCAGCGCGCGACCGCGCTCGCCATCTATTCGTCCGGCCTGTATCTGGGGGGCGGCGTGTCGCTGTTCATCGGCGCGCTGATCGTCAAGAGCTGGAACACCGCCTATCCGCTGGGCGGGCCGCTGGGGCTGGTCGGCTGGCAGGCGGCGTTTCTAGCGGTCGGCATCCCCGGGCTGATCGTCGCATTATGGGTTGCGACTTTGCGCGAGCCGGTGCGCGGCGCGATGGATGGGGTGGCGACGAGCACCAACCCGCGCCCGTTCGCGCAATTTGTCACCGACCTGTCGACCATAGTTCCGCCATTCACGCTGATCGGCGCGGCTGAGCGCGGCATCGCGGCGCTGGCGATCAACATCGGGGTGGCGGCGCTGGTGGTGCTGTTCGCAGCATCGATGATCGGCCTGACCGGCAATGTGCCGCAATGGTCGGCTGTCGGCCTGGGTTTCTACGCCGTGTTCAGCTGGGCCTGCACGTTGCGGGCAAGGGATCCGGCGACCTATCGGCTGATCTGGGGGACGCCCGCCTTTGTCTGCACGACAATCGGCTATGGCCTCATCGCCCTGGCCGCATATGCACTGGCTTTCTGGTCCGCGCCTTATGCCGAAACCGTGCTGGGGCTGCCCAAGGCCGAGCTCGCCTTTTATCTGGGGGCGAGCGGGGCGCTGAGCGGGTTCATCGGGGTGATCGCTGGCGGGCGGATTGCCGATGCGTTGCGCGCCAGCAATGCGGCGGGGCGTATATTGGTCGTGATGTTCGGCGCGGTCGCGCCGGTGGTGCCGATCTGGATCGGCTTTACCACCGAGGATGCGACGCTGTTTTATCTGATGAACTTTGCCGCCGGGGTGTGCGGCAGCACCGCATTGGGGGCCGCCGCAGCGACGACGCAGGATCTGGTTCTGCCGCGGATGCGCGGCACGGCGACGGCGGCGTTCTTTCTTGGCACCACATTGGTCGGCCTGTCGTTCGGCCCCTATATGGTCGGGCAGATTTCCGATCTGGCGGGCACGATGGTCGACGGCCGGCTGGTCGGCGACCTGCGCACCGGGGTGCTGTCCCTGATCGCGGTGGCGCCGGTGTCGCTGGGCCTGCTGATTTACGCGTATCGCGCGCTGCCCGTAGCGGAAGCGACGCTGATCGAGCGGGCGGCGGCGGCGGAGCGGGCCTGAGTTTTCATCGGACGATGCCGCCCGTGCCCCACCGCTGAACAGCGGGGGCTTGTCAGCTGTTGCGCGTCAGCACCGCGCACTTTTCAGTTGGTGCGCGTCAGCACCGCGCAGGCGATGCGATCGCCGCTGTTGCCGCTGGGGTCTGTGCGTTCGTCATCGGGGCGGGCGTGGACGACCAGCGCCGCGCCGTCGGCATCGAACACGCCGCCTTCGCCAGTGAGAGCGCCGCTGAGCGGAGTTTGGATCCGGCCGCGGCCATCGGCACCGACGACGAGGTTGGGGAGATCGCCATAATGGCTGCCGGCGGGATTGAGGCGGCCATGCTGGCGGGCGGCCGGGTTCCAGTGCGCACCGGCCGACGTGAAGCCGGGCGCTTCGCAGCGGCCGACGGCGTGGACGTGCGCGCCATAGCTGCCCGGGGCCATGCCGACCACTTCGACGAGCAAGCCGAGGCCGCCGCCATTCTGGCTGAGATTGACAGTGCCGCGCGATTCGCCCGCCGCAGTGGCGAGAGCGCCGGTGGCGACGACAGTGCCCGGCGTGGTGGTGGTGGCACAGGCGGACAAGGCGAGGGCAGCGACGGTGGCAGCGATCATAGGGGTCGGGCGCATGGCTTTGTCCTCATTACCGATTCGTGATCGGGGTCGGTTCGTGATGGGCGTCGGTTCGTGATGGGCTTCGGTTCGTGATTGGCGCAGGTTCGGGCGTCGGGTGGCGGGTGACAGCGTTTCAGGCGGAATCGGGGATGCCGACGCCATGATGGGTCATGCCTGCGCGTTCAACATCTTCGCGGCGGTAGATGTTCCGCAGGTCGATCAGCAGCTTGCCCGCAGACAGCGCGGCGAGGCGCGCGAGATCGAGCGCGCGGAAGGCATCCCATTCGGTGACGATGACTATAGCGTCGGCTCCGTCTGCGGCGGCATAGGCGCTGTCAACCATGGTCACATCGGGCATCAGCGGGGCGGCGGCGGCCATGCCTTCAGGATCGGTGGCGATGACGGTCGCGCCGGCATCGAGCAGGGTCTGGACGATGGCGAGCGCGGGCGCATCGCGCATATCGTCGGTGTTCGGTTTGAAGGTCAGGCCGAGGATGGCGACGCGTTTGCCGCGCGCATTGCCGCCCAGTGCGGCGACGACCTTGCGGCCCATGGCGCGTTTGCGGTTGTCGTTGACGCTGACCACCGCTTCGACCAGCCGCTGCGGCACGCCATTGTCCTGCGCCGTCTTGAGCAG
>JANNMK010000237.1:0-15079 GCA_031397785.1 Sphingomonas sp. | reverse complement strand
GCTCCGGCCCGGCATCCCGCATCGAGGCTGCCAGGGTTAGCGGGCGGTCATGTTGCGGGGTCCGCATGAGCGGCCTCCCCACTTGCCGGTTCGGCAGCCGGGGCGGTGACCGCCTCGTCTTCGAACCAGTGCGCGCGCGCTGCCATGATGATCTCGTTGCCCTGTTCTTCGGACAGGCCATACTCAGCCAGCACACCGCCCTTGTCTTCGGGCCGATCCTTGCCGCCACGGCGTGGCTCGCCGCGCTTTTTGGCAATCAGCTCGTCAGTGGCGAGGTCGGCAAGATCGTCGAGCGTCTTTATACCTGCCTTGCCAAGCACCACCAGCATCGCTTCGGTCAGGTATGGCAATTCGGCAATCGCATCTTCGACGCCCAGCGACTGGCGCAGCTCGCGTGCAGCGGCCTCGCGACGGTCGAGTGCTTCCTGCGCACGGCTCTGCAGTTCCTCGGCGAGCTCTTCATCGAAGCCCTCGATATTCGCCAGCTCCTCGGGTGCGATGAAAGCGACTTCCTCCATCTCGGTAAAACCTTCGGCGACCAGCAGCTGGGCGAGCGTTTCGTCGACGTCCAGCTCTTCCTGGAACATCGTCGAACGCTCGACGAATTCGCGTTGCCGCTTCTCGCTCGAATCGGCTTCGGTCATGATGTCGATCGCGCGGCCGGTCAGCTGGCTGGCCAATCGGACATTCTGCCCGCGCCGCCCGATGGCGAGGCTCAGCTGGTCATCGGGCACCACGACCTCGATGCGGCCCTCATCCTCGTCGAGGACGACGCGGCTGACTGTGGCGGGCTGGAGCGCGTTGACGACGAAGGTCGCGGTGTCTTCGCTCCACGGGATGATGTCGATCTTTTCGCCCTGCAGCTCCTGAACGACCGCCTGCACCCGGCTGCCCTTCATGCCGACGCAGGCACCGACGGGATCGATACTGCTGTCATAGCTGATCACACCGATTTTGGCGCGGCTGCCCGGGTCGCGCGCCGCGGCCTTGATTTCAATGATGCCGTCATAGATTTCGGGCACTTCTTGCGCGAATAGCTTTTTCATAAAGTCGGGATGCGCGCGCGACAGAAAAATTTGCGGCCCGCGAGTTTCGCGCACCACTTTCATAACGATCGCCCGGATGCGATCGCCCATGCGAACCATCTCGCGCGGAATTTGCTGGTCGCGGCGAATGACACCCTCGGCACGACCCAGATTAACGATAATATGCCCGAATTCGACCGATTTGACCACGCCAGTGATCACCTCTCCGCCGCGATCCTTATATTCGTCATACTGGCGCTCGCGGTCGGCCTCCCGCACCCGCTGGAAAATCACCTGTTTGGCGGACTGCGCATCGATTCGGCCAAGGTCGATAGCGGGCAGCGGATCGACGATAAAGTCGCCGACCACTGCGCCAGGCTGCAGCTCTGCGCCCCGCGCCAGATCGACCTGTTTGAAATAGTCTTCGACCGTTTCGACGACCTCGACGACGCGCCACAGGCGCAGATCGCCGGTCATCGGATCGAGTTTGGCGCGGATATCATTTTCCTGGCCGAAGCGATCACGCGCGGCGCGCTGAATCGCGGCCTCGATCGCCTCGATGACGATCGACTTGTCGATCAGCTTCTCGGTTGCAACCGATGTCGCAATCGCCAACAGCTCGGCACGGTTCGCGGAAATGGCGTTGACCATGGGTCTCTCAGTCCTCTGTTTCCAAATCGGATTCTATTATTTCTTCGTCGGCACCCCCGCTGTCGAGCGGGCGGGTCGCAGCGATCAATGCGTCGGTCAGGATCAGCTTGGCCTCTGCCATATCAGCGAACCCGAATGTCATCGGCCCGGCTTTCCGGTCAGCGATTGTCACAAAATCGCCTTCGACGCGCAGCAGCTCACCCGACAAATTCTTGCGCGCACCCTCTCCCAGCCCGGTTTCCGGCGGGGGTATAACGCCATCGCTCAGCACAACGCGCGCTTCATGTCCCACCCAATCGACAAAATCCTTTAGCCGGGTGAGCGGCCGGTCGATTCCTGGAGAGCTGACCTCCAGGCGATAGGGCTCGTCCATCGGATCGCGGCCGTCGGCTTCCATGGCGTCGAACAGATCAGACAGGCGATGCGACAATGCGGTGCAATCGGTGATCGTCAGCTGCCCGGTATCGGGTCGTTCGGCCATCACCTGCAAAGTCACATCGTCGCCGCCCTGCAGCCGCACTCGCACCAGATCGAAACCCAGCGCACGCGCTTCGGGCTCAACCAATGCGATGATGGCGGCGATGTCGGTCATGATGTCCTTGTCGAAAGGTAGCTGTGATACAAAGATTAGCCTGGCCCGCACACGCGACTTTCGCCGCCGGGGCAGCCACCCCGGCGCTGCCGAACGTCTCACGATGTCAGGAAGCACGGACGGCGCTATAGGCGGGGTGAGGGGACTGTGCAAGCCGCTTGCATCATGGCTTCGCCCGTCTAGAATCAGGGTCCCCCCAAAGGAGATACCTACCCATGCTCGCTCGCCCTCTGCATCGTCTGCCGCTGTTCGCTCTTGCCGCCTTCATGATGGCCTGCTCGCCCGCCAGTTCCCCGACACAGTCGAACGCGGCACCGGAACCGGCAATTTCCGAGGTTGGTCGCAATGCGGGTAATGCAGGCAATGCCGCCGCGACGGCGATTTCGGCGGCACCCTTCACGATGAGCGTCGTCGCCGATTTCGACGATCCCTGGGCAATCGCGATATTGCCGGAGTTCAATCAGGCGCTGATCACCGAAAAATCGGGGCGGCTGATACTTTGGCACAGCGGCGGCGAAGTGCGCGCAGTATCCGGCGGCCCAGCCGTCTCCTATGCCGGCCAAGGGGGGCTGGGCGATGTCGTTCTCCACCCCGATTTCGCCAATAACCGGATGGTCTATCTTAGCTGGGTGGAAACGGGCGAGGGCGGTAAAGGGGCAGCAGTTGGGCGCGGGCGGTTGTCCGCGGACGGCACCGCTCTCGAATCGTTCCAGACCATATGGCGGCAGGAACCATTTGTGTCGAGCAATGGTCATTTCGGACATCGTATCGCGTTCGGGCCCGGTAACATGCTGTATATATCCAGCGGGGAGCGCCAGAAGTTCGATCCGGCACAGGACATGACGGCCAATTTGGGAAAGATCGTCCGGCTAACCGATGCCGGCGGCATTCCGTCCGACAATCCCGGTTACGATCAGGGGCGGGTGCGGGCACAGATATGGTCGTCTGGCCATCGCAATCCATTGGGCATCGCGTTCGACGGAGATGGCCGATTGTGGGAACTTGAAATGGGTCCGGCGGGCGGCGATGAACTCAATATTGTCACGCGCGGCGGCAATTACGGTTATCCAGCCGTGTCGAACGGCAATCATTATGACGGCCGCGACATTCCCGATCATGTGACGGGTGACGGCTTTGTCGCACCGCGTCTGTGGTGGAACCCGGCAATATCGCCTGGGCATATGATCATCTATTCGGGCGACCGTTTCGCCGCCTGGCGCGGTGATGCGCTGATTGCCGCGTTGGGGGCGAAAGCGCTTATCCGCGTTGATCTGGCCGGGGACACTGCCCGTCAGGCGGAGCGCTGGGACATGGATTTCCGCGTCCGGGCGCTGGCACAGGACAACGACGGATCGATACTCGTGCTGGAAGACGGCGACAGCCGCGGCGAGGGTAGGCTGTTCCGGCTCACCCCGCGCTGATCACCGGCACACCCGCCAGCTACCCGCACGTGCTGCCATGTCGAGGTGGAAATGATCAGCATGCGCAGCGTTGTAATCGGGCGACAGGGTAGTCGCAAACAGATCGCAGGCTCCGTCGCGCGCGTCACGTAGGAAGGCCGCGCGCGCATTGTCACCGGTCCAGTTGTCTCGCACGGTCACCCGCGTTCCATCGGCAAGTATGAACGTGGCGATGTCGATAGCGTTGCCGGTGGCGTGCTGGCTGATGGTCGCGCCGCCACGGATCGTGCGGCAATTATAGCTGCCCAGATGCTCCATCCGAATCACCTGCCGGCCGAAATGTTTTTGCGCCGCGGGCTGGACCCGTTCACGCAGCCACAAGATCAAGGCAGTGCTGACTGCGCAGGATGGGGCGACGCCTGCAGGACGTAGCACCAGCCCGGGTGTCACGTTGTCGGCCAAGCGCGTGCGGTCAAGCGCCAGGCACTGGCCGAAGCCGGTGCGCGGAAGCGGTGCATAATCGGCACCGCTACGCCCAAGCAAAGCGCGGCACGCGGTACCGTCTGCAACCAGCGCGTCAAGTTTACGCCCCGTCGCCCAACCAATTGACGCATCGAGCGCCAGCGGCGCCCAAGGATTGTGGCCCGGATTCTGCTTTAGCCAGCCCCAGCCTGCCCAGCCGCCGATCGCCGCAAGGGCGAAAAAAGCGAGCCATCCGAACGGAAATGCGCGCCCGGCTTTTCTTCTTCGCTGCACAGTCGCCCGGAACCGCGTCTATCGCGATTGGGGCTGACTTGCCGGAATGTCGGCAAGCAAGGCGCGCACCCGATTGGCGTTGACGCCGAAATCGTGGCTGCCGACCCGGCTGACCGAACGCACATCAACGATGCTGGAACTGCTGTTGCTGGCAGGGCGGACACGAATGACGATATCGTCCTTGAAACGAAAGAAAGTACTGGTGTCGGTGGCTTCGATGCGCCCAGCTCCGGCATCGATGGCGGCAATCTCCCATCCGCGGTCGCGCACGATGGCCTCGAGGCGCGCCATGGTCAGCGCTGGCGTGGCGGCGACCCGTAAAGATCGCAGATCGTCATATTCGTCCTGGTGAATTTGGGCCCACCGCTGACGCGGCGTCATGCCCCGCATCGCGCTATCCTCGGCGCCCGGGACGGCGATGTCGTTATCGGCCCGCAGCGGCAGGGTGACAAAGACAGGCGGATCGGCAAGGTCTGTCGAGACATCGTGGATGGCCGGCAGGGTAAGAGCCAGCCAGATGAAGCGCAGGAAATAGAGCGAAAACAGAATGGCGATGACGATCCCCGGGGCGATCAATCGCCATGGCCCCGCTCCCCCCTTTCGCCGCCGCCGTGAAAGCAGGGCAAATGCGGTGACGACCGTCACGATGCTGATGACGCCAGCCGCGATCACGATCTGCAACGCGGGCGCAAACGCCCACAGGCCCCAGCCCGCGCCGAGGGCGGCGATCAGCGCAACAGCGACGCTGCCAAACGCGAACGTCAGTATGATCGCTCCGCCGACATCGCGGCGCCCGGGGGACTGGGCCAACGGCCGTTCTGTCATGGCCGCTCCCTGAAGCGGCGCGTTTTGGGACTGATTTTCGATCATAGCCGGTCAACCTCTCGCAACAGCAGAAGTTGCATCGTGCCTGCAATCGTAAGCCGTGAACAGCCGGCGATTCAGACGTCAGGCTGATAGTCGACAAATTTTGGAGCGGGTGAAGGGAATCGAACCCTCGTCACTTGCTTGGGAAGCAAAAGCTCTACCATTGAGCTACACCCGCCTGCGCTGCCGGTTCGCCCCTAGCGTGGGGTCGGCCCCATGCCAAGCGCTTCGCGTACCGAGCGCCAGGAGAGATATTTGAAATTTTGTGCATCGGGCAGATTGTTGCCGTCCTGCGCGATAAACAGGCCATCAGGGTAGCGCGCGCCAAAATCGCCCGGCACCATTTCGATGCCGTCGGTGTCGACCGTCCCGTCAATTGCCCCACCTTCGATACGAAAACGGCCGCGCACCATGCCCGTGCCGAGGTCGAACAGTACATAGGCATTGTCGCCTTGGCTTGATGCGACAAGCATGCCGCCGGTCGTCCCTTCCGGCGCCAGCGCCAGCCCTTCGACATCGGCGACCAGCCCGTCCTGTGCACCGACCGTTGCAAACGGGATCGCCACTGGCGTCACCGCAGTCAGATCGAACCGCCAGATGCCGACATCCTCCTCGCCCAGATACAGCTGGCCAGTACGATCATCGACCACGCAGCCTTCGGTCTGCGTCGCAACGCCGAATTGCCGTGCCAGCCGGATTGCCAGGACACCTTGCCTGTCCTCGCTCAGTATGAACTCGAGCACATTGCCCTGCTTGGTGACGATGTAGGCGAGCGGCAGCCCGGGGATGTGCCACCCGAAACAAAAGCCGTAGGCCTCACCGCTTGCGCCAGTGGCAAAACTTGCAAGAGCGGCGAGCTGCCCGTTCGCCCCGTCCAGCGTGAACAGCGACAGACGCGGTTCGGTCAGGCTGTTCCGGTTGCTGGCGCCGACCAATATGATGGCGCGCCCACCGAGTTGCACATCACCGCGCAGGTCGACATTGTTGACTTCGCCCGCCGCTACGAACGACCGGGTCAGCCCGTCGAGCCCGTAAACATAAATCCCGGCCCGCTTGTCGGTGCCGACTACCAGGCTGGCCATCGGATCTGCTGTGTTGCGCCAGATTGCCGGATCATCGGCCGCGTCGCGCGCCGCCGTGCCAACCGGATCGGTTTCGGCCATCGCGGGGACATTTGTCGCGGGCAGCGGAGCTGTCACGGTCGTGGTCGCACAGCCAGCCAGCGCGAGCGCCAGCCACGGCAGAATGATGGCGGCGCGCATGACACTGTCCCCTTTTAACTGGCATTGGATACCGCCCTTGCACGTCACTGGAATGCCACCGTGACACTGCTATGACAGGGCAATGACATCTCCCGCCCCCGGCGATACCCGCTCCGCTGCTTCGCGCCATATCGTTCCGTTCATCGTCTTCACGATTTTCGTCGATGCAGTGGGCTTTGGCATCATCATGCCAGTGCTGCCGCAACTGCTCATGGACGTCGGCCGGATCGGGCTTGCCGATGCGATTGAGATTGGCGCGTGGATTGGTTTTGCCATGGCGCTGGCGACCTTTTTTGCTGCGCCGGTGCTCGGTAATCTCTCCGATGCTTTCGGTCGGCGGCGGGTACTGCTACTTTCTCTGGGCGGGCTGGTCATCGATTACATCCTCCTGACGATCGTGCAGACGCTGCCGCTCTTGTTCCTTGCGCGCATCGTCTCGGGCATTTTCGGCGGTAGCTACGGCGCGGCGCAGGCAGCAATTGCCGACGTCACCCAGCCGGACGAGCGGGCCCGCAATTTCGGATATGTCGGTGCGGCCTTCGGGATGGGCTTCATTGCCGGGCCGGTTATCGGCGGTCTGCTTGGCGATCAGTTCGGCCCGCGGGCGCCGTTTGTTGCCGCAGCCGTGCTTGCGGGGCTCAATTTCGTCTATGGCCTTACTCTGTTTCCTGAAACCTTGGCACCAGAGCGTCGCCGCCGCTTCGACTGGCGGCGCGCCAACCCGCTCGGCGCGCTGGCTGCCGCACGCGCCGTCCCCGGTCTCATGGCCGTCGCGGCTATCCTTACGGTCTGGCAGATCGCCAGCCTTGTCTATCCGCTGACCTGGAGCTTTTACGGTATGGCCCAGCTCGGCTGGACGAGTAGCATGATCGGCTTCAGTCTTGCCTTCGTGGGTGTGCTGATGGCACTCGGCCAGACCTTTGTTACCGGTCCGTTAGTGAAACGCTGGGGCGAAAGAAAGGCGGCGTCGGTCGGGCTGACTGCATCGACGCTAGGCTTTGTCGGCTATGCCTTTGCCAATGAAACCTGGATGGTGTTTGCGATCATGTTGGCGCTGACCATACAGGGGCTGGTGCAGCCTAGCCTGATGGCGATGATGTCACGGCGCGCCACGGCGGAAACACAAGGCGAAATGCAGGGCATCTCGTCGATGGCGATGGGAGTTGGCAGCCTGGTTGCGCCGCTATTGCTTACCGGCACTATGGCGCGCTTCACCGGGGCTGACGCGTCGATTTACTTCCCTGGTGCGGCGTTCATTGTCGCCGCGCTCTTCGGGCTATTGGCGCTCACCCTGCTGCGGCTGCTGCCAAAGGCCGACGCCCTCTAAATTCCTCCCGGCGTTGATTCGCACCCTTGTTCGGCCAGTGCCGACGCGATGGCATCGCTGCACGCTTGTGCCGCTGCACCGTCGGTCGACCGGCTGACGAAATTGGCGCCTACCCGCCCTTCTCGAAAAAACGGATAGCTGCCGATTGCACAGCCGTCATGCGCGCGTTCGATAGCGCGAAGCAGCTCGGACACTTCGCTTTCGGCGACCCAGGCGCCCAGCGTCACCGAGACTACTGGGTCCCCGCCCTCCAGCGTGCCGGTCAGCGCATCGAGCATTCCGGCCGTGATTGCCGGCACACCCGCCATGATGAAGATGTTGGCAATGTGGATGCCCGGCGCACCTGACATGCGATTGGCAATCAGCGCCGCGCCTTCGGGCACCCGCGCCATTCGCAGCCGTGCTTCGGTAACCCCGCCGCGGGTTTCGTAATACCGGGTCAAGATGTCGACCGCCGCTGGGTGATGGACCACGCCAACACCGAGCGCCACGGCAACCGAATCAACCGTGATGTCATCATGCGTTGGGCCGATGCCGCCGGTGGTGAACAGATAATCGTTGCGCGCGCGCAAGGCATTGACCGCTTCGACGATCGCCGCCTCAACATCGGGCACGACTCGCACCTCGACAAGACGGATACCTTGCACGTTCAACCAGGCTGCAACCTGGCTGATATTCTTGTCCTGCGTCCGCCCCGACAAGATTTCATCGCCGATCACTAGCAGTGCAGCCGTCCAGATTCTTTTATTAGCCATGGCCCCGCTCTAACCACCCTGTCGCTCACGGCAAGCGTTGAGCAAAGTCAGGCTGCAATAAGTCCGCTGGCGCGCGCCCGATACACCGCCTCGGTACGATTGCCCGCATTCAGCGCCGCGATCAGTGCAGCCACATGCGTTTTTACCGTCGCTGGCGACAAACAAAGATCGCGCGCGATCTGCTTGTTGGACAGGCCCGCGGCGATCATCGCGAGTATCTGCTGCTGCCTGTCGGTTAACCGAACTGCCCGTTCGCTGGTGGCAGCTACCACGGCCGCTGCGCCGGTCAGTGCCAGCAGTCTTGGCGGCAGATAACGCCCCCCTGCCACCACCAGCCCGATCGCGGCTTCGACCACTTCGGCGCTGGCGCTCTTGTGCAAGAACCCGCTCACTCCCCGGTGGAGTAGCGTCATCAACAGCGCATCGTCTTCGCTGCCGGTGATTACCAGCAACGGGCTGCCCGGTGCCGCGGCCATGATCGTAGCGATACCGGTCAATGGCTCCGCCCCCGGCATGGCGAGATCGCACAAGATCAGATCGATCGGACAAGTGCGCACTAAGTTCGCCGCAGTATCGAAATCGCTGGCTAGGTGGATTGCGCAATCGGGGAAGATTAACGCTATGGTGCCTGACAATGCCGTCCGCATCATCGCATGATCGTCACAGATCAGGCAGGTATCAACTTGGCGCCCCATTGGAGTGTTGTGTGCTGTTCGTCGGCCGGTAAATCAAGATAGAATAATGCACCGGCGTGCCAGTCGGGATCATGCCCCGCAGTTCCGCCCATCGCCTGCGCCGCCCGCCGGGTCGACCCTAGTCCGATGCCGAACCCGCCGCGTGTCGGCCCGCCGCCTTCGTCGGCCTGAACATAGTCGTCGAATAGCGCCTCGACATCCTGATTGCCCAAACCGCGCCCGTCGTCTGCGACAAACAGCCGCACGACGGCATTCGGCCGCCGCCATGCGCCAATCAGCACCCGCGACGCATCGGCATGACGCAGCGCATTGTCGATCAGATTGCCCAGCGCCCGTTCGATCAGCGCCCGGTCGCCGCGCACCATGCTGTGCGTCGGCAGCGGCACCAACCGTACCCCTTCGCTTGCCGCCACTGCACCATAGCGTGCGGCGCAACCTGCGATGAGGGGCATGACTGGCAAGGGTTCAATCGCTACCGCCACCGTGCCCGTGCTCAACCGCAGATGGTCGAGCATCGCATGCAGCAATTCCTCCATGCCGAAAAACGCATTGCGGGTATGCGCCGCGGCAGTCGATCGGGCATCGCTGGTGGGCGCACGGATTGCTTGTTCAAAGAACAACCGTGCCGCCTGCAAAGGTTGGCCAAGGTCGTGTGCGGCCGCCGCGACGAAGCGGGTCCTGGCATCGCGCGCGGCCACCGCCTCTGCGCGCGCCGCGCGCATGCGCAGCATCGACCGCCGCATCAGCAGGTCGAAAACCATCAACACGCTGCCGAATATCAGCAGATAAGCGGTCAGGAACGGCCATAACGGAATCTGTTCCATCACGCACACCGCAGCGAGCCCGCCCATTACCGCAACGATCCGCCAACGCACGAAATTTTCCTCGTCGATCGACGACAGGATCGCGGCTGCACAATAGCTGGTCGAATAAAGCAGAGTGACGTGCTGCAATTCGGCGGTCCCCCACGGCATGAACAAAATGGTCACCCCCATCACCCCGGCAAAGGTACCCAGCTCGAGGATGCGGCGCGCATGGCGCCAGCCAGGAATTCGCTCCGGATGCTTCATACTGGCAGCAAGAATGATCAGGATCGTCCAGTATCCAAATAGCAGTGCTGAAAATATGCCCCAGATCAATCGGTTGGCAGCAGGAGGATAGCCGTCATACCCGAACCACGCGAATCCGTAACCGGCCAGCGTGGACGCCAGAGAGGCGATGGCGTTGACCAGCAAGCGCCTGTTTACCCGCTTAGATTGTCCGATCGTGCCTGCCGCCATGACCGCAGTTTTTCGCATTCGTGCCATTAGGGCAACCCCTTCCCCCATCGGGCTAGGCCAAATGGCCGACGCGCGATGTTGGCCAGCGGTTTAACCCCGTCCCCGCGATAGAGAGGTGACGGACATGCCGAATTTGAAACGACCATCAATCGCCGCAGTTTTGCTTGCCGGCATCGGCCTTGCATTCCAGCCGACGCCGGCTGCCGCGGCAGACGTCATCTACAATGCCTTTTCCAGTTTCAATGGCACGCAATTGAATGGTGGCTTTGCCTATCTGTCGGTTCCGTTGACCGGCGGCGGGTTCACGCCGCTCGTTACGGGCGGCGCGGGTTGTGTCATCGGAGGCAGTGTGTGTCTGCAGACACCCGTCGCAGGATTTCCGGGCGCCTATCGTTCGGCTTCCCAGTTCGTGCAGTTCACTACCATTGCCGTTCCGAATGATCGGCTGCTCCTGCACCCGGGGGCAACCACAAATATCGTGGTTACTTTCGTTGCACCGGTCAGCGCGCTCTACTCTTATGTTGCCGATTTCAATCTGCTCGACCGCATGCCATCGGGTGTCGGGTTGTTCCGGGTCGACGGGTCGTCGGGCACGAATGTAGTCACGGCGCTTGGAGGCCTTGGTTCGACGATTCGCAGCCAGCGGCAGAGCGGCAGTGCATTTCTCCAGGCCGGGCGGTCCTTTTCCTTCGGCGTCAATCCGGTCGGCACGCCAGCGGGCGACAGCGTCGGTTTCAATTATGTCCTGACGCGCACTGTGGCGGCCGGCGTGCCCGAACCCGGGGTCTGGACCGTCATGATTATCGGTTTCGGCGTGGTCGGGTTCGCTCTGCGGCGCCGGAAAGCTCCAAGGTTGCGATCTGCCCTGTGAGCTTCTCCTCGGGCGGCGGCGCAGTCGATGCGACCCCGACACGTGCCGCCGCCCTTTTACCTGCCTCTCGTTTTTTGCCAGTGCGCCTGTTATATCGGCATTATGGACTATGTGACCGATACCGAAGCGACCACAGCCAATCCCGTTCGTGACGGGGTCATACGGCTCCACGGACCCAATGGTTTTGCGGGGATGCGCGCTGCGGGCGCACTTGCCGCCGCCGCGCTCGATCATATCGTGCCGCATGTCGTCCCCGGCGCGGTGACGCAGGACATCGACAATCTTGTGCTCGACTTCGTGCTGGCGGCGGGCGCAGTCCCTGCCACCGTCGGCTATCGGGGCTATGCCCATGCCAGCTGTATTTCGATCAACCATGTCGTTTGCCACGGTATTCCGTCGGACAAGGCGCTGAAAGACGGTGACATTGTCAATATAGACATCACCGTCATCGTCGATGGCTGGCATGGCGATACAAGCCGAATGTTCCTTGTAGGGGACGTGCCGCTCAAAGCGCGACGCCTAGTCGATGTCACTTATGAATGCTTGATGCTCGGCATCGAAAAGGCGCGGCCCGGCAACACCGTTGGCGATATCGGCCATGCGATCCAGAGCCACGCCGAACGGCAGCGCTATGGCGTGGTGCGGGATTTCTGCGGCCACGGCCTTGGCCGACTGTTTCATGATGCCCCCGAAATCGTCCATGTCGGTCGTCCCGGCACCGGGCCGGAACTTCGCCCCGGCATGTTTTTCACCATCGAACCGATGATCAACCTTGGCAAACCGACAGTTAAAGTGCTCGACGACGGCTGGACGGCAGTAACGCGTGACCGCAGCCTGTCGGCGCAGTTCGAACACAGCATCGGCATCACCGAAAACGGCTGCGAGATTTTCACCAAAAGCCCCGCTTGCCTCGATCGTCCGCCTTATTGAGCAGTCAGGCGACGGCACACACTGTTCCAGATCGGGACGCACATTCACCGGGTACAAATCGGGTTGAATCAGATTTAACGCCGCGTTAGCTTTTTGATCACCGGGTGCTGGATGAGGGCGCCGCCGGGGGGGGCATTGGAGATGCGAATGGGACAGTTACTGCGTATGCTCGTTGCGGTTGCCGCAGCAGCCCTGTTGCTGGTCACAACCCCGGTCCATGCCGAAGTCGTGACGGTGACAGCCAGTGGAGCGGTCGGCAGCATATCGGTTCGCGGCGGAACGACCGTCTTGCGCCCGGGCGCACCGGTAAAGATCGACTTCACGTTCGACACCGGCGCGTTGACGACGATCTTTTCAGCGCCGGACACCAATGTCTATGGAATCAACGTCAGCAATTTCACTGCGACTATTGATGGCTATGTGTTTGCCCTCGACACAAACCCATCCACCCCGCCGGTTCTGATAATCGGCCGCGCCTTCGTCTTTTTCGACGCGCGCGGTCAGCAACAGGCGCTCATCCAGCAGTTTATCTTTCCCGGTCTCGGCGGCTCGGGACTACCATTTTCCTTCGCTGGCGGCGCGGCGGGCTCAACACTCGACCTGACGTCCTATTTCAGCTTCGGTGAAACCCTGCCTCCCGATCCTTCCATCGCCGCGCTGCGTGACCCTGCCACCGCGAATTTCAGTCGTTTCGGCTATGCTGCAGCCGGGGATCAACGCGGCCAGTTCGGCTTTGCCAGCGGGGACGCTGATGCAGTCTTCGTACCGGGTCTGGCAGCTGTTCCCGAGCCCGGTACATGGGCAATGCTCATTCTAGGCTTCGCAGTGATCGGCGGCGCAATGCGACGCCGGGTTCCGCGCCCCCCGACGCACTTGGCACCAATTGCCTGAAAATCAGGCATCAAATCCGATACATTGCCGCTTATTCCGGCACCCCGGTATCCGACGCCGTATCACGTCCGCCGATTTGCCGGTGTCATGGGATGGCACGCTTCTTGATAGCATCCCGCCAGACGCACGCGGCGGACGGGCGCCAAGATGCTTGACCAAGCCGCCGTGACACAGCAGCCTTCAGGGGACATATGAAAAAGATCGAGGCGATCATCAAACCCTTCAAGCTCGACGAGGTGAAGGAAGCGCTGCACGAAGTCGGCGTCAGCGGCATCACAGTCACCGAGGCCAAGGGGTTCGGGCGGCAGAAAGGCCATACCGAACTCTATCGCGGCGCAGAGTATGTCGTTGATTTCCTGCCCAAGGTAAAGCTCGAGGTAGTCGTCGACGACGCGCTCGCCGCCCGGGTGGTGGAGGCGATTGCCGCGGCGGCCCAGACCGGGCGGATCGGCGACGGCAAGATTTTTGTCATGCCTGTCGAAACCGCGTTGCGCATCCGCACCGGCGAACGCGACAGCGACGCGATCTGACCGGCAAACCGCTGCTTCGGCCCAGGACAAGGGCCCACCGATCACGACCATCACATCATCATAACGAGGGACTGAACCATGGCTGCGACGCCCAAAGATATCGTCAAAATGATCACCGATAACGAGGTTGAGTGGGTCGATCTCAGGTTCACCGATCCTAAGGGCAAATGGCAGCATCTGACGATGACCGCCGCGCTGATCGACGAAGATCAGCTCGAGGACGGGCTGATGTTCGATGGCTCGTCGATCGCCGGGTGGAAGGCGATCAACGAAAGCGACATGATTCTCAAACCCGATCTCGATGCCGTGCATATGGATCCCTTCTCGGCGACCCCGATGCTGGTCATCTTCTGCGACATCGTCGAACCTTCGTCGGGCGAACTTTATGCCCGCGACCCGCGCTCGACCGCCAAGCGCGCCGAGGCCTATGTCAAGGCGGCGGGCATCGCCGACACCATCTATGTCGGGCCCGAAGCCGAGTTTTTCATGTTCGACGATGTCCGGTTCGAAAACACCTATGCCTCATCGGGCTACACGCTCGATGATGTCGAGCTGCCGACCAACACCGGCCGCACCTATGACAGCGGCAACATGGCGCACCGCCCGCGCGCCAAGGGCGGCTATTTCCCTGTCGCTCCGGTCGACAGCGCCGTCGACATCCGCGCCGAAATGGTCTCGACGATGCGCGAAATGGGCCTCAACATGGACAAGCACCATCACGAGGTGGCCGCCGCACAGCACGAGCTCGGCCTCACATTCGACACGCTGGTCAAGACCGCGGACAACATGCAGATCTACAAATATGTCGTGCACCAGGTCGCCCACGCCTACGGCAAGACCGCGACCTTCATGCCCAAACCGATCAAGGACGATAACGGCTCGGGCATGCATACCCACATGTCGCTGTGGGAAGACGGCAAGCCGCTGTTCGCCGGCAACGGCTATGCCGGGCTAAGCGACATGTGCCTCTATTATATCGGCGGCGTCATCAAACATGCCAAGGCGCTGAACGCCTTCACCAATCCGACGACCAACAGCTACAAGCGGCTGGTCCCGGGGTTCGAGGCCCCGGTCTTGCTCGCTTATTCGTCGCGCAATCGCTCGGCCTCGTGCCGCATTCCCTATGGCGCCGGCGAGAAATCGAAGCGGGTCGAGTTCCGCTTCCCCGACGCGCTCGCCAACCCCTATCTGGCTTATTCGGCGCTGCTGATGGCTGGCCTCGATGGTATCCAGAACCGCATCCATCC
>JANNMK010000194.1:0-2260 GCA_031397785.1 Sphingomonas sp. | reverse complement strand
CGGCTCGGCCCGGTCATGCATGAAGCCTTCTACATCGCTACCCACGGTCGCCCCGGCCCGGTGGTCATCGACATCCCGAAGAATGTGCAGGTGGCGACGGCAGACTATGTCATCCCCGAGCAGATAGAGCATCGCAGCTATCGCCCGCAGGTCGAGCCGGATGCGAGCGCCATCGCGCAAGCCGTCGCGCTGATCGCAGCCGCGAAACAGCCGGTCTTCTACACTGGCGGCGGCGTCATCAATGCCGGGCCGGAGGCGAGCACACTTCTCCGCGAACTGGTGGCGATGACCGGTGCGCCGGTGACATCGACGCTGATGGGGCTTGGCGCATTTCCGTCAACCGACGGCAAATGGCTCGGCATGCTGGGCATGCACGGCACCTATGAAGCCAATTTCGCGATGAACCGCGCCGATCTGATCATCGCGGTCGGCGCGCGGTTCGATGATCGGGTGACCGGGCGGCTCGATGCGTTCGCGCCGCATGCCAGGAAAATTCATATCGATATCGACCGCAGTTCGATCAACAAGATCGTCCCGGTGGACGTTGCGGTGGTGGGCGATGCAGGCCGTGCGCTTGCTGCGATGATTTCCGAGTGGCGGGCCAAGGGCTACAAGGCGCAGGATCTGGACGAATGGTGGCGGCGGATCGATGGCTGGCGCGCCGCGCGCTGCCTCGATTTTCCGGAAGACAAGGCGCCGACCGCCGCCATCATGCCGCAACGCGCGATCCGCGCAGTGTTCGACGCGACCCGTCATCTCGACCCGATCATCACCACCGAGGTCGGCCAGCACCAGATGTGGACCGCGCAGCATTTCGGTTTCGACGGTCCGAACCGCTGGCTGACCAGCGGCGGACTCGGCACCATGGGCTATGGCTTTCCCGCCGCCAACGGCGCGCAGGTCGCCTTTCCCGACCGGCTGGTGATCTGCATAGCCGGTGAAGCCAGCATCCAGATGAACATCCAGGAGATGGCGACCGTCAGCCAATATCGGCTGCCGGTGAAGGTGTTCATCATCAACAATGAATATATGGGCATGGTCCGCCAGTGGCAGGAACTGACCTATGAAAGCCGCTATTCCAACAGCTACTCCGACAGCCTGCCCGATTTCGTCAAGCTGGCCGAGGCCTATGGCTGGACCGGGCTGCGCATCGATACGCTGGGTGAACTCGATGGCGCGATCGCGGCGATGATCGGGACGCCCGGGCCGGTGATCGTCGATTGCCGCGTCGCCAAACTCGCCAACTGCTTCCCGATGATCCCTTCAGGGGCGGCGCATACCGAAATGATTTTGCAGGCCGATCAGGTGACGGGCACGATGGACGACGAAGCGAAGGCGCTAGTGTGATGGGGATGCGCAATTTTCTCTCTCCCTTCGAGGGAGAGAATAGACTTGGCTTGGCAGCTTGCTGCCTAGCAAGTCTTAGAGAGGGGGGCGACATAAGGCTCTGCTCGATGCCGCCCCCCTCTCCAAGTTCCGGTAGCCAGCAAGCTCGCAACCTTCACTACCCTCTCCCTCAAGGGGAGAGGGAAAGTCTGTCATGAAAATCACCCAAGCCCTCGCCGAACGCCATGTCCTTGCGGTCATCGTCGATAACGAAGCCGGCATACTTGCCAAGATTACCGGGCTGTTCTCGGCGCGCGGCTATAATATCGAGAGCCTGACCGTGGCCGATGTCAGCGCCGATCACGCCTTGTCGCGCATCACCATCGTCACCAGCGGGCCGCCGCCGGTGATCGACCAGATCATCGCCCAGCTCGACCGACTGGTGCCGGTGCATTCGGTGACTGACCTCACTGAGGCCGGCGCGCATGTCGAGCGGGAGCTGGCGCTGGTCAAGGTGGCGGGTACCGGGGAAAAACGCATCGAGGCGCTGCGCATGGCCGATGTGTTCCGGGCGAAAGTGGTCGACACCACGCTGGAAAGCTTCATCTTCGAAATCACCGGGACCAGCGACAAGGTCGACAGCTTCGTCGCCCTGATGCGCGAATGCGGGCTGGTCGAGGTGGGGAGGACCGGGGTAGTGGCGATCGGGCGGGGGGCCGAGGCAGCGTAGAAATTCGACTTCGTCACCCCGGACTTGATCCGGGGTCCCGCGTTACGCCGTGACCGTGCGGGACCCCGGATCAAGTCCGGGGTGACGACTATAACAAGGGCAGGAAACACCGATGCAAGTTTTATACGATGCCGACGCCGACCAGGAACTGATCATGGGCAAGAAGATCGCCGTGGTCGGCTATGGCAGCCAGGGACACGCCCA
>JANNMK010000180.1:0-2226 GCA_031397785.1 Sphingomonas sp. | reverse complement strand
CCACGGCGCTGGCCATGCAGCTGCGCGGTGATCGCCGTCGATTGCGCTTCCTGCGCGGCGATCAGCATGCGGCATTGGCGGGCGAAGCCGGAGTCGCGGACCCGCAGCATCAGTTCCATGTTCACATAGAGGCTGCGCATGTCGAGATTGGCGCTGCCGATGAGGACAACATCGTCGATCACCACGAGTTTGGCGTGCAGCCGCTGTGGTTCATATTCGGCAATGGCGATGCCGCGTTTTAGCAGAAAGCCGTAAAGCAGCCGCGATGCGCCGACCGTTGCGGCGTTGTCGCTGCGCGCCGGGAGGACCATGCGGACCGCGCCGCCGCGCCGCGCGATGGCACCGATGCGGCGCATCATGCCGGCATCGGGGGCGAAATAGGCCATGCTGAGCGACAATGTGCCGGCGCCTGCGAGATCAGAGCGCAGGCAGCGCGCCCATGGCGAGAGGCGCACGGTGGGGCCGCCGACCTGCCATGCGACGACATCGCCGTCATCGCGCCATGTCCGCACCAGGCGGCGCAGATCGCGAAAGCGGGGGCGCGGCGCTCCTGCCCAGGCAGCGAGACCGGAAAACCAGCGGGTCGCCGAGGCGACGCACGGGCCGCGGATCGTGAAGGCAAGATCATACCAGCCCGAGCGATCATCCGGCGGAGCAAAATAGTCGTCGGCGATGTTGAAGCCGCCGGACATCGCCAGCGCGCCATCGGCAATCACCAGTTTCTGGTGGTTGCGGATCAGGTAGCGCGGGGTCCAGCGGGTACCGAACCAGCGCATATTGCCGCCTGCACGGCGCAGGCCGGCAAAAAAGGCGTCGGGGGTGGCAGACGAACCGAAGCTGTCGATCAGCATCGAAACAGCGACGCCGCGGGTAGCAGCGCGGATGAGGGCATCGCGAACCGCCGTGCCGCTCGTGTCGGCGGCGTAGATGTAGAACAGCAGCGAGAGGGTGCGCTGGGCGTTGTCGATCATGGCGATCAGCGCGGCGAGGCGTTCGGGGCCGGCGGGGATGACGGTGATGCTGTGGCCTGCGACATCGGCCGAGAAACTCGACCTTGCGGTACCGAGATCGGCGAGAGATGGCGCGGCAGTCATCGCCACCGGCCTTAGCCGGGCAGGGGGGCAGGGAAAAGCGGCTTTGCCGGGCCGACAATGATGCGGGCAATGATGCGGGTTTCGTTGACTCAAAGAGCGATGCGGCTTATTGCGCGCTCTTTCCCGCATTGCCGGTGGTCTAGTTTTCAAGGGAGCCGTCCTGATGGCGCGCGTCACTGTCGAAGATTGTGTCGACAAGATTTCCAACCGTTTCGACCTGGTCCTGTTAGCAGCGCAGCGTGCGCGCGAAATTTCGGGCGGGGCGGAACTGACCATCGATCGCGATCGCGACAAGAATCCGGTCGTCGCGCTGCGCGAGATTGCCGAAGAAACGGTGCGTCCCAACGATATCGAGGCGGCGCTGATCGGCAGCCTCCAGAAGGTCCAGCTGGACGAAGACGAGACGCCCGATGAAATCGGCAGCCTGGTGCGGTCGGCGGAGGCGTTGCGCCTGACCGCCGCCGCGCCGCCGCGCCCGACCGCAGGGGTTGGCGATTACGACGGCTGAGGAACCGCATCCTCGCCAGCTTCGCGCGTGCCTGGCGTGAAGAGTTTGGCAAAAGAAAAGCCCCCGTATCGATGACGATACGGGGGCTTTTCTTTTGGGGGCATTCGGCCGGACCTAGCCGCCTTGCGGTGCGGCATCGCCGAACGGCTTGGGCTTGCGCTTGACCTTGGGAATCGAACCGGCGTGGCCATCGACCGGGCGGACTTCGGTGAGCGTGCCATCAATATCGCGGCCGATGCCTTCGCCGGCAGCGATGCGCTTTACCTCATCGCCCGACAGCGTTTCATATTCGAGCAACGCCCCTGCGATGCTGTGCAGTTGATCGACATGTTCGGTCAGCACATGCTTGGCGCGGTCATAGCCTGAATCGACGATGCGGCGAATTTCCTTGTCGATCTTTTTGGCGGTTTCGTCGGACATATGGCTGCGCTGCGACTGGGAATAGCCGAGGAAGGTTTCGCCCTGCGGTTCCTGATATTGCAGCGGGCCAAGCTCGTCCGACATGCCCCACTGGGTGACCATGTCGCGGGCCAGCTGGGTGGCGTACTGGATGTCGCTGGAGGCACCGGACGAGACCTTGTTGTAACCGAAGATCACTTCTTCGGCGACACGGCCGCCCATGCT
>JANNMK010000177.1:0-7778 GCA_031397785.1 Sphingomonas sp. | reverse complement strand
CACCCTCGACGAGCTGGAAGCCCGCATGATCCGCCGCACTCTGGAGCTGCTCGGTCTGCCATCGCCTGCCTATGTGCACCATGCGCTGATTGCCGATGATGCCGGGCGGCGGCTGGCCAAACGGCATGATCCGGCAACCATCGCCGGATTGCGCCATGCAGGCGTCGATCCGGCGGCGCTGACCGATAATCTGCGCGGCGGCGTCCTGCCCCTTGGCTATCGCTGGCTGAATGCCTAAATTGTGTATGAGCGCTATTGCTTCGCCGGGTGCCGATGCGGCACCGCAGGATCGGATTTTCCTTTCATGAATGTCGCCATCATCATTGCCATCGTCATCGCCGCCGGGTTCGTGCTGTTCAGTCTGGTGCGCGGGCTGATGCATTTTGCCAACACCAGCAACGATCTCGCCAATGGCACCGCCAGCGCGGCGGGCGCCAGCGAAGGGCATATGATGCAGAACAAGATGATGTTCGCGCGCGTCAAATGGCAGGCGATCACCATCGTGCTGCTGGTCGTGCTGGGCATGGTCGCCGCCAACTGATAGCTGGCGGCCCGAACGCCGATCGGGCGACATACGGGGGAGCCGTCATGGTCAAGCTGAACAAGATTTACACCCGCACCGGGGACAATGGCAGCAGCGGTCTGGTCGATGGGTCGCGCCTGCCAAAGGACGATGCGCTGTTTGCGGCGATCGGCGATGTCGATGAACTCAACAGCGTCATTGGCGTGGCCCAGATCGCGCTTGCACTGGCGCTCGACGCGGCGGAACCGATGGCCCGGCGGCTGGTTGTGATCCAGAATGATCTGTTCGATCTGGGCGCGGATCTCGCCACGCCGGCCGGGGCGGGCAATGATCCGTTCGCTCCGGGCGAAATGGCGCTCAGGGTGATTGCCGGACAGGTGGCGCGGCTGGAGGCCGAAATCGACGATATGAACGAGACCATGCCGCCCTTGACCAGCTTCATCCTGCCCGGCGGCAGCGAAGCGGCAGCGCGGCTGCATGTTGCGCGCAGTGTCGCGCGGCGGGCCGAGCGCAGCGCCGTCGCTGCATCCGGCGGACGCGCCCTCAATCCTTTGGCGCTCACCTATCTCAACCGCCTGTCCGACTGGCTGTTTGTTGCGGCGCGCGCTGTCAATGCGGGCGGCGCAGGGGATATTCTGTGGGTTCCGGGCGCATCGCGAACCGCCTGAAGTGAACGATCCGGCTGCCCTTGCCGAACGCTATCGGGCGATGCGCGGGCTGACGACGGCGCTCGCTGCACCGCTGACCGATGCCGATGCGACGGTGCAGTCAATGCCGGATGCCTCGCCTGCCAAATGGCATCTGGCGCATACCACATGGTTTTTCGAGACATTCCTGCTGCGCGATCATGTGCAGGGATACCGCCTCCATGACGATCGCTATCCGTTTCTGTTCAACAGCTATTATGAGGCGGAAGGGCCGCGCCATGCGCGCGCCGCGCGCGGCCTGCTGACGCGGCCATCCCTCGCCGAAATCGTCGCGTGGCGGCGGGCGGTCGATGCGGCGGTCATCGATGCGATGCCTTTGCTGGCCGACCGGGCGAGCGAACTTGTGACGCTAGGCATCGCGCATGAACAGCAGCATCAGGAATTGCTCGTCACCGATCTGCTGCATCTGTTTGCGCAGAACCCGCTGGGCGAAGGGGTCTATCCGGCAGCGCGGCCCGCCCTGTCGACACCGACGCCGCTACGCTGGATTGCAGGGCGCAGCGGCATCGTCGAGACAGGCCATGACAGCGACGGATTCGCTTTCGATTGCGAAACGCCGCGCCACGCGACCCTGCTTGCGCCGCATGCGCTGGCCAGCCGCCCGGTCAGCAATGGGGAATGGGCCGAATTCATCGCCGATGGCGGCTATCGCGACGCGCGCCACTGGCTCGCCGATGGCTGGGCATGGGTGCAGGCCGAAACGGTCACCGCCCCGCTCTACTGGCGCGATGGCGATGGGGGGGCGCAACATTTCACTCTGGGCGGATGGCAGCATCGCGACCCTGCAGCGCCGGTCTGCCACGTCAGCCTTTACGAGGCCGATGCCTACGCGAGCTGGGCGGGCACGCGGCTGCCGACCGAAGCCGAATGGGAAAACGCCGCTGCCGGTATCGATGCAGACGAGGGACAATTTCTCGATGCGCCAGGCGCATTATCTCCGCATGCCGGGGATGCAACCACGGAACTTTCGCAGATGTTCGGTATTGTCTGGCAATGGACCGGCAGCGCCTATCGCCCCTACCCTGGATTTCGCACGGCGCCGGGCGCGGTCGGCGAATATAATGGCAAGTTCATGAGCGGTCAGTTCGTGCTGCGCGGCGGCAGTGTCGCCACCCCGCGCGGCCATGTCCGTGCATCCTATCGCAATTTCTTTTATCCGCACCAGCGCTGGCAATTCACCGGGGTCAGGCTGGCCAGGGATTTGAACGCCAATGTCTGACCGCCCCGATCACATCGCCAATGCATCCTTCCTTACCGACGTGATCGAAGGGTTGTCGGCGCCGCAAAAAGCCGTGCCGGCGCGGTGGCTTTACGATTTCGTCGGCTCGCAGCTGTTCGAAGCGATCACCGACCTGCCGGAATATTATCCGACCCGGACCGAAACCGCGATATTGCGCAGCGCAGCGGGGGATTTCGCGCGCCTCGCCAGCGACCGGGTGGTGGTCGAATTCGGCTCGGGCAGTTCGGCCAAGACGCCGTTGCTGCTGTCTGCCGTCAGCCCGCGCGCTTATGTGCCGATCGACATTTCGGGAGATTTTCTGCGCGATTCCTCGGCGACGCTTGCCGCGCAATTCCCGGCATTGTCGGTCGTTCCGGTCGAGGCGGATTTCATGCAGCCCGTGAAATTGCCGATGGCACTGGCCGATCAGCCGCGTCTCGGCTTCTTTCCCGGTTCGACGATCGGCAATATGGTCGCGCGCACTGCGGTCGATCTGTTGCGTTCGATGCGCAGCACATTGGGCGGCGATGGTCTGCTGCTGATCGGTTTCGACCGGATCAAGCCTGTCGATATACTGGTCACGGCCAATGACGATGCCGCCGGGGTCACGGCTGCGTTCAACCGCAATGTGCTCAGCCGCATCAATACCGAACTGGGCGGCGATATTCCGATCGATGCGTTCGTTCACCGTGCCACCTGGAATGAACGGATCGCCCGCATCGAAATGCATCTGGTGGCGACCCGCGCCGTCGCATTCAGTGTCAACGGACGCCGCTTTGCCATGGACGCGGGGGAAACGATCCACACGGAAAACAGCCATAAATACGGGGTGCGCGATGCCAGCCTGCTGTTGCGCGCTGGCGGGTGGACGCCGGTCGAAAGCTGGTCTGACGAACGCGACTGGTTCACCCTGATCCTGGCCGAGGCCACCGAATATCGCAGCGCCCCATAGTCGTGATGCCCTCCCCCTGGCGTAAACGCTAGCGGGTTGTCGTCCTTCCCCTAGCGTAAACGCTAGCGGATGGTGGCTCGCCACACCGGGATGAAGCCCATCCGCAACCGGCATTCGCTCATCATCGATTGGCTGGCCAGGGCAAAGCGGCTGCCGTCCCACACAAAGCTCGAACTCACCCCGCAATCGCCGATGCCGCGTCCCTTGGCATAGGTGTCGAGCGTCCGGCTGGTTGCATCAAACCCCGCACCGACCATCACATTGCCCGGGCCTTCGCCCTCGGGCGCCATGCCCGGATCGATTTCGAACCGCGCAGCAGCAATGCGGCCCTGCTCATCGACGATCATCGCAGTGGTGAAATAATTATAGGCGCCATTGCCACAGGGGTGGTCGATCAGCACCAGGCTGTGACGTGCATCGAGGCGATGCGCGACCGGTTCGATCGCGCGGCTGCTGTAGGCGCATCGGGCGTTATCCGGCCCGATGATCTGCGCCGCACGTGCCGCGCCGATGGTGCGCGGCGGGCGGGTCGAGGCAGGCGGGCGGACGATGACCGGCAGCGCCGGCGCACCCATGTGCATTGGCCGGGGCCCGCGCCGGATTGCCGCGCCCGGCGTGCCGATCCGCCCTTGAGCCTCATCGATGGCGAGCAGGCTGGCGGACAAACCAGCCAGCGATGCTCCGGCGCTGGCCCGGCCGCGCACGCGGCCCCGCAGCTTGTCACCTGGGCTGAGCGTGACGCGCGTTCCGCCGCGCAGCGCGTCGATCATCGCCACGGTCAGCGCCATGTCCTGCGTTGCCCGCGCAGCGATCACCCGGCCGTCGACCGCGATCGTTGCCGGCCCCGCCAGATCATTGTCCCACGACAGCCTGACCGGCGCACCGGCCGCTGCGCCGCGTGACAGGGTGAGTTGCAGATGGGATTCGAGATCGCCCTGAAATCCTTCGGGCGGCAGCGACAGCGCCTCGCAGGCGCGGCCATTGTCGCAGCCGGTGGTCCAGTCGCGAAAGGTGCGCGGCGGCGTGGGCCGCTGTGCCGGTTGCACCATGGCTGCAGCGGCGGCTAAGGCGAGGGTCATTATCATCGGCATATCCTATCGGGAGCAGGGCGTTTGACAAGCATCGGCGTTATCGGCGCGGGCCAGATGGGGGCTGGAATTGCCCAGGTTTGCGCGCAGGCAGGGTATCGCACGCTGTTGTCCGATGTGTCGGTCGATCGTGCCGAGGCAGGCAAGGCGGGGATTGCCAAACAACTCGCCCGTGCAGTCGACAAGGGCAAGCTGGCGCAGGCCGATGCCGATGCCGCGCTCGCCTGTATCGTGCCAGCGGCTGACCATGCCGCCTTTGCCGATTGCGACATCGTCATTGAGGCGGCGACCGAGCGCGAGGATGTCAAGCGCGCGATATTTGCCAGCGTCGGCACGCATCTGTCCGCCACCGCGATCCTCGCCAGCAACACCAGCTCCATTCCCATAACCCGGCTGGCGCAGGCAGCGCCCGATCCTGCACGGTTCATCGGCGTCCATTTTTTCAATCCCGTTCCGGTCATGGGCCTCATCGAACTGATCCGCGGGCTCGCCACCAGCGATGAAACGCTGGCCAGAGTCGAAAGTTTCGGGCGCAGCCTCGGCAAGGAAATCGTCCATGCGCACGACGCGCCGGGCTTCATCGTCAACCGCGTGCTGATGCCGATGATCAACGAAGCGGTGTTCGCGCTGGGCGAAGGGGTCGCATCGATGCAGGATATCGACACCGCCTGCCGCCTCGGCCTCAACCACCCGATGGGTCCGCTGACGCTCGCCGACTTCATCGGCCTCGACACCTGCCTCGAGATTATCCGCGTCCTGTTCACCACCACCGGCGACCCCAAATTCCGTCCCGCGCCGCTGCTGATCAGCTATGTCGAAGCAGGCTGGGTCGGCAAGAAAGCGGGCAAGGGATTTTACGACTGGTCGGGCGCGGTTCCGGTGCCGACGCGGTGAGGACGGAATAGCGAACCCACGGAAAGGAGATTGACATGGAAATCGCAGCGCCCCGCCCCTTCACCATCGACATCCCCCAGTCGCAACTCGACGACCTCAAAACCCGTCTTGCGCTGACCCGCTGGCCGGAAAAGGAGACGGTCGAGGATTGGGATCAGGGGATGCCGCTGGCCTATGCACGGGAACTCGCGGCTTATTGGGCGCACGGCTACGACTGGCGGCGGTGCGAGGCCGCGCTCAAAGCCCACGCCAATTACCTGATCGAGATCGACGGTCTCGACATCCATTTCATCCATGTTCGCTCGAATAATCCCGCCGCGCGCCCGCTCATCCTGACCCATGGCTGGCCGGGATCGGTGCTCGAATTCATGGCGGTGATCGCGCCGCTGTCAGCCGACTATCATCTCGTTATCCCCTCGCTCCCCGGTTACGGTTTTTCGGGCAAGCCGACCAGGCCCGGCTGGTCGGTCGAGCAGACGGCCAGGGCGTGGGACCGGTTGATGCGACGCCTCGGCTATGACCGCTATTTCGCGCAGGGCGGTGATTGGGGCGCGGCTGTAACCTGCGCGATCGGCGCGCAGAATCTGGGCCATTGTGCGGGCATCCACATCAACATGATGGTCGGGCGGCCCGATCCGGCGATGCTGGCCGACATGACCGATAGCGAGAAAAGCTACATCGCCCGGTTCAAATGGTACCAGGACAAGGACAATGGCTATTCGACGCAGCAGGCGACCCGGCCACAGACGATCGGCTATGGCCTGGCCGATTCACCTGTCGGGCAGATGGCGTGGATCGCCGAAAAATTCCACGGCTGGACCGACTGCGGGCATGATGGACAGGGGCGCGGCGGTCACCCGGAAAACGCGCTGTCGAAAGACGATATGCTCGATACCGTCATGCTCTACTGGCTGACCAACAGCGCAGCGTCATCGGCGCGGCTATACTGGCAGAGCTTTCGCAGCGTCTCGCTCGACCCCATCGACCTGCCCACGGCATGCAGCCTGTTTCCGATGGAATTGATGCGCCTGTCGCGCCGCTGGGCCGAAGGGCGATATCGCAACATCGTCTACTGGAACGAACGCGACAAGGGCGGCCATTTCGCCGCTTTCGAACAGCCCGAATTGTTTGTTGCCGAACTGCGCGCGGCGTTCGCCGTGATGCAGCTGTGATTGCTCGAAAACTGATGCAACCGGGCGGCTCGCCACGCGTTACTGCGCCATGCTTGCTCAATCTCCATTTCGCACATCGTCCTTGATCGACGATTTTCGTGCCTTCATCCGCGATCCGGCCTTCCCGTGCGTCGGTGCCAAATCGGCACTGTCGCGCGAACGGATGCGGATATTGGTGGCGCATGATCTGGCGTCGGCGTGGGACGATCTGGCGATCATCGATGCAATTCATGCGCTCGCGGCGGATTACCGCGCCGATCCGGTCCTGTTCCAGTCGCTCGCGATCCTGTTCCCCGACAGCGACCCGATGAGCGAAACCGCGTTCGAGGCCAATTTATGGGACCGGGTCCAGTCGCTGTCCGACAAGGACAGCTGGTTGGGCCAGGCGCCCGATCCGCGTGTCAGCGGTGACCCCGATGATCCGCATTTCTCGTTGAGCTTTGGCGGAGAGGCGTTCTTCGTGGTCGGCCTGCACCCCGGATCGAGCCGCCCGGCGCGGCGTTACGCGGTCCCGGTGCTGGTGTTCAACCTCCATGACCAGTTCGAACAGCTGCGTGCGCAAGGGCGTTACGAAAAACTGCGCGGGGCGATCATCGAACGGGACGTCGCGCTTGCGGGATCGGTCAATCCGATGCTGGCGCAGCACGGCACGATATCCGAAGCGCGCCAGTATAGCGGGCGCGCCGTGGAGGGGGACTGGCGCTGTCCGTTTCAGCGGCAGGCCAGCAACGATCCGGCCGCCCGGATGCTGGACGCCGCCGAATGACCGGCAGCCGTATCGCGCCGCGGTCGGGGGTGGCGTTTACGCTGGCGAAGGGCGAACGGCTGGTGGTCACCGATCCGTCCGGCGAACAGGTTGCCGATCTGCTGGCGTTCAACGGCAATGATGTGCGTGAGGCGATCTCGTCGGGACGGACGCTGGACTATGCCAGCCGCATTTATCTCACCACCGGCGACATCCTTTATTCGAACCGCAGCAACCCGATGCTGACCATCGTTGCAGACGATGTCGGGCGGCACGATTTTCTGCTCACGCCCTGTTCGAAGGATACGTTCCGCATCATTTACGGCGATACCGATCCGCATCGCGGCTGTTTCGGCAATCTCGCCGCTGCGCTCGCTCCTTATGGCGTCAGCGAAGACATGATCCCCGTGGCATTCAACTGTTTCATGAATGTGCCGGTCGATGGCGTGACCGGCGAACTCAAGGTGCTGCCGCCGCT
>JANNMK010000161.1:0-2739 GCA_031397785.1 Sphingomonas sp. | reverse complement strand
CTCCCCATCCTGATCGATCAGGAGGGCGGACGTGTCGCCCGGATGCGCAGCCCCATCTGGCCCGATTTTCCCGCCGGTGCGGCCTTCGACCGATTATATGACATCGCGCCCGCCACCGCGATCGCCGCCGCGCGCGCCAATGCGCTGGCGCTCGCGCTGGTGCTCGGCGAAGTCGGCATCACCGTCGATTGTCTGCCGGTGCGCGATGTGCGCCAGCCCGGCACCCACGATGCGCTGGGCAATCGCGCGATGGGCAGCGAACCGTTGCGCGTCGCCGCGCTCGGACGCGCGATTTTTTCCGGTCTGCGCGACGGCGGCGTGGCCGGGGTCATGAAACATGTGCCGGGGCTGGGCAGGGCGGTGGTCGACAGCCATTATGATCTGCCGGTCGTCGATGCGACCGATGCCGAACTGGCCGCCGACATCGCCCCGTTCATGGCGCTGAATGACGCGCGCATGGCCATGACCACGCATGTTCTTTACACCGTCTGGGATGCGGATCGCCCCGCAACGCTCTCGCCGACAGTGATCGCCGATGTCATTCGGGGCCGCATCGGCTTCAATGGCCTGCTGATGACCGATGATCTCGATATGCAGGCGCTGTCCGGCACTGTGGCGGATCGCGCGGGCGGTGCGCTGGCGGCCGGTTGCGACATTGCGCTCCAGTGCAATGGCGTGCTCGCCGATATCGCGGGCGTGTGCGATCGTATCGGGGATGAAATGACCCCGCTCGCCCGCAGCCGCCTCGATCGCGCGATGGAATTCGCCGACGGTCCCGCCCCGTTCGACGTCGGCCAGCTGCTCCACGAAACATTGGCCCGCCGCGATGCCTATCTGGCACTGGCGTGACGACGGGCGACCTGCTCGATTTTGACGAACCGCCGCCGGCCCCGCCAGCCACCGACGATCGTCTGCGCCTCGATCTTGATGGCTGGGAAGGGCCGCTCGACCTGCTGCTCGCGCTCGCCCGCAGACAAAAGGTCGATCTCAAAGCCATCTCGATTCTCGCGCTGGTCGATCAATATGTCGCCTTCATCGAACAGGCGCAGGATCTGCGCATAGAGGTCGCCGCCGATTATCTGGTGATGGCCGCATGGCTGGCGCTGCTCAAATCGGCGATGCTGCTGCCAAAGGACGCACAGCCGGACCCCAGCCCGGACGAGCTCGCAATGCGGCTTCAGCACCGTCTGCAACGGCTTGGCGCGATGCGCGATGCCGGGGCTCGGCTGTTCGCGCGCGACAGGATCGGCCGGGACGTGTTTCTTCGCGGTGCGCCCGAAGGATTGCGGGTCATTCGCAAACGCGCCTGGGACGCTGACCTGTTCGGTCTGATGCAGGCCTATGGCGTCGTCCAGGCGCGCACCCGCCCCGTCGTCCACATGGTCGCCCGGCGCGATGTGCTGACACTCGATGCCGCGCTCGACCGGCTTTGCCGGCTGATCGGCGTCGCCCTCGACTGGAGCGACCTTGCCTCATTCCTGCCGCCCGATCTCGATGACGATCTGCGCTGCACCACCATCGCATCGACCTTCGCCGCTGCACTCGAACTCGCCCGCACCGGCCGCATCGACCTGCAACAGGCGCGGCCCTTCGCCCCGCTGATGATCCGCAAAACAGCGTGACGAACCAACCCGTCCCCGATTTCGAACGCGGCGTCGAAGCGACCTTGTTCGCCGCAACCGGGCCGCTGACGATCGCTGATATCGCCGCTTATGTCGGCGAAGGCGATGTCCGCGCCGCGCTCACCGCCATCGCGGCGCGCCACGCCGGCACGGGCATGGAACTTGTCGAACGCGGCGGCCGCTGGCATTTCCAGACCCCGGCGGATCTTGCGCATCTGCTGCGCCGGACCCGCGAGGAACCCCGCCGCCTGTCCCGCGCTGCTTTGGAAGTGCTCGCCATCATCGCCTATCAGGAACCGGTCAGCCGCGCCGAGATAGAGGCGATCCGCGGCGTCCAGACCGCCAGGGGCACGCTCGACGTGCTGATGCAATCGGGCTGGATTCGCCCCGCAGGCCGCCGTGAAGCGCCCGGACGCCCGCTGATCTACGTCACCACGGCCGAATTCCTCAGCCACTTCGGCCTCGCCAGCCGCCGCGACCTGCCCGGAATAGACGATCTGCGCGCGGCCGGGCTGCTCGATCCGGTCGATACAGCTTTTGATGCGCCGGAACTGGAAGAGTCGGTGACAAGCGACTAGATAGTAATCAGCACACACACGCGCCGACCGGTCTGGCGGCGCAAATGGAGAGCATCATGGGCGGCTTTAGCATCTGGCACATTCTCATTTTTGCGGTGATCGCGATCGTCATGCTGGGCGGTGGTCGCTTCTCCAGCATGATGGGCGATGTCGCAAAGGGCATCAAAAGCTTCAAAAAGGGCATGGCCGAAGATGATGGCGTCCCGCCGACCGCGCCGCCATCGCGGATCGAAGGCCGCCCGGCCTCGCCGACACTCAATGGTGAAGAGGTTGGTGCGCCGGTCGATCGCCAGCTCTGACCGCGCATCAGCGGTCGCATCCCATGTTCGATGTCGCCCCTTCGGAGCTGTTGATCGTCGCCATCGTCGCGCTAGTGGTGATCGGGCCCAAGGATCTGCCAAAGGCGCTGCGCTTCGTCGGTCACTGGGTCGGCAAGGCGCGCGGCATGGCGCGTCATTTCCGCTCGGGCCTCGATACGATGATGCGCGAGGCTGAGCTTGACGACATGGAGAGGAAATGGCGCGAGCATAATGAAGAGA
>JANNMK010000064.1:0-16171 GCA_031397785.1 Sphingomonas sp. | reverse complement strand
CCTGCACCAGCCGGTGGATATGTGTCGCGCCGAACAGATCGGCCCCGCGCACGACATGGCTGATGCCCTGCGCGGCATCGTCGATCGGTGAGGCAAGATGATAGGCGGCCACGCCGTCGCGGCGCGCCAGCACGATATCGCCGGACGGCAGCGGTTCGGCAGCGACCAGGCCCGCGTCCCGATCGTGCCAGGTCAGCGCGCCTGCCTGCTGCGCAGCCTTGGCCATATCCAGCCGCCATGCATGCGCGTCGCTCGCCGCAATTCGTGCCCGCACTGCGCCGGGGTCCAACCCCCGGCATGTCCCGGGGTAGACCGGCCCATCCGGGCCATGCGGCGCGCCGACGCTGGCGGCGATTTCGGATCGTGTGCAAAAACAGCGATAGGCGAGGCCGCCCGCCTTCAGCCGCTCCAGCGCGTCTGTGTAAGCCGCGCCGCGCGCCGATTGCACCAGCGGCGGCGCATCGGCAGCCAGCCCCAGCCAAGCCAGATCGGTATCGATGGCGGCGCGATAATCGGCCCGCACCCGCGCGGCATCCAGATCGTCGATCCTCAGCAGATACTGTCCACCCAGACCCCGGGCGACATCATGCGCGACCAGCGCCGAATAGGCATGGCCCAGATGCAGCGCGCCGGTCGGCGAAGGGGCAAAGCGGGTAGCGGGCATGAGCGCACCCTATCGCGCCGCCGCAACCACCGCCATATCGTCGCGCCGATCGACCGGCTGCGATCGATCTTAGTGGTTCCGCCACGCCACTTCCCCCTTGACGGGAGGAATCGGCTTGGCTGTAAAGAGAGTGTCATGATGCGGTGGCAATTCCCCCCGCATCGAGCCCCAGGGGAAGCAGCGCACAAGACGGCCATGTTCCATCCCGACCTCATACGTAATCCGGAGCAATGCCCGGCGCTCGTCCTCAACGCGGACTATTCGCCGCTGTCCTATTACCCTTTGAGCCTGTGGCCATGGCAGACCGCGGTAAAGGCGGTGTTTCTGGATCGGGTGGACATCGTCGACACCTATCAGCGCGAAATCCATTCACCGACCCGGACGATGAAGATTCCGTCGGTCATCGCGTTGCGCCAATATGTGAAGCCATCCGAATATCCTGCCTTCACCCGGTTCAACCTGTTCCTGCGCGATTGTTTCCAGTGCCAATATTGCGGCAATCAGAAGGATCTGACCTTCGATCATGTCGTGCCGCGCCGCCTGAACGGCCGGACGAGCTGGGAAAATGTCACCACCGCCTGTTCGCCATGCAACCTGAAAAAGGGCGGCCGCACGCCCAAGCAGGCGCATATGCACCTGCATGAAACCCCCTATCGCCCGACCAGCTGGCAATTGCAGGACCCCGGCCGCCGCTTCCCGCCCAACTATCTCCACACCAGCTGGATCGACTGGCTTTATTGGGATGTCGAGCTGCTGGCGTGACCAGCACCAGCCAGAGCGGTCCCGGTTGAGCATGGCCGCGCCTGTCTCCGCCCCCGGTCCATCGGTCGAATTCATCGCCGCATCGCGCCGCTATGGCGCGGCAGTGGCACTCGATGGCGTATCGCTGGTGATTCCCGGCGGGCAATTTGTGGCATTGGTCGGCGCATCGGGATCGGGCAAGTCAACGCTGGTCAAGCTGGTCAACCGGCTGGTCGAACCATCATCGGGGCGGGTGCTGGTGGCAGGCGAGGATGTCGCGCGCAGCGACGCCGTGACGCTGCGCCGCTCGATCGGCTATGTATTCCAGAATATCGGCCTGTTCCCGCACATGACGGTGGCGGCCAACATCGGCATCGGCGCGCGGATTGCAGGCCGGCGGCTGACTGCGGAGCGCATCATCGAACTGCTCGAACAAGTCGCGCTGCCTGCCGATTTTGCCGCCCGCTATCCGGCGGAGATTTCCGGCGGGCAGGCGCAACGGGTCGGCGTGGCGCGCGCACTGGCGGGCGGAGCATCGCTGCTGCTGATGGACGAACCGTTCGGCGCGCTCGATCCGGTGACCCGTCAGGCATTGGGGCATGAGGTGCGCTCATTGCACGATGATCTGCGCCTGACGACGATCATGGTGACGCACGATATGACCGAAGCGCTGCTGGTCGCCGACCGCATCGTCGTGCTCGACGCGGGCTGCGTGGTGGCCGACGCGGCGCCCGCCGACTTGCTCAATGCACCGGGCCATGCCGTAGCCGAAGCACTGGTCGCCGTGCCGCGCGAGCAGGCGCGCGCGATTGCCGCGATGGAGCGCGCGGTGTGAGCGCGGGCAGCAGTTCCCCATGGTCCGGCGTGTTCGAACGGGTGCCGGATTTGCTGGCGAGCCATGTCCAGATCAGTTTCGCCGCGCTCGCGCTCGGCATCGCGCTGTCGGTGCCGCTGACCATCGCCGCGCACCGCAATCGCTGGTTTGCCAGCGCGGTGCTGGGCTTTGCGAGCTTTATCCAGACGATCCCCAGCCTTGCGCTGCTGGCGCTGTTCTTTCCGCTGCTGGTCGGCCTGTCGGCGCTGCTCGGCGACTGGGTGCGACCGCTCGGGTTTCTGCCCGCACTGCTCGCGCTGACGCTTTATGCGTTGCTGCCGATCCTCAGAAATGCGCTGACCGGGCTTGCCGCTGTCGATCCGGCCGTGCTTCAGGCCGCCGACGGCATGGGCATGACAGCGATGCAAAAGCTGCGTCTGGTGGAATTTCCGCTGGCGCTGACCACTATCATCGCAGGCGTGCGGACGGCGGCGGTATGGACCATCGGCGCGGCGACGCTGGCGACAACCATCGGCCAGCCGAGCCTGGGCGATCTGATCTTTGCCGGATTGCAGACCCAGAACTGGCCGCTGGTGCTGACCGGATGCGCCGTGGCAGCAGCCCTGGCGCTCAGCATCGATGCTGCCATCGGCATCGCGCAATGGGGCATCGAGCATCGCTGGCGCTGGCTGGCCGGCGCCATGGTCGGGCTCGTCGGGCTGGTCATGGCGGCATCGCTGGTGCCGCTGCTGCAAAGCGAGCGCGACACCGTGGTGATCGGTGCCAAGGGCTTTAGCGAACAATATATCCTTTCGCGGCTGATCGGGCGACGGCTGGAGGCTGCGGGCTACAGCGTCGCCTATCGCGACAATCTGGGGTCCGCGGTGGTGTTCGGTGCACTGTCCAGCGGCGACATCGATATTTCCGTCGATTATGCCGGGACTTTGTGGACCACCGAAATGCAGCGCAGCGACACGCTGCCGCGCGGCGAGATGCTGGCCGCCATCGGACGGTGGACCCGGGCCCAAAGCGGCGCCCGGATCATCGGCGGGCTGGGTTTTGAAAACGCCTATGCCTTTGCGGTGCGCGGGGAAACGGCACGGCGCTACGGTCTCGCCAGCCTCGCCGATCTTGCCGCCATCGCGCCGCAACTGACGCTCGGCACCGATCCCGAATTTCTGGAGCGGCCCGAATGGCGCAGCGTGCGCCGTGCCTATGGCCTGCGCTTTGCCGCGACACGCTCGCTCAACCCGAGTTTCATGTACGATGCACTAGCGAACGATCAGGCGGACGTCATTACCGCTTATACCAGCGATGGCCGGGTTGCAGCCGACCGGCTGGTGATATTGTCCGATCCCCGCCAGGCGATCCCCGGTTATGACGCGCTGCTGATGGTCAATCGCAAGGCGCTCGATGACGACGCACTGATCGCTGCGCTGCGCCCGTTGATCGGCGCAATCGGGGTGGAGGACATGCGCACGGCCAATTATTCCGTTGACCGAACCGCCGCCAAGGCCACCCCGGCTGAAGCGGCCGCGTGGCTCGATGCACGGATCGCCCGTTAGGCCGGTTCGGGAACCTCGATCCTGTCGGCCAGGGTCAGCCGGTCGAGCACGGCGGCCGTTTCGTCGCGCACGATCAGCATCAGCGACCTCAGGCGGCAATCCTGTTCGGGCAGGCAGTTTTTGCAGGTTTCGCTGGCAAAGCGGCTGGCGCACGGCACCAGCGCGATCGACCCGCGGGTCAGCCGGACGATATCGCCATAGCGGACATCGACCGGCGGCACGCCCAGCCAATAGCCGCCATCGCGCCCCCGCTGCGAGGCGACGATGCCGGCGCGCGCCATTTCCGAAAGGATGACGGTCAGGAACTTGGCCGGAATATTCTGCGCCTCGACAATCGCGGTCAGCTGAATGGGGCCTTCGCCATAATGGTCCGCCAGATGCTGGAGCGCGCGGATCGTGTAGCGGGTTTTCTGCGAGAGCATTGTCTACCTTTGCGTTGACATTGTCTACCTATGGGCGCGACAATCGAGCATCGCAACGGTCAATCGGACGCGAAACCGGTTACGTGCGAATCATGTTCGCCGAGCAGCGGTGCGGCGCGCGAAACCGCCAATGTCGCGTCCGAAAAGATGATCGGCGCACGCAAGCCGGCAAAGTGCCGCCCGTCAGCGCCCTGGCTGTCGATCACCATGCCGCGTGCCGCGATCTGCGGGTCGGCGAGCGCCTGGTTGACGCTGTTGATCGGCCCAGCAGGGACATTGGCGGCCTCCAGCGCAGCGAGCAGCGCGTCGCGGGTCCAGCGTGATGTGGCCGCGGAAATCGCAGCGGTCAGCGCCTCGCGATGGTCGATCCGCCCGCCGTTGCTGGCGTAGCGCGCATCATCGCGCTCCGCCGTCAGCGCCAGCACGTCGCAGCAGCTTTTGAACTGGCTGTCATTACCCACCGCGAGGATGAACCAGCCATCGCTGGCCGGAAACACCGCATAGGGGGCGACGTTGGGATGCGCATTGCCCATCCGCGTGGGTGTCGCGCCGAACAGCGCGTTCATCGCCTGATTGGCAAGCACACCGGTCATCACATCGAGCAGCGCCATGTCGATATGCTGGCCGGTGCCGGTGCGCATCCGCATCCACAACGCCGCCTGTATGGCGACGGTGGCATATAAGCCGGTGAACACATCGGCAAAGGCGACGCCGACCTTTTGCGGTTCGCCATCGGCTGCGCCGGTCAGGTCCATCAGTCCCGCCATGCCCTGGATGACGAAATCATAGCCGGGGCGCGGCGCATAGGGGCCAGTCTGGCCGAACCCGGTGATCGAACAATAGACAAGTCCCGGATTAAGCGCAGCGAGGCTGGCATAATCGAGCCCATATTTGGCCAGCCCGCCGAGCTTGAAATTCTCGATGACGACATCGGCCTCGGCAGCCAGTGCGCGCACCCGCGCGACATCTTGCGGTTTGGTAAAATCGGCGACGATCGCGCGCTTGCCGCGGTTGCAGCCATGGAAATAGGCGGCGGTGCCGTCGTCATCGAACGGCGGCCCCCAGGTCCGGGTATCGTCGCCCGCCGGACCCTCGACCTTGATGACCTCCGCGCCCAGATCGGCCAGCAGCTGCCCTGCCCATGGCCCGGCGAGGATGCGCGCCAGTTCGAGCACCTTGACGCCGGCGAGCGGGGTTTGCAGATCGCTCATGCCAGCGGCTCGCGGATGGCATAGGCAACATGCGGTGATGGCACTGCGCCCGCCATCGGAAAATCGATGGTCCGCGCCGGCAACAAGAGGCCGCCGATTTTCTCCATCGCCCGGCGAGAGCGCCCGTTGGTTGCCCCGACATAGAATATTGCGGCTGCGAACGATGCCAGCGCATGACCGATCATCAGCCGTTTGACACGGCGGTTGGTCGCCCCTCCCCAATGATCGCGGGCGAGAAACGTCCAGCCGATCTCGACCTCGCCCGGTTCGACGCGGGTGCGGTCGTAACGGCTCGATCCGATGATCCCCCCGCTCACCGCGTCGCGAATCGCAAGCCCGCCGCCGCCTGCCAGTGCCTCGGCAAAAAAACGGCGGAACACCGGTTCCTGCCAGCGGTCATGCGCCGGGTGCACAGCCCAGATCAGCGGATCGGCGGCGACCGCAAACAGTGCGTCAAAGTCGGCTTCGGCCAGCGGGCGCAAAGCGATTGTTCCATCGCCTAGCCGGGGTTGCGGATCGAAAGCGCCCCAATCATTCATCAGAAAGCGGCAATGCCGGTGATCGCCCTTCCCAATATCAGCGCATGGACATCGTGTGCGCCCTCATAGGTGTTGACCGTTTCGAGGTTCACCATGTGGCGCATCACCTGATACTCTTCGGAAATGCCGTTGCCGCCGTGCATGTCGCGCGCGGCGCGGGCGATATCGAGCGCCTTGCCGACATTATTGCGTTTGACGATGCTGACCATTTCCGGCGCGAACCGCCCTTCGTCCATCAGCCGCCCGACCCTGAGGCTGGCCTGCAGGCCGAGCGCGATGTCGCTCTGCATGTCGGCGAGCTTTTTCTGGAACAGCTGGGTCGCGGCCAGCGGCCTGCCGAACTGGTGCCGGTCGAGGCCGTATTGGCGCGCCGCATGGTAGCAGAATTCGGCTGCGCCGAGCACGCCCCAGCTGATCCCGTATCGCGCGCGGTTGAGGCAGCCGAACGGACCCTTCAGCCCCTGCACATCGGGCAGCAGCGCCTCCTCGCCCACCTCGACATCCTCCATGACGATCATGCCGGTGGTCGATGCGCGCAAGCTGAGCTTGCCCTCGATCTTCGGTGCCGACAGTCCTTTCATGCCTTTTTCCAGGACGAATCCCCGAATTGCCCCGCCATGCGCCTCGCTTTTGGCCCAGACGACGAACACGTCGGCAAAAGGCGCATTGGAAATCCAGGTCTTGGAGCCCGACAGGACGTAGCCGCCATCGACCTTTCTGGCCATCGTGCGCATTCCGCCGGGGTCCGATCCGGCGTCGGGTTCGGTCAGCCCGAAACAGCCGATCAGCGTGCCGGCGGCAAGGCCGGGGAGATATTTGCGGCGCTGGTCTTCCGAGCCATATTCGCTGATCGGAAACATGACGAGGCTGGACTGGACGGACGCCATCGACCGGTAGCCCGAATCGACCCGCTCGATCTCCCGCGCGATCAGCCCGTAAGCGACATAGGACGCGCCTGCGCCGCCATATTCGGGCGCGATCGTCGCGCCGAGCAGGCCGGTCGCTCCCATCAGCGGGAACAGTTCGGGTGCGGCGAGTTCCTGGGCATAGGCCTTGATCACGCGCGGTTGCAGCTCGCCCTGCGCAAAGGCATGCGCGCTGTCGCGGATCATCCGTTCATCGTCGGTCAGCTGATCGTCGATCAGAAACGGGTCCGCCCAATCGAACCTGCCCATGCCAGCCATATGCACCTGTCCCATCCCATGCTGCCGCAAAAACGCGTTGCCAGCCGTTGCCAGCAGCAAGCCCGCACGTCTAGGGTCGAAAGCAGCATAGCCCCGCAGGAGAGACATGATGAGCGGCTTGGTCATCGCCGGAACGCATCGCACCGCAGCTAGTTTCGCCGCGCTTTTTCTTGGTCTGTCGGCCCCGTCCGCCGCACAGGACGCACCCGCCGCCGATGCGCGCGTGCCTGTCATCCAGGCGCTGTATGATTGCCGGACGATCACCGAGCCATTGGCGCGGCTTGCCTGTTTCGACCGGCAGGTCGCGGCGATGCAAACCGCCGAGGGCGCGCGTGATATCCGCATCGTCGACCGGGAAGCGGTGCGCGAAACCCGGCGCGGGCTGTTCGGATTCAGCCTTGGTCGGCTCAACATATTCGGCGACGGCAATGGCGACGAGGACGAGGCGAGCAACCCTGAGACAGTGCAGGAGATCGAAACGACGATCCGCCAGGTAGCGCGCAATGATTCGGGGCGACTGGTATTCGCGCTCGACAACGGCCAGCGCTGGATTCAGGCCGATACCGCCGGGGGAGGACGGACCCCGCGCGCCGGGCAGGCGATCCGCATCCGTCGCGCTGCACTCGGCAGCTTCATGGCCAGTGTCGAAGGCAGGCCCGGCATCCGTGTCCGCCGCGACCAGTAACGACTGCCTGGCGCCGATCGGCGATGGAGCGCCGTTCGTCCTGCTCGACGATGCACGGGCGACGGGCGCGGTTGCGGCCCGCCTGCTGACCGATCCGCTAGAAGTGGTCGCTGCCGCCACGCCTGGCGAGGTTGCAGCCGCGCTCGCGACCATCGGCGAATGGCACGCGGCGGGTCATCATGCTGGCGGCTTTCTTGCCTATGAAGCAGGATATGCCATCGAACCGGTTCTGGCGGCGCGTGCACCGGCATTGCCCGATGACTGGCCGCTGCTGTGGTTTGCGCGCTTCGGGTCATGCCGTCGGATCGCTGCCGACGCGGTGGCCGCATTGCTGCCCGATCCCGCCGGTGCTGCGCTTGGACCAGTGCAGCCGACCATCGATTTTACCGAATACAGCCGCCGGATCGCAGCTGTTCTCGATCATATCGGCGCGGGCGATATTTATCAGGCCAATCTTACCTTTGCAGCAGAGGTGGAAGTGCATGGCGCGCCGCTGGCCGCCTATGCCCGGCTGCGCGACCATGCGCGCAGTGGATATGGCGGGGTGGTGTTCACCGGCACGCACTGGCTGCTGTCGCTTTCACCCGAACTGTTTCTGTCGATCCGCGGCAACGAGGTCATGGCGCGGCCGATGAAGGGCACCGCCAGCCGCGCGGCCGATCCGGCGCGCGATGCGGCCATTGCGCGGGCGCTTGCCGCCGATCCCAAACAGCGCGCCGAGAATCTGATGATCGTCGATCTGATCCGCAATGATCTGTCGCGGGTGGCCGTTCCCGGCAGCGTCGCTGTACCGTCGCTGTTCCGCGTAGAAACCTATCCGACCATCCACCAACTGGTGTCCGATGTGACAGCCCAGCTCGCACCCGGCGTCGGCATAGCCGAGGTGCTGACGCAGACTTTTCCGTGCGGGTCGATCACCGGCGCGCCCAAGATCCGGGCGATGGAAGTCATCGACGCTATCGAAACAACTGCGCGCGGGGCCTATACCGGATCGATTGGTTTTGTCGGGCCGGGCGGGGAGGCGGCGTTCAATGTCGCCATCCGCACGCTGGCGTTGCGTGTCGGCGACAACTGCGCCACGCTGGGTCTGGGGTCGGGGATCGTCGCCGACAGTGTGGCCGCGCCCGAATGGACCGAATGTCTGGCCAAGGGGAATTATGTGCAGGCGGCGGCAGTAAGTTTCGATCTGATCGAGACCCTGGCGTTCGACCCGCGCGAGGGGGTGCTGCGGCTCGATGCACATCTGGCACGTCTGGCGTCGAGCGCGCGGACTTTCGGCTTCGCGTTCGACCGGCACGCGATCCGCAACATGCTGCAGCACGCCACATTCCGCCAGCGCGATCCGGCCCGCATTCGCTTGCGCCTGTCCGCCACCGGCACGTCTGCGATCCTCGTCGAACCGTTACCGCCGATGCCCGGTGCGCCGGTTGCGGTCGCGCTCGCGCCATTGCCGGTCGAACCCCGGGATATCCGGCTGGCGCACAAGACGAGCGACCGGGCATTCTACGACGATGCCCGCCGGGCGTCGGGCGCGTTCGAGGTCGTGTTTACCGACCCTGAGGGCCGCTTGACCGAGGGCAGTTTCACTAGCCTGTTTGTCGAGCGCGATGGCCGATTGCTGACCCCGCCGCTGGCGCTGGGGCTACAGGCCGGGATCCTGCGCGGCGAACTGATCGCGCAAGGCACGGCGCGCGAGGCCGAGCTCAAGGTCGGTGATCTGGCCGGTGGGTTCATGATCGGCAATGCCGTCCGCGGGCTGATCCGCGCAACTTTATTATGACGGCGGCCGCAACGATGCTTGCTGCATTGCAGCAGGGCCGATAGAGCCGCGCCGCGATCCTTTCTTGCCCGCAGGACCATATGATGACCCGCATTTCCGCCGCCGTTTCCCGCATCCAGCCATCGGCGACGCTGGCGATGACCCAGCGTGTCGGGGAACTCAAACGCGGCGGCATCGATATCATCGGGCTGTCGGCGGGAGAGCCCGATTTCGACACGCCCGATTTCGTCAAGGAAGCCGCGATCGCCGCGATCCGCGCCGGCAAGACCAAATATACCGACGTCGGCGGCACGCCCGAATTGCGTGCCGCGATCAGTGCCAAATTCGCACGTGAAAACGGCCTTGGCTATGCAGATAGTCAGGTGATCGCCAGCGTCGGCGGCAAGCACATCTTGTTCAATGCGCTGTGTGCGACAATCGACACAGGTGACGAGGTGATCATCCCTGCGCCTTATTGGGTGAGCTATCCCGACATCGTCGCTTATGCCGGCGGCACATCGGTATTCGTGCCCGCCGGTCCGGCGCAAGGCTATAAGATCAGCCCCGAGCAACTCGACGCGGCGATTACGCCCGCTACCCGCTGGCTGATCCTCAATTCGCCGTCGAACCCGACCGGGGCCGCCTATAGCGCGGTCGAGCTTGCGGCGCTGGGCGAGGTATTGCGTCGCCACCCGCATGTGCTGATCCTGACCGACGATATGTACGAACATGTCTGGTATGCCGACACGCCGTTCAAGACGATAGCCCAGGTCTGCCCCGACCTTTACGACAGGGTGCTGACCGTCAACGGCTGTTCGAAGGCTTATGCGATGACCGGCTGGCGGATCGGTTATGCGGGCGGTCCGGCATGGATCGTCAAGGCGATGGCCAAGCTGCAATCGCAGTCGACATCGAACCCTTGCTCGATCGCACAGGCGGCCGCGACCGCCGCGCTTAATGGACCTCAGGATTTCCTCGACGAACGGAACGCCGCATTCCGCGAACGCCGCGATGTCGTCGTCGCCATGCTCAACGATGCGCCTGGCCTGTCGTGCCCCACGCCCGAAGGGGCGTTCTATGTCTATCCCGATGCCAGCGGCTGCATCGGCAAACGCGCGCCCGATGGTTCGATGATCGATAACGATGCGGCGCTGATCGATTATTTCATCTCGGACGCCCGGGTCGCGGCTGTGCCGGGCCATGCTTTCGGCCTCAGCCCTGCCTTCCGGATCAGCTACGCAACCTCGCTGGATATTTTGAAAGATGCGTGCCGTCGTATCCAGCGGGCGTGCGCCGACCTCAGGTCATAACGCTATCGTTCATCGCAGGCTCAGGCGAAAAGACGCAGGAAAGCCGCCTTGCCTGTGCGTGCCGTCACGGACATTCACAGAGCAGGGTGCCACAGAAATTTTACTGCGGTGAAACCGAATGACGATTTCCGCCGTATCTCTTGATAAGACTTAACGACAAAGGGATGTCCCCTCCCATGAAAACACCCTCGCTCCTGCGGTCCGAAACAGCGCGCATGCTGCTCATCGGCTTCCTCATCGGCAGCGCCGGCATTGCCGCTACGACGATCGCCGCGCCATCCAGCGCAACCATACAAATCGCGACCCGATGATCCGTCTGACCGCACTGGCCGCATCGCTGGCGATTGCGGTGCCGGTCAGCCTGGCGCTTATCGCTCCGGTTTATGCCCCAGTTTCGGCGGAGGAGCCGGTGCGCCTGCCTGCGCCCGTGCTCGATCCGGCCGATACCCGCACCAGTGCGACGGCCATCTTTGCGGGCGGCTGCTTCTGGGGTGTCGAAGGCGTGTTCAGCCGGGTGCGCGGAGTTACCCGGGTGACAGCGGGCTATCACGGCGGCAGTGCCGATACCGCGACGTACGACCGTACCAGCGATGGCGACACCGGACATGCCGAAGCGGTGCGGATCACCTACGACCCGCGCGTCGTCAGCTACGGCACATTGCTGCAGATCCTTTTTTCGGTGGTAGCCGACCCGACGACATTGAACCGGCAGGGACCCGACGTCGGCAGCCAGTATCGCAGTGCCATCGTGCCGGTGAATGCGGCCCAGCGCCGCGTCGCCACCGCCTATCTGGCGCAGTTGCGACGCGGCAACCATTGGAGCGATCCGATCGTCACTCGCGTCGAAACGCCGATGATCTTTTATCCGGCCGAGGCCTATCATCAGGATTTCATGCGTCGCAATCCCGATCATGGCTACATCCGCAGCTGGGATGCACCGAAACTGGCAGCGCTCCAGCGGTTCTACCCAACGCTGGTGAGTGCCCGCTGGGCACCGTAAACAGTAGACCAGCCGTCATTGCGAGCGCAGCGAAGCAACCCAGGCGTCACTAAACCGCACTGGGTTGCTTCGCTGCGCTCGCAATGACGAAAAAGGCTTATTTCGGCGCGATAACCATGACCATCTGCCGCCCTTCGGTGCGCGGATGAGCCTCCACCTTGGCGATGGCTTCGGTCTGTTCGGCAACCCGCTTCAGCACGTCCAGGCCAAGCTGCATGTGCGACATTTCACGGCCGCGAAACCGCATGGTCATCTTGACCTTGTCGCCTTCGGTCAGGAAATCGACGACCTTCTTCATCTTGGTATCGAAATCATGATCGTCGATGTTCGGACGCATCTTGATTTCCTTGATCTCCTGCGTCCGTTGCGATTTGCGCGCGACATTGGCCTTTTTCTGGGCCTCATATTTGAATTTGCCGACATCGAGGAATTTGCACACCGGCGGATCGGCGTTGGGCGATACTTCGACCAGATCCAGGCCAACCTCTGCCGCCGCTTCGATTGCTTCCGCCGTCAGCATCACGCCCAGATTTTCGCCCTCGTCATCGATGACGCGGACTTTGGGAACGGTGATGAAATTATTGAAGCGCGGGCCGCCACGCGGGGGGGCGGACATCATGGGACGGCGAACGGGTGGCGGTGGTATAATGGTCACTCCTCGGTAGTTTCATAGATGATTTAGCGCATTATAGGCGCGAACGGAACCCGCCGCCAGTATTGGCGCGCGCTTTCCTGTCGCAATGTTGCGGCGCAGTCACGCCGCCTGGGGTGCAGCGGCGCATATCAGTGGCGAATATCAGTGGCCCATGGCGCCATGATCGACCGGCGCGGCGCTATCCGCCGCAGCAGCCGGTGCTGCCGCGCCATTTTTCGCCAGCCAAGCGCGCATCTCGGCTATCTCGCCCTCCTGCGCCGCAATCACCCGCCGGGCGAGCGCCTTGGTCGCCTCATCATCGCCATGCTCCAGAACCACGCGCGCCATATCGTTCGCGCCCTGATGATGCGGGATCATGCCCGCCATGAACGCGACATCGGCATCGGTAGGAATATCGCTCATTCCCGCATGCATACGGTCATTGGCGGCAGCAAAAGCGGTCTGGGCGGGAGAATAGGCCGCCCGCTGTGCAGCCGCAGCCTGCTCGGCCTCGACGCCTTCCCCCACCGCATTGAAACTCTCGACCGCCGCACCGCAGGCGGTGAGCGCCAGCAACAGCGGCAGTCCGGCAAACATGATGGCACGCATAGTCACTCTCCCGTATCTCGAATTTCAGCATCATCGATCAGCGTCTGCCGGTCCCAAAGTCACCAGCCATGCATCGGGAGGTACCCCATAGCGCAGCGGCAGGATGCTGGTGCCCAGCCCCGCGCCGACCACCACCGTCTGACCGGCATCGTCGATCACCCCGCAGGCAAAACGGTCGCCATAGCGCGAGACATAGCTGACCGGGCCGATCACCGGCAGCGCGATCTGTCCGCAATGGGTGTGCCCGGCAAACACTGCCGCCACCGGTTGCGGCAAATCGGGGACGATGTCGGGGCTGTGGGTGATGAGGATGCGCGGGGCGGGCGGCAGCGCGTCCATAGCGGCAAAAGTTGCGGCCAGATCGTCATGCCCCGAATAATCGTCATCGACCCCGCCGACGATCAGCGGCCCGCGCCGCACCGCTTGATTGGCGAGCACGGTCAGGCCATGGCGGCGCAATTCGGCGGTCAATGCAGCCGGGTCGAACCAGTGATCATGATTGCCCAGCGCCACCACGGTGCCGAGCGGCGCACGCAATCCGCCAAGCGGCGCGACGATTTCGGCGGGGGTATAGATATGCGTGGCCACCCGCTTTTCACTGACCAGATCGCCGCCGATCAATATAAGGTCAGGGCGCAGCGCGTTGAAACCGGCCACCAGCCGCCCCAGCCGTTCCGGCGGCATGTCCGGCCCCGCGACATGGATGTCGGAGAGCAGCAACAGCTTGATCGGTGGCTGCCCCTCGGGCCAATCGGCCACCGCCAGCGTCGCGGTGCGGATGATGGGATCGCGCGTCGCATTCCAATATCCGCGCGCGGTTACACCCAGTCCGATCACGACCAGCGCCAGCAACCACCAGCGCCAGCGGCGGAGCAGCGCCATCACAGATGCAACCCCGCGCTCAGGTCAGCCATGCTGTCCCCGCCAGATCGCCCACAGCGTCACGCTGTGAAAGGCGGCGATGGCGATGTTGCTGATGACCACCGGATTGGTGAAACTACCGACGGTCAGTGGCGTCATCAATTTATAGACGATCTGCACGATCAGCAGCGCGGCAACCATCAACGGCAGCGGTTTGAGAAGCAGCCCGACCGAACATAACAGGATCGCGCCATAGACCGCGAGCAAAATCCCGCGCGCTGCCGATTCGGGGCCGTAGGCTGCCGCAGTCCAACTGGCATTGCTCATCAGGCCAGAGCACACCGGCACCAACACGACGATGTTGAGCGCCAGCGATGCATAAATCAGCGCCCGCATCGCTTACCCCCGCAAATCCGGCGGCGTCGCCTCATCGCGCAACATGGCAATTGCGTCCGCAAGGCTCATGATCCGCTGCCCGTCGGAGCCCAAGGTGCGGATAGCCACCGTGCCCTCCGCCGCCTCGCGCCCGCCGACCACCAGGATATGCGGCACTTTGGCGATGCTGTGTTCGCGGACCTTATAGTTGATCTTTTCGTTGCGGACGTCGGTTTCGACGCGGATGCCCGTGGCCTTCAATTGCCCGGCAACCTCGCCCGCATAGCCATCGGCGTCGGAGACGATCGTCGCCACCACCGCCTGCACCGGGGCGAGCCACATCGGGAATCGCCCGGCATAATGTTCGATCAATATGCCGATGAACCGCTCGTAACTGCCGAATATCGCGCGGTGCAGCATCATCGGGCGGTGGCGCGCGCCATCTTCGCCGACATAGCTCGCGTCGAGCCGCTCGGGCAGCACCCGGTCGGACTGGATAGTCCCGACCTGCCATGTTCGGCCGATCGCGTCGGTCAGATGCCATTCGAGTTTCGGCGCATAAAACGCCCCCTCACCCGGCAACTCCTCCCAGCCATAGTCCGCCGTCGCCAGCCCCGCGCGCACCACCGCATCGCGCAGCTCATTCTCCGCCTTGTCCCAATCGGCCTCGCTGCCAAAGCGCTGCTCGGGGCGCAGCGCCAGCTTGATCGAGTAAGTAAAGCCGAAATCGCGATAGATGCGATCTGCCAGTGCACAGAAATCCTGCACCTCGGCGACGATCTGGTCTTCCCGGCAAAAGATATGCGCATCGTCCTGCGTGAACTGCCGTACCCGCATCAGCCCGTGCAGCGCGCCATGCGGCTCGTTGCGATGGCAACAGCCATTTTCGTACAGGCGCAGCGGCAGGTCGCGGTAGGACTTGATCCCCTGCCGGAAAATCAGGACATGCGCCGGACAGTTCATCGGCTTCAGCGCCATCCAGTCGGCGTCGCCCGAAATCACCGGCCCCTCATCATCGACGTTCGGCACCTCGTCGGGGATGACGAACATATTGGCGCGATACTTGCCCCAATGGCCCGATTGCTCCCACTGGCGCGCGTCCATCACCTGCGGCGTCTTGACCTCCTGATAGCCTGTGCCATCGATGGCGCGGCGCATATAGGCCTCGAGCTGGCGCCAGATGGTGAAGCCATTGGGGTGCCAGAACACGCTGCCATGCGCCTCCGCCTGCAGGTGGAACAGGTCCATGTCCTGCCCCAGCCGCCGGTGGTCGCGCTTGGCCGCTTCCTCGAGCCGCAGCAGATGCGCGTCGAGCTGTTTCTTGTTGAGCCAGCCGGTACCATAGATGCGGGAAAGCTGCGCATTGGCCTGATCACCCCGCCAATAGGCCCCCGAAACCCGCATCAGCTTGAATGCCGCCGGATCGAGCTTGCCGGTCGACGCCAAGTGCGGCCCCCGGCACATGTCCATCCACTGGTCGCCCGACCAGTAAACCGACAGCTCCTCGCCCTCGGGCAATTCCGCCGCCCACTCCGCCTTGAAACTCTCGCCCTGGCGCTGCCACGTCTCGATCAACTGCTCGCGGCTCCAGACTTCGCGCACGAACGGCTCGTTGCGCGCGATGATCGCGCGCATCTCGGTCTCGATGGCGGGGAGATCGTCCTCGGTGAAGGGGCGGTCTTTCGGCGCGAAGTCGTAATAGAAGCCGTCGTCGGTGGCGGGTCCGAAGGTGATCTGCGTACCGGGGAACAGGTGTTGGACCGCCTCGGCCATGACATGCGCGAGATCGTGACGCGCG
>JANNMK010000039.1:0-7329 GCA_031397785.1 Sphingomonas sp. | reverse complement strand
CGGGCGAGGATGAGCACGCACAGCACCGTCAAAGCTGTGGCAGGCAGCTGTGCGCCGACCATCCAGCGCATCGCGGTTTCCCCGCCGACCAGCAGGATGGCGACGATGATGGCGGCAAATCCGCTGGAGTAGGCGATGACCCGCAGGAAGCTGGCCAGCGCGACCGGGCGGTTACGCGCCACTGCTCCCGAAAAATCCCTGACCACCGCAAGGTCGAGGCCGCCGACCGCGATGACCGACAGGAACATCGCGGTCTGGGTGACGAGCGCATAGATGCCATTCGCCTCCGGTCCCCAGGTGCGCCCGATGATGAAGGTTATGATGAAGCCGGCAAGCACCGCCAGGGCGCGAACCGCCAGCGAAGCGATCGATGGAAAATGCCGCCTGATCAGGGAAATTGCACTCGACTTGTCCTTCATCGACTGGCCTGCATGCCTTGCGGTGCAGCGCTTCGAACCGCCACCATCGCGCCAAATTTACCGACCAGCCATCCCCAGCAGAATTTGCCGATAAGGCCCGATATGGCGGCGAGGGCGATCACCAGAAGGATGGTCTGCCACGGCGCCAGGGGCAGTTTTGCCATGTGCAGGACGATATGGATGACGATGACGTGCGCCAGATAGATGAAATAGGCCGCTGCCGACCATTGTTTGACCGCCGTCGCCAGCAACCGTGGCAGCCATAGCCGTGCGATGGTGGCCAGCAACACTATTGCGCCGACCAACATGAGCGGCCTGCTCGACACCGGCCCCCAGTTGGCGACGGCGAGCGCTGCCGCGAAAGCGATCACCGCCGCTTTCTGCGGCCAAGTGCGGGCCAGCCACAGTCCCCAACCGGTGGCATAAGCATAAAACCAGGCATCGACGGTCAGACTATTCTGCTGATTGTCGCTCCAGACCATCGGCACGCCAAATTTCAGTGCCGCCGCCATCGTCATCAGGCACAGCCATGATGCGAATGGCGAGGCTGCTGCAAAGCGGCGCAGCGATGGCAGCGACAGCAGCATGACGATGATCGCCATCGAATGCAGCAACACTTCGATAAACCAGAAGGCGAACAGCGGACCGCGCTGATCGACGGTAAATGTGCTGAGCAGCGCCAGCCAGCCCCAGTCCTGTTCGATACCGCGCGCTGTGGCGAGGATCAGCAGCATGACCAGATAATAAGGGATGACGACCCGCATCACCGTGCCGGAAACCGCCTGCCAAAATTCCCCGCGCAGCAGCCACGGCCTCTGGAAGCGGGCAAAGCTGTAGCCCGCCATCATCAAGAGAACCAGCGCGCCGCCGCGCAGCCACTCGGTTTGCAGCGGCGCGGCATGGCCGATGATGACCGCCATCAGCGCCGCAAAGCGCACCAGAGTTTCTGTCTCGATCGCCACCGGGCTGAACCATCGAGTGGGTGCAGGCGCGCTGTGCGGCACCAGCCGTTCGAGATCGGCGACCGGCATGGTTTCCCAGTCAGGGGGCAGGGTGCCCAGCGCCTTTTCGATCACTAGCGATGCCTGGATATAATTGAGCGAATCGCCGCCCAGCGATGCGAAGGAGGCAGCGGGGTCGATATGCTGGCGACCGAGCGCGCGGGCGAGCGAAACGCCAAGACCGTCCGACCGCCGCCGCCGCATGGCATCGCGCGCCAGAGCATCGCCATGCTGGCGAATGGCCGCATAGTCAGGTTTGCCATTGGCCAGCCGGGGCGGATCGGCATGGAAACTGGCGGTCACCATATCCGCCGGGATGCGCGCCTGTTCCGTGGCGATGGCGGCGGCATGGTCGGCAGAGCCATTGGTGACCGCGATGTCGATGCGCCTGTCGTCGCCGGTCACCAGCGCCGCAATGCCGTTTTCGGCGAGCAATTGTTCCACGGCGTCATGGCCGACGCGCATGCCCGCCAGCTTGCTGAACCGGCTGATCCGGCCGACAATGCTGTACAGTCCATGATCGTCACGCTGTGCGATGTCGCCGGTGGCGAGCCGTTCCGGCATGGCCGCCAGCGCGAGATCGTCGGCCTGCGTTGCATAGCCCATCATGACATTGGGGCCGCTGTAGACCAGTTCGCCGGGCTGATTGGCGGTGAGGATTGCGGCCCCATCGTCATCGACCAGGTCGAAGCGTCCGCCGGGTATGGCGACGCCGATGCTGCCGGGATTGGCGGCGATCAGGTCAGCAGGGACATAGGCCATCCGGGCGGTAGCCTCCGTCTGGCCGTACCTGACGAACAATCGTGCATCATTGTCCCGTGCATAGGCCGCAAAATCGGCCACCCTTTCGGCCGGCATCCGCCCGCCAGCCTGGGTCAGCGTTTTCAGGCCGGGATGGCGTTCCGCCCGAAAACCGGCGCGGTCGAGCAGTTCGTAACTATAGGGCACACCGGCGAAGCTGGTGCAGCCATGCGAATCAAACGCCTGCCAGAATTCCGGCTGGATCACCGACAGGTCGGTGACGAGCAGCGAGGCACCCGCCGCGATGTGCGAATGGACGACCGACAGGCCGAAGGAATAGCTGAACGGCAGGCTGGTGATTGCCCGGTCATGCTGCGAAATGGCGAGATAGTCGGCAATAGCGCGGGCATTGGCATCGATATTACGGTACGATAGCCGCACCAGCTTGGGCGTACCGGTCGACCCCGATGTCGCGAGCAGCACGGCGAGATCCGGGTGACAGGCGGTTGCGGCGCCGGGTTCGAGCGTTTGCCAGCGATGGTTTTGCGAGCAATAGCGGATCTGTGGCGCGTAGCGTTCGACGATGCGCGCCGCATCGCTGCCCGACTGGACCAGAATGACCGGGATGCGCGCGGACAGGCAGGCAAGATAGGCAGAGATGCAGGCGATACTGTTGGCGCATTCGATCAGCGCGAGCGGCCTGTCCTGCCCGGTCTGGCTGACGATGATGGCATGATGATCGGCGCATCGGGCGGCCATTTCGGCATAGCTGACCGCTGACCCATCGGCATCGACCAGCATGGTCCGCTGCCCTTGGCTGCCCAGTGCATCGGTAAACATCCGCTGGCCCCTAAAACTGCTGGCACGAGTACGGCAGGTTGTGCGTCAGCAGCGGGTAGCCGACGCACAAGCGATAATCCACCGTCTCCCGTGCCTTGCCCGTTCGAACTGCCGCCGTGGTGCTGGTCAGCCGGGGTGCGTATCGCCCGTCAACGGCAGGGCAGGGCCGCCGGGGCATTGGGCACGGCATCGACGCGGTTGCCGCAGGCGCGGACGTTGGTCGGGTTGCTGATGCTCAGATTGGCACGGATTGGCCGGGTGCGGTCCCGCGCCGACATCGACCCCGGGATGGTCAGCACCTGATTCCCGACGACTTCGCTGTTGCGCGCGGAGCCCAGCATGATGCCGTTCGACATGCTGACGCGCACGATGTTGTCGCGGATGACGATCCGGTCGAAGCCGCCGTCATCGACGCCATCACGGACGTGATTGCCGAAGAACACGCCCTGCATATAGCCGTCGGCGGTATTGCCGATGACGCGGACATCGCTGGTCGGCGGTGCGTCGGGCCTCGACCATGCCTGGATGCAATCGGGATGGTCGCCATCACGCAGCAGCGATCCGTCGGGGCGATAGGTGGCGGGGATGGGGTTAAAATTGCGGCAGGCATTGCGCGCGACGAGGATGCGTTGCGACTGGGCGACGTTGATTCCCTCGGCCAGCAGCCCGACCAGCTGGTTGCCGACGGTCTGCACATCGGTGCTGCGCCCGATAACGATGCCGCGGTGCGCGCCCGTGATGCTCATGTCGGTGATGCGGACATTGTTCGACCGGTCGATATGGACGCCGTAGCTGCGGCCGCCCGGGCCGATCACAGTCCCGCCGGCGATGTAGATGCCCTGGCTGCCACGCACGACGATGCTCGAGAAGCGGGCACCGGCGGCGTTGATGCGCACCGGCTGGGCGAAGCGGCGGCTGGTGATTGTCAGCGCCCCATGGTCTCCGGCGGGCAGAGTGATGGTCTGGCCCGAACGGGCGGCGTCGACCATGGCCTGCGCCGACGATGCCCCGGCGGGTTGCCACGCCAGAGCGACACCGCATAGCGCAACCGCAACTATCGCCGCTGCCACCGCGATGGCCATACCAGTCATCTGCACACGCATATCATCACCTTCATGCTAGTATCATTTGCGCTTGCCGACTTTGCTGTCCTATAGCGCACCGTCACTTGTCTGCATGCAAATAGTGACGAAAGTCCTATCGAGCGCGTCGACATGCAGGATTTTTTTGGTCGGCGGATGCCTGGTCCACGATTGCCCGAACGGACTTTGTTGATGGAAACGATCTACGACTGGGTGACGATGGCGGTGTTTGCCGGTCTCATCATCCTGTTTTTACAACGCTCTACGATGGATGAACCACCGGACACCATCTGGCATTATCTGCCCCCGTCGGTGGGCTGCGCACTCGCCAACTATGTCGGCAACGAAGGCTATGGCATTGCCGCATTCGCGGTTCTGATCGCCGTGGGGGCCTATCTCATCCTGGTGCTCAAGGTCACGATGCCGGGTAATGGCGCCAGCTGAAACAGTCCATCGTTAACAAGAAGTAGTGACAGATGAATTGGTTCTCCCGAATCTTCAAACGCGGGCAAGTCGAACAAATCGATTATATCGATTACGCACAGGACTTTCCCTTCGAACAGCTCGCGGCACCTGTAGAGCCTTTGTCCGCCGTGCCGGGATTTGCCTCCTCGGCCAGCATCCTCGATCCGATGACCGGCACCGGCGCGTTCAGCAGCGCCCGGGCGGCCTATCGCCGGGCCTTTCTGCCGTCGCAGCCGGTGGCGAGCGCAGCCTTGTTTGCGGGGCGAACCGATTTGCTGCGCCGGGTCATTCGCGCCATCGAGGACCAGCATCTCCACGTCATCGTCTATGGCGATCGCGGGATTGGCAAGACATCGGTGCTGCGCGTCGTAAGAGAATTGGCGACCAAGGCAAAATATGTCGTGCAATATACATCGTGCGGCGAGGATACTGATTTTTCGGAAACATTCCGGGCGATCGCGGCACGCATCCCGTTGCTCTACGACAATGAATTCGATCCGTCGGTGGAGGCGGTCGAACAGGGCGGAACCCTCGCCGACCGGTTGCCCGAAGGCAATTTTACAGTGTCGCAACTCAGCGAACTGATGGCCAGCATATCGGGCACGCGGATACTGATCATTCTCGACGAATTCGATCGGGCGACATCGCCGCGCTTTCGCAACGGCATTGCCGAACTGATCAAGAATCTTTCGGATCGCGCCATCCCGGTCCAGTTGCTGATTGCCGGCGTAGCATCCAACCTCACTGATCTGATCGCCCATGTCCCGTCGATCCGCCGCAACATCGTCGGCATCGGCGTTCCGAACATGACCGACGACGAAGTGCGCGAACTGGTCGCAATCGGCGAAAACGCCGGAAAGGTGAGGTTTTCGGACCATGCCGTTGGGCGGCTGGTCGCACATTCGGCTGGCCTGCCCTATCTGGCGGCGTTGATCGGCCAGCATGCGGCGCTGGCTGCGGGCGAAGACGGATTGCGGGAGGTCGATGCCGCGCATGTCGACACCGCCCGGCAAAGGGCAGCCGACGACATCGGCAGCCGCCTGTCACCTGCCGCACGGTTTGCGTTTTCGCCGCAGAATGCCACGCAGACCGATGGCATATTGGCAGATCTGGCCGCAGAAGCCGTCGCCAATGGCGGGGTCATCGCACCGGCTCCACTGGTGGCGCAGATCGAACAATTGCCGGCCCCGCAAAAATCACTGTTCGAACCATGCCCCGATCATCCGCAAGGCGCATGGCGCTTTGTCGAAGATGGTGCATCGACCTATGTCTGGCTGGTGACTCGTCCTGCCCACGCTATTTAAGGGCCGATACCAATTCTCTACTGATATTTGCGACAGGCTATTGGCGAATATGTGTCACATTCGCACAGGTCTGTCTGCCGGTTAACCCTGTCCGGCTGGCAAGGTTAACATAAAGTTATTGAAATTTGCGACGAATCGTTTAGGAAGAGCGACAGAACATAAGGTCGAATCCAGGGGCGGCTCTGCCGTCGAACCTATTAACTGACGGAGTTGTCCCAGTGAAAAACCTCTCTCTGACAAAAGTCGCCGCAGCAGCGCTTGCTGCAGCCGCTTTCAGCGCCCCGGCATATGCCGTTCCAACCATCTCGTGCGACAGCGCGACCAACGCATCGTCGTGCACATTCGGTAACCCGACCGCTGCGGACGGCGTGGTGAGCCCGTTCACCGACATGTTCACCTTCACCATTGCCTTCGCAAAGAAGCTGAACGGTACCCTGAACAGCGCAATCAGCGGCCCGCGGTCTGATGTCAATTTCGGCACGAACGGCACACGGCTGTTCGGACCCGGCCTGCCGGCAAGCGGCCTCATCTGGTCGCCAGGCGTCGGATCGGGCAACCCCGAGTTCCGCTCGATCACCAACAAGCTTCTCACCGCCGGCACCTATACGCTGAGCGTTCGGGGCACCTCGCAGCCGAATGGCAGCTATTCCGGCGCACTCAGCCTCGGCGCTGTGCCTGAGCCGGCAACCTGGGCGTTCATGATCCTGGGCTTCGGCCTCGTCGGTGGCGCGTTGCGCCGTCGCAAGGCGGTTACCAACACTGGCGTGTCTTTCGCCTGACACCGGTAACGATGAGTTTTCCGAAGGGCCGGGTGGAAACACCCGGCCCTTTCGCTGTTCGGGGCATGGATTAGGAATGCGGGCCAGGGGCCTTTAGCGAGCGCTGGTGAAGATCCTGACCGGCCAGGCTCGCTATCGGTCCGGCTGATTGCGGTCGTCGCATTCCGGACTGTCTCAAGCGACCGAAGTCGTCAGGCCAGGGTGCTTGCGCTGGTCAGCCGCCGGACGGCACTATGCCGCCACAAGCCCGGAGCCAATAGCGCCGTGCCGTCGTCTATCATCAGACCGGGATTATCATGCAGATGGGCCGAGCCGACCGGCCGACAGGTTGCAGTCGGTGAGCGGGGGCTCAAGCGAGTGCGGCGGCGCGCGCGGTTCCGATCAGGGCCTTGCGGTTTGTTGGCGCGATATTGGCGACCATTGCACCGACAAATCCTTCGATGCGTGCATGTTGCGGCTGTCCATCGTTGCGGATGGCCGATGCGCGCGCCAATATGCCGTCGCCGACATAGCCCTTGAGCGATGCCATCAGGCGATCGTTGCGCTGCTGCCCTGCCGTCTGCGGGAAATCTTCGCCGATCCGGGTCCAGTAAACGATGTCTTCGACCCTATCACCCAGCCGCGCGGTCAGGTGGACGACCGGAATGACTGCATCGCTGCCGAGCCGCAGGTTTGCAAGCGCGCGACCGATGATCGTG
>JANNMK010000038.1:0-3353 GCA_031397785.1 Sphingomonas sp. | reverse complement strand
CGCGGCGCGAGCCGCAGTTCGGGGCGGATCTTGTCTTCCTTGAGCCGCTCGTTGCCTTCGAGGATGATGCGGTTGATCACCGGGTTTTCCGTCACCTGGATGACCAGCGCGCCGTCGTTGTCGGTGATCTGGAAATCGGCGAACAGCTCGGTCTGCGACAATGCGCGCAACGCGGCATCGAGCGTGGCGCGGTCGTAATTCTGCCCGACGCGAAGGTTGGCATAGGCGCGGATCGTGTCCGGTTCGAGCCGCTGATTGCCGACCACGGTAATCGCGCGCACCTGGCGCTGGGCGGTCGGCGCTACCGGCTGTGCGGGAATGATGGCGGGCGCGGTCGGTGGGGCAACCGGCGCCGGGCGCGGTGCGCTTTGCGCCGACGGGATAGCCTGAGCAGATGCACCGACACTCTGGCTTGCCAGGATCGACCCGGTCATCAGGCCTGCGATAATCTGGCGGGCGATGGGGCTTTTGGCCTTCACGGGCGATAATCCTTACACGTCATATAGTTTCCCGCCAACCCGCAGCCCCCGCTCCGCTTTGCCGTTCTGCCCCGAATGGATGCGCCCCTCTGCCCCAGCTTCATCAACCAATCAACCCGGCGAGACGCTGCCAGAGGCCGAAAGCGCCCAAATCGTTGAAGGTCACGACGATCATCAGGCTGGCCAGCGCCGCAAACCCTGCGCGGAACGCCCATTGCTGCGTCGCGACGCTGACCGGACGCCGCCGGATCGCTTCGATTGCGTTGAACAGCAGATGGCCACCGTCGAGCATCGGCAGCGGCAGCAGATTGACGAATCCGAGATTGAGCGAAATCAGCGCGACGAACGACAAAAATGGTGCCCAGCCAAGCGATGCCTGCTCACCCGATGCCTTGGCGATCATCAGCGGCCCGCCCAGATCCTTGATCGAACGGTTGCCGGTCAGCAATTGCCCGATCACCTCGCCCATCTGGCGGACTATGCGCCATGCCAATTGGGTTGCCACCACCGGTGTTTCGAGCAGCGGCACGGCGGCATAGCTGACATTAGGGGTGCTGATGCCGATGATAGCGCGTTTCACGTCATTGCCGAACCTGTCCTTTTCAGCAACGATGACTGGCGCGAACCGCAATGCCGAGCGCGTTCCATCGCGTTCGATGACGAAATCCATGGCGGTTCCGCTGTTATGGACCACAGCCATCGGGATGTCTTGGAACGACGCCATTGCGCGTCCGTCGATGGACACAATCCGGTCGCCGGGCAGTATCCCCGCTTCGGCAGCGGGCGATCCTGGCTGGACCATCGCTGCAACCGGCAATGTTGTCGGTCGGCCGTAGATCATCGCAAATCCGGTCAGGATGACGATGGCGACGATGAAGTTGGCGATCGGCCCTGCCGCGACGGTGAGCGACCGTTTCCACAAGGATGCAGCACCGAAACTGCCTGCGGGTTCGGATGCGGTCACTTCATGCGGGGTCGATACCGCGTCATCATCTCCCGCAAACTGGACATAGCCGCCCAGCGGCAGCCAGCCGACTTTCCAGCGAGTGCCACGCTTGTCTGTCCAGCCGACGACTTCGCGCCCGAAGCCGATTGAGAACGTGTCGGCGCGGATGCCGCACCAGCGCCCGACGAGATAATGGCCCAGCTCGTGCAGAAACACGAGCGGGCCGAGCACCGCGAGAAACGCCAGCACCGTGAACAGCGCCGACGGGCTATCGAACATCTGCAAGCTCTCTCACCATTTCCTCCGCACGAACGCGGCTTTGCCTGTCGAGGTTGAACACATCATGAAGCGATTGTGGCGCAATCGGGGCATCGCCGTCCATGGCCCGCGCAACGAAGTCGGCAATGTCGAGAAAGCCGATGCGCCCAGCCAGAAAAGCCGCGACCGCGATTTCATTGACGGCATTCAATTGCGCCGGCCGCCCGCCACCCTCGGCGATCGCGGCCCTGCACAAGCCGAGCGCAGGAAATTTCGCCGGATCGGGAGCTTCGAATTCGAGCGTGCCGATATTTGCCAGATCGAGCGGCGCGCAGGGCGTTGCCATCCGGTCGGGCCAGGCCAGCGCGGACGCAATCGGCACCCGCATATCGGGCGGGCCGAGCTGCGCCAGCGTCGATCCGTCAATATATCCGACCATCGAATGCACCACCGATTGCGGGTGGACGACAATATCGAGCCGCTCCAGTCCGACCGGGAACAGATGATAGGCCTCGATCAATTCGAGCCCCTTGTTGAACAATGTCGCCGAATCCACGCTGATCTTGGCCCCCATCGACCAGTTCGGATGCTTGACCGCCTGCGCAGGTGTCACCGCCGCCATGGCGTCACGGCTCCACGTGCGGAACGGTCCGCCGCTGGCAGTCAGCGTGATTTTGGCGACCCGCGCCAGATCGCCCGACAGGCACTGAAAAATTGCATTATGCTCTGAATCGACCGGGAGAATGGTCGCGCCCGACGCTCCCGCCGCCGCCATCATCAGCGCGCCTGCCGCGACCAGCGATTCCTTGTTGGCGAGCGCGACGATCTTGCCGCCTTCGATCGCCGCCATTACCGGCGCGAGCCCCGCACAGCCGACGATGGCCGCCATGGTCACATCCGCGCCCATTCGCGCCGCGTCGATCAATGCATCTTCGCCAGCGGCGACAATCACTCCCTGTCCCGCCAGCGCCTGCCGCAAATCGCCCGCGCAGGCTGCATCGCCGATCACCGCAACCTTGGGCCGAAACTCCAGCGCCAGTGCCGCCAACCCTGCCACATCGCTGTTCGCGGTCAGCGCGATTATGTCCCAGGCATCGCGATTACGCCGGACAAGGTCGAGCGTCGATTGCCCCACGGACCCGGTAGCGCCGAAAATGGAGAGGGTACGGTTCATCGCCACAGCGTCACTTGCAATACAGCGTAAAACAGCAGCAGGGCCAGCAATCCGTCGACCCGGTCGAACAACCCGCCATGCCCGGGAATCAGCTGGCCGGAATCCTTCACACCGGCACGCCGCTTCATCCAGCTCTGAAAGAAATCGCCGGCTTGCGCGACCGTTGCGGCCAAAATTCCGCTGACCAGCGCATTGATGCCCAGCGTCGGCCAGCTTGGCAAGACCGGATGATAGGCGTCACTCCCGCCGGCCAGGCCCGCCAGATTAGCTGCCATCCCCGCATTGGCCGCAAGCAGCCAAAGCGTGGCGGCGACGACCCCGCCGCCTAGACCTGCCCAGGTTTTCGAAGGGCTGATCGCAGGGGCGATCTTCGGCCCGCCGATCGTTCGCCCGGCCGCATAGGCACCGATGTCGGTCGCAATCACCGCGCCGATGACCGTGACGGCAGGCCACATGGTGCCGCCCGAATTGCGCAGGTCGACAAGCATCGCCATCG
>JANNMK010000018.1:0-8260 GCA_031397785.1 Sphingomonas sp. | reverse complement strand
AAGGCGCGGTTGGCTTCGGCCATGCGGTGCGTGTCTTCGCGCTTCTTGACCGCGTTGCCACGGTTGTTCGACGCGTCGAGGATTTCGCCCGACAGGCGGCCAGCCATTGTCGGCTCGCTGCGATTGCGCGCCGCCGTGATCAGCCAGCGGATGGCAAGCGCCTGCGCGCGTTCGTTGCGCACTTCGACCGGCACCTGATAGGTCGCACCACCGACGCGGCGGCTGCGCACTTCGATGCCCGGCTTCACGTTGTTGAGCGCGTCGTGGAACACCCCGATCGGCTCTTTCTTGGCCTTGGTCTCGACCGTGCTGAGCGCGCCATAGACGATCGATTCGGCCACCGACTTCTTGCCATCATACATGACCGAGTTCATGAATTTGGTGAGCACCACATCCCCATATTGGGGATCGGGCAGAACTTCCCGGCGTTCGGGACGACGACGACGTGCCATAATTTCTTCCTTCGTATTCTTCAGCCAGTTCCAAAACCTGTTCGGGGCTTACTCGCGGGATTATTTGGGACGCTTCGCGCCATATTTCGAACGGCTCTGCTTGCGGTCCTTGACACCCTGTGTATCGAGAACGCCGCGCAGCACATGGTAGCGCACACCGGGAAGATCGCGGACACGACCGCCGCGGATCAGGACGACGCTATGCTCCTGCAGATTGTGGCCCTCACCCGGAATGTAGGTGATGACCTCGCGCTGGTTGGTCAGGCGGACCTTGGCAACCTTGCGCAGAGCCGAGTTCGGCTTTTTCGGGGTCGTGGTATAGACGCGAGTGCACACGCCGCGCTTTTGCGGGTTTGCTTCCATCGCGGGAACCTTGGATTTCGCTTTCTGCGGAACCCGGCCCTTGCGGACGAGCTGGTTAATCGTAGGCATGAAGTCTTCACCTAATAGCTGGTTACTCTGTAACGATATGCGGCCATTCCCGCAGCCAGGCCCCGCTCGAGGGGCCAGCCGCAAAACACGAAAAGCACCGGATGGCATGACTGCCCCCGGACCTTTCACCGAATCGCACAGTGTTCAGGCAATATGTACTGCTCGATCTTCTGCGGGTTGCGCATGGCCAGAGGCCTGCACCGCATTGATCGGGCGAGCGCGCCACTAGCCCGAGTGGGCGCTCACGTCAACGGGTTCGAGGCGAACAGGATGAACCGCGCCATCCGCTCCTGCGCCGCCCGGCTCTCCGGAAAAAAGAATAATGGCCAGTCGTGCATCAGCCCGGCCCCTACGCGATACTCGGCAGCTGATTATATCCTGCCAGCTAGGCGTTCCAGTTGGATCACCTCAAACGCGATTTACTACCTTTCTCACAAGTGGCGTTGGATCGGCTGACGGATTTCGCCAGTCTGCCCTGCTCGGATGAGTTAGTGTGACGACACAAATGTCCGCAGGGCTAGTGTGGGCTACACTTGTCCACCCTCGATAATTATCTTCCTTGAACGATCCAACTTCCATGTCGGCGGAGAGCATTTGACGGACCCAGCGGCCCGCCGTCGCGCCGAAGCACAATATCGTCCTGACACTCAACCGCTGGATCAATGCCTCGTGAACCGGCCAGCACAGATCAAGCAACTCGGATTTTCGAGCAGCAAGATCAGTTTCATTCCGGGTCCGGACAAAAACGACGTTGCTCGCTGGGGTCATTCGTAGGTCTTGCCCCAGCTGCTCAAAAAGGTGAACGACGCGCGGTTGCATGCTGTATTGCCCCGCCGGGAAACCTTCCCAGCAAGCATCAGCATATGCCGACCAGAATTCGGGCAAACTGCTCCAGCTTTTAAGGTCTGTGCCGATCGACTCATCCTGATTGTCAGATGGCGAACCTCCCGGATTTAACCCAAGGATGTAAATATCGCTGGGTTGCTTAAATGCCCCCATGCCGGAATAAAATACAGAGCCCGCCTCGTTGAGAATACTTGAAGGTACGAGGGACGAGAATAATTTTGGATCAATCACGCTTTCGTCCTTTGAGCCACTTCTTCAAGCGCGGCTAAAGCACCCGTTAGAGACGTCATGTCAGGAAAATGGGCAATCGACGCTTCGGTCTCATCTTGATCACAGCCCGCGGCCTCGCCATATGAAAAACTCATAGTGAAAGGTGAGTCAGTATCCTGCAGTAATCCAATGTTGATCGCAGATTTCAAAATTGCCATCCGTTTCTTCGGATGAAGATCTTCGAATTCGAAAAAACCCGACACACCCTGCCGTTGATACTCGACGGAAACGTAGCAGGTCAGACCACTTTGACACTCGATAAACGCATCAAGACCATTTTGGGTCCCGTACGCCTTCGATGTAGAGGCTCCCTTTGCCTGTTCTGGAAATCGTGTCAGCAAATTCTCGAAAATGTCATTGGTAAACTGATTGAGATCATTCTGTTTGAGTTTCACAATATCTGGCTCAAGATCGCCCCTCAATTTCGCTTCAATAGCTTCCAGATTGATAAGGGTGGTGTCGGCCAATTGTTCAAGCCGAAGCTCCTTACGGAACGCACCGATTACCTCTGAAATATCACAATCATCATCTTTTACGTGATTTGTGCGAACATATCTAATTAGTGTATCAACTGTATCGGCACCACTAACCAATGACATGCAGTATATTGATCGCCTCAGGTCCCGTACTTCATCATCTGACAGTCCATCTTCTGCATGAAGCAATGCGGTATCGATAAAGCTTTCGTAGGCGTCTATTTTTTTCGGAACACCTCTACATTACGCTCTTTCAACTCTTCTCCAACGGATTGTTGATTAAGGAGCAGAGTCGTAACGACGGCGGCCATAATCGTGCCGATCAACGCCGCCAAAACCTCCCTTGGATAATCGTCTGGCGAAGACGCGTCGAAGAGTATGTTGAATGTAAGTATGCTTAGCAGAAAAATTGTGGCGATCGTTAGGAACTGCGTGTTTTTAAGATGCGGTACCAAGCGCCGAAGCTGATTTGCAAGCTTGGTCACTCTGTCAGCCTTCCGCCTTCATCCCCGTAGATCGCCACTTCGTGCAGGCCGCCTGCAGCGGCGCGCCCGCGATACATGCCCGGCGTGGTGAAACTGAACACCGCTTCGCCGCCCGGCCCGGTGACAATCACCCCGCCCGATCCGCCGAGATCGCGGACCTCGGCCATCACGGCATCGGCCGCTGCTTGCAGCGGTTCGCCCGACAATCGCGCACGGGCGCAAATTTCATGCGCAACGCCGACCCTGATGAAATATTCGCCTGCGCCTGTCGCAGACACCGCACAGGCACGGTCGTCGGCATAGGTGCCCGCCCCGATCAGCGGGGTGTCGCCGATCCGCCCCCAGCGTTTGCCGGTCAGCCCGCCGGTCGAAGTGGCGGCGGCGACATGCCCCGCCGTATCGAGGGCGACCGCGCCGACAGTACCGTATTTCAGGTCGACATCATACCAGGACGCGCCCGGGCCGATAGCTTGGCGCGCGCGTAATTCTTCGAGCTGGCGGCGACGTTCGGGCGTTTCGAACCAGCTGTTGGCCACCTGTTCCAGCCCCTGTTCGGCAGCAAACCCGTCCGCGCCCTGACCGGTCAGCAGAACATGCGGGCTGTGCGCCATCACCGCGCGGGCGGCGCTGACCGGATGCCGCGTGGTCGACAGCCGGGCCACCGCGCCAGCCGCCCGATTGCTGCCATCCATGATCGCGGCATCGAGTTCGATATGGCCTTCATAGGTAAACACCGCACCGCGGCCGGCATTGAAATGCGGATCGTCCTCGAGCAGCTTGATCGCCGCCTCGACCGCATCGAGCGCGCTACCGCCGCCACCGAGCACCAGCGAACCCGCCGCCAGCGCCGCATCCAGCGCGGCGCGGATCGCGGCATCCTGTTCGGGCGTTATCCGGTCACGCTCGATGGTCCCTGCGCCACCATGGATGACCAGCGTCCATGCCGGACGCGCGGGGTCGGCAGGGGTCACCGGTGCAGTGGACGGGGTAGTCGCCGCAGCGATGCTCATCAATAAGGCTCCCAACATTCGGTCAGCGTGGCAGCCACGGCAGCCGCTGTCAAAAGCTGCAAGCTCAAAAGCCGAGTGCGAAGCGTATGGCAGCTCCGAGATCGTCGGGCGCCGCAGCGATATGGCCCGGCTGATTGCGCCAATAGGCGTTGAGCGACACATCGCCCCCGGCCAGTGGCCCGCCAGCCAGTGGCATCTGCCACGCCGCCTCGACCAGTGTTTCGCGACCCAGCGGCGCGAGCGACAGGCGCGCTGCGCCCTCTATCGGCAGATCGCTCGCATAATCATAGCCGACCGGCAAAGTCAGCGCGATCCCGCCCGATGTTACCCTGAGTGGCTGGGCGATGCGCAGCGCCAGGCGGTCGGCACCGGCAATCACGCCGGTCCGCGCGGCATCAATGCTCCAGCTTCTCGACCGCAAACTGCCCCCCGCGGCCGCCAGTCCGGAGCCTGTCGCCCGGGTCCGGCCTTCGCGCCATTGTGCCGCGACGTGCCAGTTGCCGCCCGGCGCAAGACGCAGATTGCCATCGAAAAATATCGTCTTGCCGCCACCGATGCCCAGGCTCGGGCCGGGCCTTGCGCCTAGCAGGGTGCGATCCTCGTCGAGCAGGCTCGCACCAAAGCCGATCGCCAGCGGCCCGACTGTCCGGTCCGCCGAAAGCCCCAGCCGCGCATAGGGCGATGCGCGGTCGAGCAGCGCGCTCCGCCCCAGCCGGTCGCGCGGCAACAGTCCGGCGACATCGCCCCGTTCCGCCGATGCGGTCAGCGCCCAGCCGCCGCCGACCGTCTGTCGCCACGCCGACGCCATGGTGCCAGCAGTGCCGATCAGTCGGTCGGACGCTGCATCGTCGGCAATCAGAAAGGCATCGCCCGGCAGACCGCGCATCGCAGATGCAATGCCGTCGGCACCGCGCGCAAAGGCAAAGCCGATCCGGCTGCCCGGCGCAATCCGCGACACGATGCTGCCCGCCAGCAATCGCGCCCGTGCGCCGCCCGCGCCGTCCAGCATCAACGGCCCGATCTGCGCCCTGCCCGGCCCATCATCGCGACTCGGCAGCAGCGTGATCGCGATACTGCTCGCCGCATCCGCCGCGACGAAATTGCGCTGCCGCCCCGCCAGCGCCGCGGTCAACGGCGCAGCCCCCGGCGCGCTGGCCAGCAATCCGGCGATATCGACCCCATAGGCCCGCCGATAGCCGTCAAGGATGACGGCGCGGGTGCCGCCCCGCAGCGCCGCATCGCCCATCGGCCCGGATGTGCCGCCGATCGGGCTGCCGAGCGGCAGCGCGATCGTCGTTCCCGCCAATGTCGTCGTGCCCTGCGGCGCGAAGGCGCGCGCGATGTCGAGGATGCCGCGCCCGAAAACCGGGTCCGTCCCGGCCGCACCGGCATCGCGCGCGCTGCCGAGCAGCAGGCTGACGATCTGGCTGCCGGTCAGATTGGGAAAAGCCTGAGCCAGCAGCGCCGCTGCCCCGGCGATCTGCGGCGCGGAAAAGGATGTGCCGCTGACGACGAACACAAATGTCCCGTCGGGCCGGGTTTCGCGCCGCAAATCGCCATTTTCATAATCGCAGCACACGCGGCTGCCGAGCGCCAACAGATAAGCGGCGGCAAAGCTGCCCGCCCGATTCGAGAAGGCCGAAATCGCCCCATTATCATCGTTCGATCCGGCGATGATGACATGGCCGTTGCCCACCGCCTGCAGTCCTTGGGCGAACGGATCGGGGTTGGCCGGATCGACCCCGGCTTCGGTGCTGTCGCCATCGTTGCCCGCCGATATGACGACGACGATGCCCGCTGCTGCTGCGCGCGCCACGGCTTCGCGCAGGCTGGTGCTCGGGCTCGATCCGCCAAGCGAGATGTTGATCACCCGTGCCCGTGCCAATATCGCGCGGTCGACCCCGGCAGCGATGGCAATGTCCGAAAAACGGCAACCGCTTTCATCGTCGGACCCGGTGGTGACGCAGCTGCCCGGCCGGTCGGCGCGCAACGCCAGCAATGTCGCGTCGTACGCGATGCCCAGCGTCGCCCGGTCGTTGCGCGCCGCCAGCAGCACGGCGGCGACATTGGTGCCATGGCCATCGCTTTCGAGGTCGTCGAACCCCCGGCCGGTGCCGCCAGCGACATCGCCGGACAGCGGGTGGAATCGCCCGGCAAATTCGGGCGCGTCCGCGTCAAACCCCGAATCGATAACACCCACCGTTATCCCCGCCCCGGTCGCTCCCGCCTGCCAGGCGGTCACCGCACCATGATAGGCAGCACCATCGGACCGGCGAAATTCCGCCGTATTGAAATTGGTGGTCGGCGGCGGCGCAGGTGCCGGCGTCGGTGCAGGAGGTGGCGCTGGCGTCGGCGCGGGCGTCGGAGCGGAGGAAACCGGCGGCGGCGGTGTCGGTTGCGGCGTCGATCCGCCCCCGCCGCATGCCGAAAGCAATGCCGCGATGACCGTCAGCGCAGCACCGGTCCGGAATGTGGGGGCCAGCCCCCGCCCTGCGCCGATCGTCCCGTCGTTCATGCCCCTGCCTCCCGTGCCGTTCGAACAGGACCCTGGCGATACGGCTATTGAGCAATGCTTAATATCGGCGATTATCGCCGCGTCGAGTGTCGTCTCGTCGATTATCGGCTTGTCGAAGGCAGCGCGAGCGGGCAGGCCAGCGCCCGATGACCCAAACCCACCCGACGCATGCCATCGATTGCTGGTTGTTCGATCTCGACAATACGCTCTACCCGGCGACAACCGGCTTTTTCGGTCAGATGGATCGGCGGATCGCCGCCTATGTCGCGCGCGTCACCGGCGCGGATGCCGCCGCCGCCCATGCGCTGCAAAAACGCTATTTCCACGAACATGGCACCACTCTTGCCGGGCTGATGGCGCATCATGCCATCGATCCGGACCATTATCTGCGCGACGTGCACGACATCGACCTGACCCAACTGTCGCCCGATCTGCAACTGGCCGCCGCCATCGCCGATTTGCCCGGCCGCAAACTCGTCTTCACCAACGCCGATGCCGATTATGGCCAGCGTGTGCTAGACCGGCTCGGCCTCGGCGCGGTGTTTGAGGCGATCTACGATATTCGCGCCGCCAACTATCTGCCCAAGCCCGACAGCCGAAGCTACACCGCGTTGTGCACCACTCATGGCGTCGATCCGCGCCGGACGATCATGGTGGAGGATATGGCGCGCAACTTGCGCCCGGCAAAGCAGCTCGGCATGACGACCCTGTGGATCAACAATGGCTCGGAACAGGCCGAAAGCGCCGACTGGGCGGACATCGTCGATCATGAAACCAGCGCGCTCGGCCCGTGGCTGGCGCACTATATGGGGTTGAGGTCATGAGCGCAGCGTTGCAGGCGACGATCGATGCTGCATGGGAAGACCGGGTCGGTATCGCCCCCGCCACCACAGGCGCGGTGCGCGATGCGGTGGCCAGCGCACTCGCCGGTCTCGACGCTGGCAGCTTCAGGGTGGCCGAACCCGATGGTGCCGGCAAATGGCGGGTCAATCAGTGGCTGAAAAAGGCGGTGCTGCTGTCTTTTCGATTGAATGACAATGCCATTGTCGCGGGTCCGGGCGGCAGCAACTGGTTCGACAAGGTGCCATCGAAATTCACTGGCTGGGGTGACCGGCATTTCCGCGAGGCCGGGTTTCGCGCGGTGCCCGGTGCCATTGTCCGCCATGGGGCGCATATCGGCAGGGGCGTCGTGCTGATGCCCAGCTTCGTCAACATCGGCGCACGCGTCGATGATGGCTCGATGGTCGATACCTGGGCTACCGTCGGCAGCTGCGCGCAGATCGGCAAGAATGTCCATCTGTCCGGCGGCGTCGGTATCGGCGGGGTTCTGGAGCCGCTGCAGGCTGGCCCAGTGATTATCGAGGATAACTGCTTTATCGGTGCGCGCTCCGAAGTGGTCGAAGGCGTAATCGTCGAAGAAGGCGCGGTGCTTGCCATGGGCGTGTTCATCAGCTCGACCAGCAAAATCGTCGACCGTGCGACCGGCGAAATCTTTGTCGGCCGCGTGCCTGCCTATTCGGTCGTCGTCCCCGGTTCAATGCCCGGAAAGGCGTTGCCCGATGGCTCGCCCGGCCCAAGCCTGTCCTGCGCGGTCATCGTCAAACGCGTAGATGCGCAGACGCGTGCCAAGACGGCGATCAATGAATTGCTTCGGGACTGATCCTTCAGCATGTCGGCATGCCTTAAAGCAAACGGGGTATGCTGGTTTTCGAATTCAAGGCGTGCGTAATTGTCACTAACGTCCCGGGCTTTGCATCGCTAATGACGATGTTTG
>JANNMK010000014.1:0-1759 GCA_031397785.1 Sphingomonas sp. | reverse complement strand
CTCGCTCGCATCGACAAGGCCGGCGTCTTCGAGCGCCTGGCCGGCGGCGTCGATGCCATAGATGATGAACGGATCGACCTGACGCTGAACCTTGTGGTCGACACGCTTGTCCGGATCGAACCCGTAAGGATGATCGGCCGGTTTGACCTCGCAAGCGATGCGGCATTTATAGCCTTCGGCATCGAACCGGGTGATCCGCCCCGCCCCCGATCTGCCCGCGATCAGATTGGCCCAGACGGTTTCGACATCCGCGCCGAGCGGCGTGACCAGACCGAGACCCGTGACGACTACTCGCCGCATCCTTGCGCATCCTTCCCCAAGCTTGTCCCCGGCCCCGCCGGAGGGGCCGCACAGAGCCTAAATAGCAAGGGCTTTCCGATTTGCCAGCGCCGCGACGCCGGAAAGCCGGAAAGCCCGAAGCTCATCAAGGGCGGTCATCACCGCCCTTGCCAATATCAGCCGTTGTTGGCGTCTATGAAGTCGATCGCATCCTTGACCGTGCCGATTTTTTCGGCCGCGTCATCAGGAATTTCGACGCCGAATTCTTCTTCGAAGGCCATGACCAGTTCGACGATGTCGAGACTGTCGGCACCCAAATCGTCGATGAAGCTCGCCTCTTCGGTGACTTTTTCGGCCTCTACGCCGAGATGTTCGACGACAATTTTCTTCACCCGGTCTGCGGTGTCGCTCATGGAATCTTCCTTGCGTTTATGAACGGCGGTTAAGCCGCAGCCCTAGAGGGCGGCGCGGGGGCGCGCAAGAGGGGGCGGGTATCAAGCCCCGTCGAATGCGGCTTCGGCAATCCGGGCGGAGGCAACAAGCGGCAGATAATCCGCGAAAAACGGCGCATCGTCCTGACCGAGCAATATCCCGCTGCCGACCAGCGCCGGAATGACCTGCATCCGGTCTGCCTGGGCAGGATTGCCGCCGCTATCCTTGATCCGCTGCAGGAGATCGAGCGGGAGTGCGGCAAGCGCGAGATCGATCCGGCGAATTTCATTGGCCGTGAACCGCGACGACGACGCCCGCTCGACCATCAGGACGGCAAAAACCGTCAACTCCCCGGCTGCTTGCGTTGCGATGGCGTTCCAGCCGTGGGTTTCGCGGCAATCAGTGGCGATGGCGTCAAAATCGGGTGGCAGTGGTGCATCGGTGCGCTGCGCCGCAGCAATAGCGGCCCGCTGTTCTGGCCCGAGCCGATCGCCAATGCAGGTCTTTCCGGTCGCCGCTGCGGCCGGGGCCGTGGCGCCGAGCAGCAGGACAGCCGTTGCCGCCGCAATCGCCCTGAGGCCCGCTATCATATCATCGCCATCCCGCCGTTCACATGGAGTGTTTGCCCTGTCATATAGCCGGCCTCCCGGCTGGCGAGATAGGCGACGGCGGCACCGATGTCTGCGCCTTCGCCCATCTTGCCCGCCGGGATGCGCGCGTTCAGGGCGTCCTTTTGCGCGTCGGGCAGCGCATCGGTCATCGCCGAGGCGATGAAGCCCGGCGCGACGCAGTTGACGGTGATGCCGCGCGTGGCGAGTTCCTGCGCCAGCGCCTTTGACATGCCGATGATCCCCGCCTTTGATGCGGCATAATTGGCCTGCCCCGGATTGCCGGTGACGCCGACGACGCTGGTGATCGAAATGATCCGGCCGAAGCGCGCCTTCATCATCGGGCGGCAGGCGGCGCGGCACAGGCGGAAGGCAGCTTCGAGGTTGATGCGGATGACATCGTCCCACTCCTCGTCCTTCATCCGCATGGCAAGATTGTC
>JANNMK010000341.1:0-4081 GCA_031397785.1 Sphingomonas sp. | reverse complement strand
GTTTGAGCCAGCGCGATTCAAGCAATTGTTCGCGGGTCGGGCTGTTGGCGCGGACCCAGCGGCCGATGCGGCTCATCAGCGATTGTCTTTCATGATCCGCGCCTGATCGCGCTTCCAGTCGCGCTCGGCGATATGCTCGCGCTTGTCGTGCGCCTTCCTGCCCTTGGCCAGCGCCAGTTCGACCTTGGCCCGGCCGCGGCCGTTGAAATAGACGGTGAGCGGCACCAGCGTCATGCCGTCGCGCGCCACCGCGCCGTGCATTTTGCGGATTTCGCGCGCCGACAGCAGCAGCTTGCGCGGGCGGCGGGGTTCGTGGTTGTGGCGATTGCCGTGGCTGAATTCGGGAATATGGCTGTTGATCAGCCAGACCTGGCCATTCTTGACCTCGGCATAGCTGTCGCCGATGCTGCCATCGCCGAAGCGCAGCGATTTGACCTCGGTCCCAGTCAGCGCGATCCCCGCCTCGTAAACGGTGTCGATCGCATAATCGAATTTGGCGCGCCGGTTGTCGGCGACGATCTTGGTCTTCTCGAACTCGGGCGGATGCGGGCGGGCCATCAGACGAGCATCATTCGGGTCATGATGGCGTCTATCCGCGCCCGTGCCTGATCCGACGCGGGGATCAGCGGCAGGCGAAGTTCCGGGTCGAACCAGTCGTGCAGCCGCGACAGGGCATGTTTGGCGGGAGCCGGGCTTGCGTCGGCGAACATCGCGAGGCTCAGGTCGAACAGATGGTCATGATGGTTGCGTGCCCCGCTCCAGTCCAGACAGGCGATCGATCCTGCCAGCCGCGCGCAATCATCCGGATCGACATTGGCGGTCACGGAAATGCACCCCTGCCCGCCGAGCAGGGCATGGGCGAGCCACAGTTCGTCGTTGCCGGAGAGCTGGGGGAAACTCCATCCGAGGAGCTGCGCCTGACGGGTCACGCGCGCAAGGTCGCCGCTCGCGTCCTTGATACCGACCACCGACGGGACCTTCTCGACAATCCGCGCCAGGGTTTCGGGCAGGATATCGGTGACGGTGCGGGCCGGAACATTATAGGCGATGACGGGCAAGTCGCTGGCCGCGCCCAGCGCTTCGAAATGGGCGATGATACCATCCTGGCTGGGGCGGTTGTAATAGGGCGCGACGACCAGCGCGGCCGCCGCTCCTGCCGCCTGGGCACGGGACATGTGGCGGATCGCGGTCGCGGTATCGTTCGACCCGCAGCCCGCGATCACCGGCACGCGCCCCGCGGCGGCCTCGATCACGACATCGAACACTCGATAATGTTCGTCGAAGCTCAATGTCGCACTTTCGCCGGTGGTACCGCATGGCACCAGCGCCGAACTGCCGGACGCAATTTGCCAATCGACGAGGCGGGCCAGCGCCGCCTCGTCGATCGCTCCGTCGCGAAACGGCGTCACCAAAGCCGGGATCGAACCCGAAAACATCATGTAACTCCTTTACAGGCCAGTTTCGCAGCGCCAAGAATCGCAGCAGAATTAGCGCGATAGCGGCGAACCCCTTCCCGTTCAGCGTCAGATAAGGATGCGACCCCCATCATGGCAAGCATGGTATTGAGAAGCTCCGCCTCCCGTCTCGCGCTCGGTGCGCTGCTGCTGGCCCCGGCGATGTGCATGGCGCAGCAGATGGGCCGAGACGATCAGGCCGCCTTTGCCCGGTCGCAAGGGATTGATCCGGTCGCCGAATGGCAGGCGCTGCGAACCGACCCGCGCCCGTCGTTCGACCGGGTAGCCGGGTTTCTGCTGGCGCACCCCGGCTGGCCGAACGAGGCCGAACTGCGGCGTGCCGCGGAAACCGCACTCGATATCAACGCTTATGTCCCCCCTTATGCCGCCGAGTATTTCGCGCGCTTTGCCCCGACATCGGCGAGCGGCCATTTGCGCCATGCGCTCGCGCTGCTTGCCGCCAACCGGCGGGATGAGGCACGCGCCGCTGCACGGCTGGCATGGACCACAGGGTCGCTCAACGAAGTCGAGGAAGCGCGGCTCGTCGGCCTGTTTCCCGGCGCGTTGAGCCAGGCCGATCACGACGATCGGATGGACAGGCTGTTATGGTCCAATGCGACGACCGCCGCCGCCCGCCAGATCGCCCTGGTATCGCCGCAGCGCAGCCCCGAATTTTCCGCTCGCCTCGCCATGCGGACCCGGGCGACCGGCGCGGCATTGCGCGCAGCAGAAGCGGAAGAGCTCGATCCGTCGCTGCCCCGCACCAATGCAGGCTATATCGCCGACAAGGCTGGCTGGCTGGTCGCCACTGGCCAGACCAGTGCGGGACGCGCATTGCTGGCCGGGCCGCGCCAGCTTGCCGCGCCGCCGCGCGATGCGGAGAAATGGCTCGAGTTGCTGCTCGCGCAGGGCCGCGCAGCCCGCGATGCCGGGGATGCCGCCACCGCCTACAATATCGCTCGTCAGGTCGACGATCTGCTGCCGACAGGCGCGGCAATCCTCGATCAGACCATCGGTGTGCGCGACGATTATACCAGCCTCGTCTGGCTGGCCGCCGACACCGCGCACCACCGCATGAACCGTCCGCGTGAAGCGATCGGCCTTTATGCGCTTTATGCCGGTGGCGGTCGTTCGCCGCAGGTGCAGGCGCGCGGCCTTTACTGGGCGGGGCGCGCCGCGCTCGACGCCAACGACCGCAGCCTGGCCGACAGCTATTTTGCGCGCGCCGGCCGCCATTTCGACCAGTTCCACGGCCAGCTGGCGCTCGAGCGCCTGGGGGAGGCGCAGCCCCGCCCGACGGAGCCGCCGCAAGTCAGCTATTCAGCCGCCGAACGCTCGGCATTCAACGACAACAGCTTGGTGCGCGCTGCACGATCGCTCGGCAATCAGGGCGCATGGCGCGACCAGAGCCTGTTTCTGCGGACCATCGCCAACAACGCCCGCAGCGATGCCGATCATTATTTCGCAGCCCGGCTGTCGGCTGAGATCGGCCGTCCCGACCTGGGCGTGATGATCGGCCGCAGCGCGCGGATCAACGGCCTCGACAATTATGTGCCGGTGTCCTTCCCGACCGTGTCGGTGCCGCCGGGGCATGAGAATAACTGGACGTTCATCCATGCGATCAGCCGTCAGGAAAGCCAGTTCGACCGCCAGGCGTTGAGCCGTGCGGGCGCGCGCGGGCTGATGCAGCTGATGCCCGGCACGGCTCGCGAGCAGGCCGGAATGCTGGGGCTGAATTATGACATCGGCCAGCTGTTCAGCGATCCGGCCTACAACATCATGCTCGGGTCCGCCTATTTCCAGCGTATGCTGAGCTATTATGGCGGCAGTTATCCGCTGGCGGTCGCGGCCTATAACGCCGGGCCGGGCAATGTGAACCGCTGGCTGCGCGCCAATGGCGACCCGCGCACTGGCAGTGTCGAGATACTCGACTGGATCGAGGCGATACCGCTCAGCGAAACGCGCGGTTATGTCCAGCGCGTGCTCGAAAATGCGGTGGTCTACGAAACGCTTCGTCCCGGCGTCGGCGAAGCCCCGCGCAACCGGCTGAGCTTTTATCTCGGCAAGCGCGATCCGGGTTGAACGATCGGGCAACCGGCGGCGGCCCGCCCCCCAATTACATCACGCCCACAGGGTTCGCCCTGCTGCGCGCGGAATATGACCGGCTGCTCGGCACCGAACGGCCGGCCATCGTCGAAATCGTCAGCTGGGCAGCAGACAATGGCGACCGCAGCGAAAATGGCGATTATCTCTATGGTCGCAAGCGGATGCGCGAGATCGACCGGCGACTGAACTGGCTGGCGCGGCGGATGAAAGCGGCCAGGATCGTCGACCCCGCCCGGCAGCCGGATCGCACCCGCGTCTATTTCGGTGCAACCGTCACCATCGCCGACGAAGACGACATGCGGCGCACCGTGACGCTGGTCGGCAATGACGAGGCGGAGGCGCAAGACGGCCGCATCGGCTGGGATGCGCCATTGGCCCGCGCGCTACGCGGGGCCGCCGCGGGCGATGTGCGGCGGGTGGTTCTGCCGTCGGGCAGCAAGCAATGGGAAATAGTGGCAATCGATTACCCCGCCGAGTGATTGGTTTTGATCATTGCGCGCGCCCGCAAGGCCGCGGAACGG
>JANNMK010000316.1:0-9578 GCA_031397785.1 Sphingomonas sp. | reverse complement strand
GGCTTGCCCGCCAGCTTGTGCAGCACCTTGTGCGTGTCCGATTGCATTCGCGTGCCCGACCCGGCGGCAAGGATGACGACGGCGAGCGGACGGCGAGTGGCGGGGTTGGTCATGGATGGACATACCTTTGGCAAACGACCGGTCACGGCCACATTGCCCCTTGCCAGCAAAAGTTTGCGGTTTCCACCGCTCGCCGCCATGCAGGCGGTCATGGGACAATTTCCTTTCGCCATCGTCGGCTTCGATCTCGACGGCACGCTTGTCGATACGGCGGGCGACCTGCTGGTTGCCGCCAACCATGCGCTGGCGATGGCGGGCATCGCGCCGCTAACCCGCGACCGGATTGTCACCGTCATCGGCGGCGGTGCACGGCGGATGCTGGCGCTGGGCATCGAAGCGGCGGGAGCGCCAATCCCAGCCGACAGCGCATTCGAGGCGATGTTCACGACGATGCTGGTGCATTATGAAGCGCATATCGCGGTGCACAGCGGGCCATTTCCCGGGGCGGTCGCCGCTCTCGACACCCTGGATGCCATGGGCGTTCGCTACGGCGTGGTCACCAACAAATCGGAGCGGCTGGCCCGGCTGCTGCTGGGCGAACTCGGGCTGGCCGCGCGGATGGGGGCGATAATCGGCGGCGACACGCTGCCCACCCGCAAGCCCGACCCGGCACCGCTGCTGGCAATGCGTGCAGCGTGCAGTGGCCGCGCGCAGCCGTTTACGGCTGGGGAAGCGCAGCAAAGAATGGCATTCGTCGGCGACAGCCATTTCGACATCGATGCCGCACGTGCCGCAAACATGCGCTCGGTCGCATGCAGTTTCGGTTACCTGATGCAGCCCGTCGAGACACTGGGCGCCGATGCGGTCATCGACAGTTTCGACGCGCTGATTCCGGCGCTCGGCGCGCTCACCCCATGATATAGGCGTTGAGCTTGTTGCCGTCAGGATCGCGGAAATAGCCGGCATAGAAAGTGTCGCCGCGCGGCCCCGGCGGCCCTTCGCACGTCCCGCCATTGGCCAGAGCGAGCGCATGCAGCCGGTCGACCTGCGCCTTGTCCCTGGCCTCCAGCGCGACCATCACGCCATTGCCGACGCTTGCCGGATTGCCGTCAAATGGCTTGGTCAGGCCGATACCCGCCGCAGCGCCGGGCTTGCCCCATGCAATGAAGCCGTCGAATTCCATCATGCGCGGCGTGTCGAGCTCCGCGGCGATGGCATCATAAAATACCGCTGCACGCGCCAGATCGCTGGTCCCCAAAGTCACACAGCCAATCATCGCACCCTCCCAAATCGATACCAGAACAAATATCGAACGGCGGGCCCTGCGTCAACCACGCCGCCACTTTACCCACAAATGCCGCAGCAGCATCCCGGGCGGCATCCGCAGCAGGTGTGAGCGGATGTAGAAAGCGAAGCGCAGCCCGCGATGCGTCTCCCGCCCCCAATCGTCGCGCGCCAACAGATGCGAGGCGAAAAAACGATCTGCCAAACGCGGTTTGAAGTCGGTCGTCGCCGGATGCACATAGCCGACCAGCGGGGTGCCGAATACCGCCTGAGAAAGGCGCAAAGCCCTGTTGACTGCGGGGTAAAGCTGATCGTACCAGGCATCCTCGACAAGCTCGAGGTAGAAATCGTCGCGGCGATCAGCGAAATGCCTGCACAGTTGGTCGATATCCCACAGGTTGCGCAACCCGCCCGCCAGATCGCCATCGGCGACAAGATGCGCCGCAGCATGGCAAATCATTCCGGTTGGCGACAGCATCATCAATCCCTCCCCTTGTGGGGCGGGCACAGGCACCGCTTCCGCTATCATCGCCGCCGCATCGGGCTTCGGCCTCGCCGTCAGCGGCAGGATGGTGTGGTGGACATCGATCATCCGGTCGCGGACCGCGTGGATCAGCGGCGGCAGTTCGTGCATGTGGGTGCGGTAATAGGCCTGGTCATAGGCATCGTGCTTGACCCATTCCCAGCCCGCATCGAGCAGTGCCGCCTCCACCTCGTCCAGCCGCTCGCGCGGAACGAGAATGTCGAGATCGCCGATCTGCCGCCCCGCCGCATTGGGCAGACCGGCGGCGGCATAGGCGGTGCCCTTGAGCAGGATCGGTTTCATACCCAGCGGGGCGAGCGCGCGGCGGCACATCTCCGCTTCCCACAGCGCATGTGCCTGCGCCTGATCGGCGGCGATGCGGGCTGCGGTCAGCGTGGCGGCGACGCCGGGCGGCAGATCGAGATGCTTGACCCGATGGGCCAGCGTGCCGAGCAGCACCTCGGCGCGCGCCACGCTCAGCACTGCGCTCCACTGCGCGCCGTCCAGAACCAGCACGGTATCGGGGTCGCGCAACGCCGCAATCAGATGCCCGATCGCGCTCACCCGCTCAATTCCGTCCACAGCGCCTCAACCGCATCGACACCCTCGTCACCGCTGCGGTAACCGATGGCGACCGCAGGAACTGTGCGCACCAGTCGCACCAGCGCGGCAAAGGCGGGCTCGCCCAGCGCGACATAGTTGGTCGAACTGTCGGTCAGGCGGATCAGCGCCTCGCTTTGCGCAACCGGGCGCAGGCCGGGGTCTTCGCCGAATGTCGGGAACAGCAGCAGCGCCGGGACCGCCGGTTCGTCCATTCGCGCGATAGCGTCGGCAGGCGGGATAAGGTGGCGGATATTGCCCTTTGGTGTGCCCGAAATCCGCGGGCCGAAACGCGTCTGCGGCACGATGCCCTGCATCGCCGCGATGCTGTCGTTCTTGAGGCTGACGAGGCGCGGAAAGGCGTGGAGCGTATCGCTCGCAAGCGCGAGCATCGCAAATTCATCGCCCATGAAGCGCCAGTCGGGCTTCTCCCCCAGCATCGCCGCCAGCGTCGATTTGCCCGACCCCGAAGCGCCGACCATCACCACCGCCCGCCCGCCCCGCTCGACCGCGCTGGCGTGCAGCAGCAGATGCTGCCGCCAGCCCAGCGCGACCTGCAGGTTCATGCCCATTTCCGCCGCCAGCAGGCCCTGGTCCAGCGGCAGCGGCAGTGCATCGGGGATGGTGTAATCGCCATGGATATGCACCGCCGGGCGAATCCAGCGCCGCCAGGGCCGGGTCGCCTCCAGCCGCACCGTCGCGCTGGCAAAGCTATCATCGATGGCCGGATAGGCCGCATACAGCCGCCGCAGATCGGCGATCGGTCCCGCCCAGTCGGACCCCACCCGAAACCCCACCGGCCCGACCCGGAAACTGTGGCTGTGCCTCATCGCGCCTCGACAAGGCCGAGCGCGGCCAGTTCGCCAAGCCTTGCGGCGAGCATGTCGGTGATAGCGCCATCGGCGGTCAGGTCGAACATTTCGTTCAGCCGCACAGCGAGCTCGGCAATCGTCGCCGGACGGTCAGCGAGCGCTGCGATCAGTTCGGGCAATGGCGGCGCCAGAATATGCGTCTGTCCTGATCGGCCATCGAACACCGCGGTCAGGCTGTCGAGCGGCTCGACGATCAGCCTGCCTGGCCGCGGCCCATGCCATAGTTTCGCCGCCATCATGACCGGCCGCGCGACCCGCTCTGCTGCCCCGCTCAACGCGGCAGCTGGATCGATGCGTAACAGGTAAAGCCGCTCTGCCCCGCGCGCAAACGGCGGATATAGTTCATATAGGCGGTGCCCTGATCGTAACTGGTGCCAGGCAGCGATCGTCCGGCGAGCGCCCGACGCACTTCCTCCCCGGTGAACGGCCGCGCAGCCGGGGGAAAGGCACCTTGGGTGCCGGATGGCACCAGCGTCCCGTCGAGCGCGACATACTGGCTGCTGCGCGCCGGATCGGGCACGGGTATCTGGCAATTGAACACCGACGCGGCGGTCTGGGCAAAGGCGGGACGCACGGTGAGCGCGGTTATCGCGCCCGCCGCGCCGAGTTGCAGCGTGCGGCGACGGGCGGGATCGATGCTGCCTGTTGCCAGCGGCTGCGCTGCAGGTTCGCCTGCGCCGTCGCTGCTGCTGTCTTCGGTCATCATGCGTCCCCACTATCTGCATCGCCCCTATCACAGGCCCGGCAAAGCACAAAAGGGCATCGCCGCGCCGCGACTGTGCCACAATGGCGAAGGCGTTAACCTGTGGCGACAGGCGGCGCTGACGCTGGTATGCGCCGCCCATGCGGAACCCGACGTTGCTCACCCTGATCGCCTTTCTGTTCGTCGCCGCCGGGACGATGATCGCGCTTGTTTCGGGTGCGCCGCCATCGGGCCTGCTGATCGTTGCGGCGGCGGCGGTCGGCGCGATATTGCTGATGGCGCTGGGGCAGACCGCAGAAGCGCCGCGCACCGATGTCGCGGTTATCCCGCAAGACGGCGATGCGCCGCTCCACCGCCATGCGGCGTTCGACAATTTCTTTGACGCCCTGCAGGTGCCCTTGCTGCTGATCAAGGATGCCCAGGTGCGTGCAGCCAATGCCGCCGCGCGCAATCTGCTGGGCGATTTCATCGTCAACGCCGACGTGCGTACCGCCATCCGCCACCCCGCTGCGGCCGACCGGCTGGCCAACCCGCGGGCACAAGGGGCGGGCGGCGTCATCGATCTCGTCGGCATCGGGCGGCCCGGCCAGCGCTGGGAAATGCGCACCATCCCGCTGGCCGACGGCAGCCGCCTTGTCGGCCTCACCGACCAGACGGCGCGCGATGCGGTCGAACGGATGCGTGCCGATTTCGTTGCCAATGCCAGCCACGAACTGCGCACGCCGCTGGCCGCGATCATCGGTTTTGTCGAAACCCTGTCCGAACCCGAAGCAGGCAGCGACAGCGCGCTGCGCGAACGGTTTCTCGGCGTGATGGACAAGGAAGCGCGGCGCATGCTGCGGCTTGTCGAGGACCTGTTGTCAATCTCGCGCATCGAGGCGAGCAAGGGGCATCTGCCCGAAGAAACGGTGGACATCGTCGACCTGATCAATGAGGTCGTCGGTGAAATCGCCTCTTCGAACAATCCCCGCGCAACCGATATCGCGCTCGAGGTTGGGGGCGATGCACCAGTATTGGCGGATCGGGCACAAATGTCGCAATTGCTGCACAATATCATCGGCAATGCGATGAAATACGGCCGCGCCAATACGCTGATTACCGTGCGCATCGCGGCGGCCGGGCCGCAAATGATCGAATTGTCCGTCGCCGATCGGGGCGAGGGCATCGCGTCGGAACAGCTGCCGCGCCTGACCGAACGTTTCTACCGCGTTGACAGCGCGCGCAGCCGGACGCTGGGCGGGACCGGGCTCGGCCTTGCGATTGTCAAACATGTGGTCGAACGCCATCGCGGGCGGCTGGATATCGACAGCATCGAGGGTCAGGGCACGACGGTCAGGGTGCGGCTGCCGCGCGCCAGTAAACCACTGTAACAATTCTCGTTACACCGGCGTCCATGTCACGAAACTGTCACCGCTTTGTAAGACTGCGCGATTGACCGGACATCGCGCGGCAGTGCTTGCAATCCGCCGAATCAGCACAATCAATGATGAGGATAATTCCCATGTCCAACGGCTTCATGCTGAAGACCATAGCGCTTGCGATCGTGCCCGCGTTGGCACTCGCCGGATGCGGCGGCCAGGCCGGATCGGCATCGCGCGACTATATCTCCGCCGTGGGATCCTCCACCGTCTATCCGTTCGCCAATGTCGCGGCCGAGACTTTTGCGTCGGCCAATGCAGGCATGAGCACGCCAAAGATCGAATCGACCGGCACGGGCGGCGGCATCGAACGTTTCTGCGCAGGCGTCGGTGCTGGGACCCCGGATATCGTCAATGCGTCGCGCCGCATGAAGCCCGCCGAATTCGAGGCATGCCGCGCCAATGGCGTGACCGACATTGTCGAAATCCAGATCGGCATCGACGGTCTGGCGCTTGGCGAATCGGTCAACGGCCCGCGCTTTGCCCTGACCCAGGAAGATATCTACAAGGCGCTCGCCGCCACGCCTTATGGCCAGCCGAACACGGCGCGCACATGGCAGGACGTCAACCCGGCGCTGCCGGCGGTGGCGATTTCGGTCTATGGTCCGCCCTCGACATCGGGCACCTATGATGCCTTCAAGGAATTGATCCTCGGCAAGGGCTGCGAAGCCAATCCCGCGATGAAGGCGCTCAAGGACAGCGACAAGGACCGTTACGAGGCGACCTGCCATACGCTGCGCGGTGCACCGGAATATGTCGAGCAGGGCGAGAACGACAATCTGATCATCCAGAAACTGGTGCGCAATCCCAACAGCCTCGGCATCTTCGGCTATTCCTACCTCAGCGCCAATCTGCGCCAGATCCGTGACGTGCCGATCAACGGCGTGGAGGCAACTGCCGCCACGGTGGCCGACGGCAGCTACCCCGGTTCGCGCCCGCTTTATGTCTATGTGAAAAAGGCGCATGTCGGCGTCATCCCCGGTCTGCAGCAATATCTGGATGCATTCATCCGTGCAGCGGCCCCCGGCGGCACGCTGCAAGGTCGCGGGCTGATACCGCTCAGCGCGGAACTATATGCCGCATCGACCCGCACGGTCACCGAAATGCCGGCACTGACCGCCGATCAGCTGAACTAGGGCGCCGGCGCATCTACATCAACGGTTTGCGCCAGCCGTGACGACTTTGCCGTGATGACTTTGCTGCCTGCCGACACCCAGGGGAATTTGGGCCTATCATGTCAGGAATGACCATCGTCTTGATGATCCTGGGGCTCGGCGCTGTGGCATGGCTGACGGGCCGTGCCCGCGCCACCCAGCTGGTCGGCGGTGGTGGATCGTCGACCGGTGGATCGTCGACCGGCGGGGCGGCGATCGGCGGGGCAAGCGTTGGCGCGCCCAAGCCGCATTCGCGCGCCCATTATCATGGCTGGTATGTCGGGCTGTGGACCATCGGCCCGGCGCTGGTTTTCCTCGCCATCTGGTCGGTGCTGATGCCCGGGCTGACCATCCAGGCCGTGCTGGCCGACCCTGCAGCCAGCGCATTGCCGTCCGATACATTCATCCGCAACGCGATATTGGGCGAGGCCAGTCAGCTGGCCAGCGGCGCGATCGAACAGGGTTTCAATCCCCAGTCGGCCGCGCTCGTCGAACCTTTCCGTGCCGCCAGCGATCGCTTTGCCCTGATCGGGGCAGTCATCGCGCTTGTCCTCGCCTTTTCCGGCGGCGCTTTTGCCTACACCAGGCTGCGCAGGGATTTTCGCGCCCGCACCAAGGTGGAGCGGGTGGTGATGCTGACGCTGCTTGGCGCATCGTTGATCGCCATATTGACGACATTCGGCATCGTGTTCAGCCTGTTGTTCGAATCGGTGCGCTTTTTCAGCATGGTCTCGCCGGCGGAATTCCTCACTGGGCTGAACTGGGCACCGGTGTCGGGCCAGCAGGTGCCCGATACATTCGGCGCGGTGCCGCTGTTCTGGGGGACGATATTGATCGGCGCGATCATCGCCATGCTGGTGGCTATCCCGCTCGGCCTGATGACGGCGATCTACCTCACCCAATATGCCCATGAAAGGGTGCGTCGCTGGCTCAAGCCGATCATCGAAATTCTCGCCGGTGTGCCGACTGTGGTTTATGGCTATTTCGCGGCGCTGACCGTCGGCCCGGCATTGCGGACCGCCGCAGACGCGCTCGGCATCGCCGGGGCCAGTTCGGATTCGGCGCTGGCGGCGGGCATCGTCATGGGCATCATGATCATCCCGCTGGTATCGTCGATGGCCGACGACAGTATCGCAGCGGTGCCCAGCGCGATGCGCGACGGCAGTCTGGCGCTCGGTGCCACTCCGTCCGAAACCATAAAGCAGGTGCTGATCCCCGCCGCCCTGCCGGGCGTCATGGGCGGCGTATTGCTGGCGGTCAGTCGCGCCATCGGTGAAACGATGATCGTCGTCATGGCCGCCGGCCAGTCGGCGAACCTGACCGGCAATCCGTTTTCCAGCGTCACCACCGTGACCGTACAGATCGTCAAGCTGATGACCGGCGATCAGGAATTCAACAGCGCCAAGACGCTGGCGGCTTTTGCGCTGGGGCTGGTGTTGTTCACGGTCACGCTGCTGCTCAACATCGTTGCGTTGCGCGTCGTCAAACGGTTCAGGGAAAGCTATGAATAGCGCGCCCGCACCCGCTGCTGCCCCCTCCATGTCCAGCGGCGAACATCGCTGGTCGGACAGCCGGATGCAATTGCGTCTGCGTCGGCGCTATGCGACCGAACGCCGGTTTCGCTGGTTCGGCCTGGCGGCGGTCACCTTGTCCGCCGGTTTCCTCTTGTTCCTGCTGATCACCATGGCCGCAGCCGGCCTGTCGGGCTTCAGCCAGACGCGCATTGCCCTGCCCATCGATTTCCGTGGCAGCGGCCTGTCCATCGACACGGCGACGATGTCCGATGATGAAGCCGCCAGCCGTCTTGCGCAGCAGGGATTGGCCGACCTCATTCTGCTGTCGGCGACCGCTGCTTATGGAGCGGAGGGCGAACAATGGTTCACCACTGCCGCGCTCGACAGCGCCAGTTCCGCGATTATCGCCGATCCGTCGTTGCTGCAACGCCAGGCGGTGCTCGACCTGCCGACATCTTCTGCGATCGATATCGCTGCCAAGGGGACGGGGGAGCCTGCTGCCGAGGCGGTGGTGGCACGGCTGACGGCCAGCAACAGATTGTCCAGCGGCCTCGACCTTGCATTCCTGACCAGCGCCGACGCCACCGATCCGACGGTCGCGGGCATCTGGGGCGCATTGAAGGGCAGCCTGCTGACGATGGCGGTTACATTGCTGCTGTCATTCCCGGTCGGCACGCTCGCTGCGCTCTATCTCGAGGAATATGCCCCGCAGAACCGGCTGACCGACATCATCGAAGTGTCGATCAACAATCTCGCGGCGGTTCCGTCGATCATCTTCGGGCTGCTCGCGCTCGCGCTGTTTATCAACAGTTTCGGCCTGTGCGGTGGCAGTCCGCTGGTCGGCGGGCTGACTCTGGCGTTGATGACCATGCCGGTGATCGTCATCGCCGGTCGCAACGCGATTAAATCGGTGCCGCCGTCGATCCGCGATGCCGCATTGGCCGTCGGCGCATCGAAGGTGCAGGTGGTGTTCCATCACGTCCTGCCGCTGGCACTGCCCGGCATCCTCACCGGGACGATCATCGGCATGGCCCGCGCGCTTGGCGAAACCGCGCCATTGCTGCTGATCGGCATGCGCGCCTTTGTCGGCGATGCCCCGGACGGATTGTGCAGCAGCGCCACCGTTCTGCCGATGCAGATTTTCCTGTGGTCGGACGAGGTCGATGCCGGCTTTGTCGAAAACACCTCTACCGCGATCATCGTCCTTCTCGTCGTCCTGCTGGCGATGAACGCGCTGGCCATCTTCCTTCGCAACCGCTTCGAAAATCGCTGGTGACCATGACCGATCAGAACCTGTCCGCGCCCAAGATGACCGCGCGCAATGTCGATGTCTTTTACGGGAGCAAACAGGCGATCGAGGGCGTGTCGATCGATGTCTACCGCGATCAGGTCACCGCTTTCATCGGCCCGTCGGGGTGCGGCAAATCAACGTTCCTGCGCACCCTCAATCGGATGAACGATACGGTCGCCGGAGCCCGGGTCACCGGCGATATCCGGCTCGACGGGGAGG
>JANNMK010000176.1:0-10903 GCA_031397785.1 Sphingomonas sp. | reverse complement strand
GGGCCAGCCGGTTGCCGATCTCACCAACGCGCGCACCGAATCGCAGGTCAAGGCACTGATCGATCAGATATTGCGCCAACTGCCGATCGAAGGGGCCGATGCCGCCGCCGAACAGGAGGTCGAACCGCTACTGGCCATGGGCGAGGAGGTACTGGCGGGCGGCGAGGGAGAGCGCGCCGCGGCAATATTTGCCCAGATCGTCGAAATAGCTCCGACCAGCGCTGCTGCGCACGCCGGTCTTGTGCGATCGCTGGTCGCGATGGGCGATCTCGATCAGGCGGACCTGGCCATCGCCGCTCTGCCGGACGATGTGCTCAAGGATGCGGCCATCGGTCAGGCCCGCTCCGCCCTCGATCTTGCCCGCAACGCCCCGCCGCCGGGGGAGGAGGTGGCGCTGGCAGCTGCAGTTGCTGCCGATCCCGACAACCATCAGGCGCGGCTCGATCTGGCCTCGGCGCAGATCGCGACCGGTGACCGCGATGCCGCAGCCGATAATCTGCTGCATATCGTCGCGGTCGACCGGACGTGGAATGAAGGCGCAGCCCGCAGCCGCTTGCTCGCGCTGTTCGAAGCGGTCGGGCTTGAAGACGCTTGGGTTCGGGCGCAGCGCCGCCGCCTCTCCGACATATTGTTCGGATGATGATGGCCAAACGCATCTCGCTGTTCCCGCTGCCCGGCGCACTGCTGTTCCCCGGCCTGCAATTGCCGCTGCATATCTTCGAGCCGCGCTATTGCGCGCTGGTGTCCGATTCACTGGCTCGCGACCGGCTGATCGGCATGATCCAGCCGCGCGAACCCGAGGGTTCCGGTACGCGCAGCCGACCAGGACTGTTCGCCATGGGCTGTCTGGGCCGCATCGCGGATGTCGAGGCGCTCGACGAGGGCCGCTTTAATCTGGTGCTTGAAGGGGTGAGCCTGTTTCGGGTGTTGCGCGAACTCGATACGACCACGCAATTCCGTCAGGTCGAAGCCGAACTGATCGCGCAGCCGAAACTGGAAGTGCTCGCCGCGGTCGAACGGGCAGCGCTCGAAAACGAAGCCAAGCGCTTTGCCATCTGGCTTGGCTATCGGGTCGATTGGGATGGCGTGGCCCAGCTCGACGATGCCACGATGGTTAATGCGATCGCTCAGATCGCCCCGTTCGATGCGGCGGCCAAACAGGCGCTGCTCGAGGCACCCGACCTGTCGAGCCGCGCTGACCTCGTCATGCAGTTGATGCGCTTTGCCAGCAGCCGACGTGACCCCGACGATAACCGGGCCACCTTGCAATAGGGCGGGACGAAACTGAGCTAAACCGTCAGTCCGGCGAGCAGTTTGGGCAGATCTCCGCTTTCGCCGCGCGCTTCGTTCATGAAGAAATTTTTGAGGAACCCTGCGCGCTGCACCCCAGCAAGGCCGAGTCGGCGAACCGCGCTGGCCGTTTGTCCGGGTATCCCGAACAGGCGCGTCAATCCGTCTGTCGCCATCGCCACGGACAGATTATCAAGGCTGCGCCATCGTTCATAGCGTTCCATCAACTGCGCATCTCCAAGGTCAAGACCGATGCGCGCACCTTCGACCAATATCTCGGCAAGGCAGGCGATGTCGCGTAGGCCAAGGTTGAAGCCCTGTCCGGCAATGGGGTGAACGCCATGCGCGGCGTCACCCACCAGTACCAGCCGGTTGTCGGTAATCCGGGCGGTATGCTGAAAGCCGAGTGGATACAGCCCGCGCGGCGCGATTTCCTCAATGTCGCCGAGGATGCCGCCCATCCGCTTCATCAACTCGGCCTTGAACCCCCGCTTGCCGAGCTTGAGGAAGGCCGGCGCATCTTTTGCACCAGTCGACCAGACAAAGGCACTGCGATGCCGCCCGTCGTCGAGATCGAGCAGCGGCAGGATCGCAAATGGCCCGTCCGGATAGAATATTTCGTAAGCGACATTCTCGTGGCTCGCCTCGTGACTGAATGCGCCGATCATCGCACCGTGCCGATAGTCCCAGTGAGCCATGGCTATGCCAGCCGCCTCGCGCGTCGCCGAACGGCGACCTTCGCAGACCGCGAGCAACGGTGCGCTGATGATGCTGCCATCGCCAAGCACGATGGTGGCACGATGTTCATCGCGGTGCACTGATGCGCTTGCCACCGGTGCGCGATTGTCAATCAGCGGCGATGCCGCGATTGCCTGTGCCAGCACCAGCCGCAGTCGCCGGTTTTCGAACATGATGCCGAGGAACCCATCGTCGGGCGGCGGCGCGAAATCGAGTTCGCCGGGCTTCAGCCCGTCAGAAACCCATATCCGCTCGATTTCGCAGCCGTAGCCGGCCAGTCGGGGTGCAAGACCGATTGCCTCGAACATCTTCCAGCTCGCGCTGGCAATGGCAGAGGCGCGGCCATCAAAATCCGGGGCAAGGGCGCTTACCGGATCGGCAGGATCGACGATGATCGATGTCATACCGTGCGCCGCCAGTGCGAGGGCCAGCGTCTGTCCGATCAGCCCGCCTCCGGAAATCAGGATATCGGCAGTGGCGTTGCGGGGCAGGGTGTCTGTCATCACTGATATCTAGGGGCTGCATCGGCCCAATGGAAGAACGCTCCAGTGATTTCGCGATGGGTCCCGCTTTCACAGCCATTGCCTTGCTTGACGGCGAGTCGCGTGCGGCGGCATAGTGCAGTACGAAGGGCGCAACACACTGCGCCATCACATTTACCCGCGTGGTTTGCGGGAAGGGACCAGTGTAATGGCCAGCCGCAGCGCCGCCTATGAATGGGATGGGATTTTCCGGGCAAGCTTCCTGCGTTCCGCGACGATGGTGGCTGGCATGATCGTCATCCTACTGGCGATCCTTCTGTTCGTCGCACTGGCGAGTTTTTCGACTGCCGACGCCAGTTTCACAACTGCGGCCGGCGGTAATACGACCAATTGGCTGGGCCGCCCCGGTGCCTTCGTCGCCAGCATGGCTTTGCTGCTGGTCGGCTGGCCTGCTTTGCTGCTGGTCGGCACGTTGGCACGCGTCGGCTGGCGGATGACCGTTGGTGCCCATCGCGCAGGTCCGCAGCGGCGATTGTGGCTTGGCCTCGTCGGTGTATTGCTGGTGAGTGCAGCCTGCGGTGTGTGGGAAAATTTCCCGACGCCATCGTTGACCGCCGGCTGGGGCGGCATGGCCGGAATGGCAGTTGAAAGCCCACTCGACTTCCTGCTTGTATCGACCAGCGAGAGCGCTGCATTTATGGTGCGACGGGGTCTTTCTCTGCTGCTTGGTTGCGTTGGCGTATGGCTGTGGTGGCGCAGCCTGCAATTGTCCTCGCTTAGCCTTCCACTACCGTCCTTCGCCGCCCTGACCGGCGGAGCCGCAGTAAAAGCTGCGAAAGACGATCGCATGGCTAGCAATCGCGACGGCTTGAATGCCGACGGTGATCGCTATCCGTTCGTTGAAGACGATCGCTATCCCCTCATTGAAAATGCCGGGCGTCGTCGTCCGGTTCATCCGGTTTCAGGCGAAGCCCCTGAAATCACGGATGCTTCGCCGCCACCTGTCGTGGCGGGCACACGGCGCAAGGCACCGCAGCAAACCGATATGTTCGCCGATTCGAGCCTGCCGCCATTGTCTTTGCTAACGCCCGCGCCGGACAAGGGCGGGCAGGCGATCGACAAGGCGGCGCTAGAGAAAAACGCGCGCTTGCTTGAATCGGTGCTCGAGGATTTTGCTGTCAAGGGCACGGTAAAGGCGGTCCGGCAGGGGCCGGTTGTGACCATGTACGAGCTCGAGCCCGCGCCGGGAACCAAGGCGAGCCGGGTTACCAATCTGGCGGACGACATTGCGCGCAACATGTCGGCAATGTCGGCGCGCATCGCCCCGATTCCAGGCCGCACCGTCATCGGCATCGAACTGCCCAATGTCCGGACCGAACCTGTGGTGCTGCACCAGCTGATCGCCAGCGAGGTGTTTCAGGCGCAACAGGGCCAGTTGCCGATCGTACTGGGCAAGAATATCGCCGGCGACCCGATCATCGCCGATCTGGCACCGATGCCGCATCTGCTGATCGCCGGGACCACCGGGTCAGGCAAATCGGTCGGTCTCAACGCGATGATCGTATCGTTGCTTTACCGGTTGACGCCCGATCAATGCCGCCTGATTTTGATCGATCCCAAGATGCTCGAACTGAGCGTTTATGACGGTATCCCGCACCTGCTCAGCCCGGTGGTCACCGAACCGGCCAAGGCGATCCGGGCACTCAAATGGGCGGTCGAGCAGATGGAGGATCGCTATCGCATGATGGCCAACCTCCAGGTGCGCAACCTATCGACATTCAACGACAAAGTGCGCAGTGCCAAAGCGCGCGGCCAATCGCTGCGGCGGCAGGTTCACTGCGGCTTTCATCCTGAAACCGGCTTGCCGATTTACGAGGAAGAGGCGCTCGAATTCGAGCCGATGCCGCAAATTGTCGTGGTCGTCGACGAACTCGCCGATCTCATGATCACGGCCGGCAAGGAGGTCGAAGTGCTGATCCAGCGGCTGGCGCAAAAGGCGCGCGCCGCGGGCATCCACCTTATCCTTGCTACCCAGCGGCCATCGGTCGATGTCATCACCGGGGTCATCAAGGCAAACATGCCGACCCGCATCAGTTTTCACGTCACCTCGAAAATTGATAGCCGGACGATCCTCAACGAAATGGGCGCCGAGCAATTGCTGGGCAAGGGCGACATGCTGTGGATGGCGGGCGGCAAAGCGCCGATCCGGGTGCATGGACCGTTCGTGTCCGATGACGAAGTGCGCGCGGTTGCCGACCATTGGCGCGGGCAGGGGCATCCGAGTTATATCGAGGCGGTGACCGAAGAGCCGTTGACCGGCGGCGATTATGTCTTCGATGGCGAGGATATCTCCGACACTCCGGAAGACCGGCAGTATAGCCAGGCCTGTCAGGTGGTCATAGAAAGCCAGCGGGCGTCGATATCGAGCGTCCAGCGCGCATTGCGCATCGGCTACAACACCGCAGCGCGGCATATCGACCGTATGGAGCAGGATGGCATCGTCAGCCCGCCCAACCATCTGGGTCGGCGCGAAGTGCTGCGCGATCGCACTGGCAAGCCCAAGCGCAGGCCGGGGCAACGGCCCGAGGACGATGAGGATGACGACGCGTGATATTGTCGCGGCGCTGACGGGTTCACCCCGCGTTCAACGCCGCCCCGCCACAGGACCGATCATTCCGGCGCGGCATTTCGTGCCCCCCTTTTGCAAGTACGGACCCCCGATGCCCCAGATGCTCAAGAGTTTTGCCGCCGCTGTCGGTGCCATCGCGCTGACGGCGGGGGTTGCGGCGCTGCCCGCCCATTCGCAGACGCGGCCTGCGCCGCGCGCCGCTGTGCTGACCGGCGATTTGCTGCGAGTGCAGCAGCATCTGTCGGGGATGACCAGCCTGACCGCCGATTTCACGCAGACCGATCGGGCCGGGCAGGTCCAGTCGGGACGGCTGACGCTGAAATCGCCGGGCCGCATCCGTTTTCAATATGCGCCGGGCATTCCGTTGCTGATCGTTGCCGACGGACGGTCGCTGACGCTGATCGATTACGAGGTGCGCCAGGTGCAGCGCTGGCCGGTGCGCAATTCGCCGCTGGCGGTGCTGATCGACCCCGAAGCCAATCTGATCCGTTACGGCCGATTGTCCGACACCGGCAGCCGTGAAACGATCAGCGTCGAGGTGCGCGATCCGGCGCGGCCAGAATATGGCATGATCACCATGGTGTTTACCCGCGATGCCGCATCGCCCGGCGGGCTGAAGCTGTTCGGCTGGGTCGCGCTGGATGCGCAGCGCAACCGGACATCGATTCGCCTGACCAACCAGCGCTATAATGGCGCTGTGGCCGACAGCGCGTTTCGCTGGCGCGACCCCAGAGTGCAAGGGCCGCGCAGCCGATAGCGCATGGCCGTTCATGCGCAACGGTTCGTCGCACGGCCGTCCTTTTCGTTCATGTTCGTTCATGTAAGCGACAGGAAGCGGCGCTAGACCCACCACGTGAGGCGGCACCACGGCATCGGTTCGATGTTCCCCCCTGTTGATCGGCCGAAGCCAGTCGCCTCGCATCAAAACGCGTGACGAACGCAATTTTGAACCCCCGCTCCGCCGCCCCTGGAGCGGGGGTTTTTTGTTCGGATTTCCCGTCCGTAAACGGACGCGTTGTTCTCCTGGCCTTTCCCGTCCGTGGACGGACGCGGTGTTTTCTTGGCCTTTCCCGTCCGTAAACGGACGCGGTGGTCTTAAAGCGACAAAGGATACGCGTGGCGGCTGTATGTTTGTCTCCTTTGTCGCTTTACGAGCGTCTTCGGACGCCATGATTGCGGGCGAAGCCGTCGCCCTGCGATATCCACCATGTCAAAGATGCCGAGCCGTTTGCTACGGCGGAGTGAGAACATACACTGAACATGGTGATTTGGCCAGCCCTGATCCCGGGTGAGCCGATAGCGGCCGGTCTGTCCCGCATTTCGCTCATCGAGCAGCCGTTGGCGCGGCGCTGACCGCGCAGATGACTGGTTCCGGCGTTCGGCGCGATGGTTAGTGGTTTGCCTGTGCGGCCTGCGCTGGCTACAGCCTGTATCCATGACCAGTCCCTTGCGCATCGCATCATGGAACATCAACAGCGTGCGGGCGCGGGCGGATATCGTCGGGCGGTTTCTGGAGGAGCAGGCGCCCGACATCCTGTGTCTGCAGGAAACCAAGGTCGAGGACTGTACTTTCCCGCACGAGATTTTCACGCGCCGCGGCTATGACCATATCGTCATCAACGGGCAGCGCATGCACCATGGTGTCGCCATCGTCAGCCGGGTGCCGATCGTCGCCGACAACCGGTTTGACTGGCAGGCCAATGGCGAGGCGCGCCACCTGGGTGTCGCCTTACCGAACGGAATAAGGCTCGAAAATGTGTATATACCCGCCGGGGGGGACATTCCCGACCGCGAAATCAACCCGAAAATCGGTCAGAAACTCGATTTTCTGAACCGGATGATCGAGTGGTCGGACAGGCTGGAGCATCCGAGCATCGTCACCGGCGATTTCAACGTCGCGCCGCTGGCCAGCGATGTATGGTCGTCAAAGGCGCTGAAGGACGTGGTGAGCCACACTGCAATCGAGCGCGAGACATTGGGCCGGTTGCAGGCGGCAGCGCAGTGGGTCGACCTTGGCCGCCACTTCACGCCCGCGCCCGAACGGCTTTATACCTGGTGGAGTTACCGCGCCAAGGACTGGGCGGCGAGCGACCGGGGCCGCCGCCTTGACCATATGTGGGCGACACCCGACGTCGCGGCGAGCGCGGTGGCGCACCGGGTGCATGAAGATTGCCGCAGCTGGGACAAGCCATCGGACCATATCCCGATCGTTACGGACTTCGCCTTTTGAGCGAGATGGATGCCCGGAGCGCGGCACGCGCCATCGATGCGGCGCGCAGGGGCTGGCCGCTGCGCATCGCGGGGCCGGGCGGGGTGTTGACCCTGCTTGCGGTGGAGGGCGCGACGGCGGACAGCATCGCCCGGTTCGGCGCAGCGTTCGGCGCGCTATCGCTGTTGCTGTCCGGCGAGCGTGCCGCGACGCTGAAGCTGACCAACCAGCTTAGCGCAGCGCATCCCGGCCCGGTGCGGGTTGCCCTGGACAGCGGCGCAGCGCCAGAACGCGGCATGACGATTGCCGATCCTTCGCTCGATCTGGCTTTTCCGATGAAAGGGCCGTTCCGGACGCTGCCCGTGGGCGATGACGATGTGGCGCGCGCGGCGATCGATCTGGCGCGCCATGCCGGGATATTGCCGGCCTGGTATGCGGCGGATGGCGGCGCGGCGGATGGCGGAGCGGCGCACGGGGAGCTCGGCGCAGAAACCAGCGCGGTGGCGGTGGCGGCCTATGCCGACCCGGCGCGGCTGAGCATTGCGGTGCGAGCGCGGCTGCCGGTGGCGGCAAGCGAGGAGGGCGAGCTGATCGCCTTTCGCTCACCCGACGACCCGCGCGACCATGTCGCGTTGATTGTCGGCCAGCGTGACGCCAGTGTCCCGGTTGTGCGGCTGCACAGCGAATGCCTGACCGGCGATGTGCTGGGCAGCCTGAAATGCGATTGCGGACCGCAGCTGCATTGCGCGTTAACCGCCATCGCCGACGCGCCATGGGGGATATTGCTGTATCTGCGCCAGGAAGGGCGCGGCATCGGCCTGATCAACAAGCTGCGCGCCTATCAGTTGCAGGATCAGGGCTTCGACACGGTCGACGCCAACACCCGGCTGGGCTTTCCGGTGGAGGCGCGCGATTTCGGCATCGCGGCGCGGATGCTGAGCCTGATCGGTGTCGATGCGGTGCGGCTGATGACCAACAATCCGGAAAAAGTCGCGCGGCTGGAACGGGCCGGTGTGCGGGTGGTCGAACGCCTGCCGCTGGTCCTGGCGGGCAATGTGCACAATGCGGGCTATCTGGCGACCAAGCGGGACCGGACGGGGCATGTTCTGTAACAGGATTTCCGTCGAACCCTGCGATTGCGCATTGTCGGGATAGCCTGCCCCCAAGTCTCCACTATCCCGCCACTCCCCCTTCCGGGCGGAGCCCATCGCCGGTCGACGCGGAGCGACAAATGCGCGGATTTCAGTTGTTTCTGGCGCGGGGCGCTTTGCCGTGCCTGACGTCTGGCGAGGATTATTTGCGCGCTTTTCTGGCGGCGTAGCGTTCGTCGCGGGCGGCTTTCATTTCCGCCGCGCTGGCCGGTTTGAGGCGGGCGGCCTTCAACTCTGCGGCGGCCTGGGCTGCGACGCGGGCGGCTTCGGCTTCGGCTTCGGCGAGCGCCTTGGCTGCGGCCCGTTCGGCGCGCGCGGCTGCGACTTCGGCGGCCTTTTTGGCGCGTTCTTGCGCGAGCGCTGCGTCCTTGGCTTCGCGCGCCAGCCGTCGTTCGGCCAGCACCGCTTCATCGACCGGCGGTTTCGCCTTCAGCCGGTCGAGCGCCTTTTGCCGGGCGGCGGCGGCGAGCGCGATACGATCCTGAAACGACGGGTCTTTGAACGGGGGCACGCGCTATCCTTGGGGCAGGGGGTTGGGTTGAAGGGCATCGCCGTAACCGGCAGCGGCATTTTTTTCAAGCTGTGCGGTGGCGCTTTGCTCATGACATATTCATGACATCTGTGTCATTGCGCTGTCATGTCTGCCCCAAACCGCCCTGCTGCCCGCCCTGAAGCGTTCGCCGATGCGCCGCCGTCCGTCGCTTTGCTGCTGGGCGAAATGCGGGTCGCGCGCGACTGGGCGATGGCCAGGCTGCGTCCGCGCATGGACGACCGCCCGCCGGTGGGCACAGGCCAGCCGATCCTGACGCTGCCGGGATTTCTGGCTGGCGACGTATCGATGGCGCAGATGCGGCATAATCTGAATGCAGCGGGGTTTCGGGCCAAACGCTGGAAACAGGGCGCCAATCTGGGCGCGCGCGCAGACACGATCGAGCGGATGCACGCCCGCGTGTTGCACACCGTTGATCGCGAGGGACGCAGGGTGCATCTGGTCGGATGGAGCCTGGGCGGCATATTCGCGCGCGAGTATGCCAAGCATCATCCCGACCATGTCGCGAGCGTGATCACGATGGGAACGCCGTTTTCAGGATCGCGCCGGGCCAATCATGCGTGGCGATTGTACGAGGTGGTGGCGAGGCACAGCGTCGAAAATCCGCCGGTGCCGTTTCATCCCGCGGCAAGGCCGCCGGTGCCGACCTACGCCCTGTGGTCGGCAAACGACGGGATTATCGCGCCGGCCTGCGCGCGGGGCGAGGCGCACGAACGCGATGCGGCTGTCGAACTGTCATGCGGGCATCTGGGCTTTGCCTATGTCGGCGAAGCGGTGGATGCGGTGATCGATTGCGTGATGGCGGCCGAGCGGGCTTAGCTTTCCCGCCCGCGATAGCCGCGCAGCTCGTCCCCGGTCAGCGTCGCGACGTGCAGCACATTGGTCGATCCCGGCGTGCCGAAGGGGACGCCGGCCATCATGATCAGCTTTGACCCCGCGACCCCGACACCGTGGCGCAGGGCCATGCGCTTGCCCTTGGCGATCATCTCTTCGAAACTGCCGATGTCGCGGGTGTGGACAGCGTGCGCGCCCCATAGCAGGCCCATGCGGCGTGCGGCATCAAGTTTGGGCGTCAGCACCAGCAGCGGCACGGCGGGGCGTTCGCGGCTGACCCGGCGCGCGGTCGACCCGGTGCCGGTGAAGCAGACGATGGCGTCCGCGCCGACGATCCGGGTGACGCTGACTGCCGCTTCGGACAGCGCGTCCGCCGTGGTCGGATCGGCCTTGGTCTCGGTAAACTGGATGCGCTCGCGGTAGCCCGGGTCGCTTTCGACCGATTTGGCGATGCGGTCCATCATCGTCACCGCCTCGACCGGCCAGGCCCCCGCTGCGGTTTCGGCAGACAGCATGACGGCATCCGCCCCGTCATAGACCGCGGTTGCCACATCGCTGACTTCGGCGCGGGTCGGGGAGGGCGAGGTGATCATCGATTCGAGCATCTGCGTTGCGACGATCACCGGCTTGCCCATCGCCCGGGCGGTGGCGACGATGCGTTTTTGCGCGGGCGGCACCGCCTCGGGCGGCAGTTCGACGCCGAGATCGCCGCGCGCGACCATGCAGGCATCGGCCAGTTCGAGGATCTCCTCGAGCCGAGCGAGCCCTTGCGGTTTTTCAAACTTGACCAGCACTCCGGCGCGGCCGCGGATCAGGGTGCGCGCTTCGGCCACATCTTCGGGCCGCTGGACGAAGCTGAGCGCGACCCAGTCGACATGATGATCGAGCGCGAAGGCGAGATCGCGGCGGTCCTTGTCGGTCAATGCGGCGAGCGGCACGACGATGTCGGGCAGGTTCAGCCCCTTGCGGTCGGAGATCGCGCCGCCGACTTCGACCATGGTCGTTACATGGTCGCCATGG
>JANNMK010000152.1:0-2027 GCA_031397785.1 Sphingomonas sp. | reverse complement strand
TCGGCGGGCTGACCGACTGGACAGCTGGACTGAACTGGTCACCCGTCGAGCGCGTCGACCTGATTGCCACCTATGTCGGGGAGGAAAATGCGCCCGGTCTGATCCAGCTTGGCGAGCCGACCTTGGCAACGCCGTTGCGCACCATATTCGATTTCACGCGCGGCGAGACAGTGCTGGCCAATGTCATCAGCGGCGGCAACCCTGCGTTGCGGGCAGAGACGCGGCGCGATGTCCGTTTCAGCGCCAACTGGCGGCCAATCGAGGACACCGACCTGCTGCTCACTGCCAGCTATGCGCGGGTGCGCAGCGCCAACACCACCGCCGAATTCCCGCTGCTGACGCCGGAGATAGAGGCGGCGTTTCCGGGCCGGGTGGTGCGTGGCCCTGATGGGCGGATCGTCAGCGTCGATCAGCGACCGGTCAATTTCGAGGCGACGCGCGGCCAGCAGCTGCGATACGGCATCAGCTACGCCAAGACATTCGGCGTGCCTCAGGGCGGTGCTGCGGGAACTGGCCGCCCGGGCGGGGCGCCCGGCATCGGCGGTGGTGGACGCCCGCCAGGCGCCGGTGGCGGCGGACGGCAGCCCGGTGCTGGCGGTGGCGGCGGTTTTCGGGGCGGCTTCGGTGGCCCGGGCGGCGGCGGGCGCTGGTCGATTGCTGCCTATCACACCGTGCAATTCGAAGACGAAGTGCTGATCCGCACCGGGGTGCCGGTACTCGATCTGCTTGGCGGATCGGCAACCGGCGCCTCGGGCGGCACGCCGCGCCACAGTGTCGAGTTCGACGGCGGCTGGTTCTACAAGGGGCTTGGCTTTCGCGCCAACGGCAGCTGGCGTGACGGCAGCCGGGTGATCGGCGGACCGGTGGCGGGCGGCGGCACCGCATCCGACCTGCGCTTTTCCCCGCAGATGACGATCAATGTGCGCGCCTTCATTGACATCAATCAGCAGACCGATTTCGTGGCGCGCTACCCGCTGTTCCGCAACAGCCGTGTCCGGCTGGCCATCGACAATCTGTTCGATGACACGCAGGACGTGCGCGACGCCAATGGCCTGATCCCGCTGCGCTATCAGGCCGGTTACCTCAATCCGCAGGGCCGGACATTCGAGATCGAGCTACGCAAGCAGTTCTGACAGGCTTGACCGGCGGCCCGGTTGCGCGTCACATCATTGCCGGCAGCAGCAGGGGGATGCGATGGCGGGCGAATGGATGGCAAACGGCGGGTTGCTGCTGATTGCGGCGCTCATCGTGGTGGCGGGCGGCGTGATGCGCGGCCGCCAGGTGCTGCGCAGCGGCCTGATCATCGGCGGTGCGCTGGCAATGCTCGATGCGCTGCTTGCAGGACGCGGGCTTGCAGCGCTGCTGGTTGCGGCGGCGCTTGTTGCGGTCAACGCGCTCGCCCTGCTGCGGCTGCGCGGGCCGCGGGGCGGGCTCGATATCGATGCCGATGCCTTTTACCGGAGGCATCTGTCGCAGCTGTCGCGTGGGGAAGCCCGGCTGCTGATCGAACAGGGCAGTTTTGTCGATGGCCGCGCCGGAGAAGTGCTGACCCGGGAGGGCGAGCCGGTGGACAGTCTGCATTTCCTCGTGTCGGGCTTTGCCGCCGTGCTGGTCAACAACGCTATCGTCGGGCGGATCGGGCCGGGCGACCTTATCGGCGAGGCGGCATTGCTGGGCGATGGCCGGGCGAGCGCGACGGTGCGTCTGGCCGACGACAAATGCCGCCTGTGGTTCATCGACAAGCCCAGATTGCAGGCGTTTCTGGCCGTCCAGCCCGCAATCGCCGCCGAACTCAACCATGCAACCATGGCCGCGCTGCAGGGCAAGCTGGAACGCGCCAACCGGGCGCGGGCCGACGACTAGGCTATAGCCGCCGGATCACCAGGTTCCTGATTTCGCTCATATCTTCCATCGCGAACCGCACCCCTTCGCGGCCCAGCCCGGAATCCTTCACCCCGCCATAGGGCATATTGTCCACCCGGTAGCTCGACACATCATTGACCACTACGCCGCCCACTTCCAGCCCG
>JANNMK010000150.1:0-6858 GCA_031397785.1 Sphingomonas sp. | reverse complement strand
GGGGCAGGTTGATGCGCAGCCGTCCGGCGGGGCGCTCACCCAGGTTGCGCGCGGCTTCATACGCTTCACCCAGCCCGTCGAAGGCGGGGCGGGCACGTTCCAGAAACAACTCACCCGCCTGCGTCAGGCCGACGCTGCGGGTCGTCCGCATCAGCAGCGGCACCCCCACACGCTCTTCCAGGCTGCGGATCGTCTGGCTGACGGCCGATGGCGAAACGCCCAGTTCTGTTGCCGCAGCGGAAAAACTTCGCCGTTCTGCAACGCGCAAAAATGCCTCGACCCCGTCGAGAACACCCCGCGTCATTGATAAGCCCTGCTTCATAGCCTTTCCACATTATACAGACTTATCGTTTCGGCAAGTCATCCCTAAATAGGTTGCATAACAAAACGAAAGGATTCTCCCCATGAAACTCTCCGCTCTCTCCACCATCCTCACCGTTGCGGTGTTCAGCCTCGCACCGATGATCGCCTTTACCGCTCCATCGGCTGCCAATGCACAGGCCGCTGGCGATTATCGCTGCACCACGCTGCAGGATCAGGCCCGCGCTGCCGCCGCTTCGGCGACCGATGCCGGTCAGCTGCAACGCGCTCAGCGGTTCATCGCCGTCGGTCGCCAACTGTGTGATGCCCGTGCCGAAGGGCAGGCCGCGCGCCAGTTCCGCTCGGCCCTGCGCATCCTGGGTGTGGATGAAGTCCGCAATCCGACCGCTGGCCAGATGGCAACCACTGCCACGACAACCACCGGCGGCAACTGATCCCCTCTCGGTCCGGCAGCCTCCACGTCGGACCGCTCTCCCCCCGAAAAGACAACGGGCGGCACGCACCCCTCGCGTGACCGCCCGTTGCTTTTTTTGGCCTCTAACCGGCGGGCGGAGGCGTGGTTGCCGCAGGCCGTTCATCGTCGGTGGCTTCACTCTCGATGTCGGGGTCGATGCTGGCGGACGTGGCGGGGCGGCTGCCTTCGATCATCGCCATAACCTGTGCCGGTGCAGGCAGACGGTTAAAGCTGGGATAGCCCAGTGTCTGATTGCCGGTTCGAAACGACACACTGGTGACGAGGTCCACATTGGTGGTGTTGCCTCGTGTCGAAAAACTCAAACCGTCGCCGATGATTATGATGGCACCGGCATCGCCGAGCGCCATGACATAGGCGTCGTCGACTCCGGTCCGGCGGTAAACCGAGAAACGCGCATCGTCATGCGCATCGCGGCAATAGGCCGGTAGCGGCGCTGCACGACCCACGACCGCGTCTTCTTCGCTGGTCGGTGGCAGGCTCGACCCTAAAGATAATAGTGCTGCCATCAGCGAATCCGAACCGGACGGCCGGATTTGGCGCGCATTGCGCCACCGCACATTTGTCGGACAAGCCAGCATCGGTGTGGCAACGGTGCCGGATGTTTGCGCCGCATCGAAAGCGACCGCAAACAAGGCTGCATTCAACCGCGCAGCAACCGCCGCAGGATCGCCTTGACGCAAACTTGCCCTTATCTTCAAAAGCCAGCGTCCGGTCGGCACGATGGCGATCGCGGTCGCCCGATACTCGCCGGTTCCCGAATAGGCTCGTCGCAGCCCGCTCGGCGTATCCGATCCCGTTGGAGCAAAGGGTGTAATCTCGCTCGCCGGTGTCACAGTGCCGAACATGGCATTTTGCATCAGCGTTGCTTCGGCGCGATCGAACCAGATTGCGACGTCGGGCAGCGCCGGACGATAAAGAAACACCGAAACGCGCGTATCGGCGTCTTCATAATGCACCGTCACATCGATTTCCGCAGCGACATTCTCGATGATCCGGCTGCGCTGCAAACCGTCGATCTGCCTCGGCAGGATCACGCCGCTGCGCGCGTGTTGCCAGCGCGCTGCTGCCGGAACCGGAATCGCGCGCTGTTGTGCGGTCGCGGCTGGCGCGCTGGCCAATGCCACAATCAGCAGGGCAAATTTGGCAATCCCGGGCATGCTGATGACTTCCGATGCGCCGACCTTATTGGGCCAGCAGGCAAGATCTCTCTTCTGTTATTGACGCTTGTCTTGCTTCCGACAGTGAAAGGCAAGCACCATTGCCTGCTTTAACACTCCGCTAACAGCATCCGGGCTAGGTGATGGTGATGATCGCGCCCGACATTTTTTTCTGGATATTGCCGATCATGTTCGGGCTGTTCGGGCTTGCGCTGTGGGGCTTGTCGCGGCGTGATGCGATGCTGGTCTGGGCGCGCTATGCCGGGGCCGGTTTTGCCATTGCCGCGCTCGCGGCGATCCTCGACACCCAGCGCGAAGGGGCGATCACCGACCTGTTCGTGATCGCGGTGCCGATGCACTGGCTGGTTCTCGGCCTGGTCGGGCACAGCTTCATCCTGCGCGCAGGCGGCAAAACGCCGTTCCGGCCGATGATTGCCGTCGCTTCGTTCGGCATGCTGTTCGTCGGCTGGTTCACGCTGGTCGATGCCAATTCAGCAGCCCGGGTTGCCACCGCCAATCTTGTCGGCTTCTGCTTGCTGCTCATGACCACTGCGGCATTTGTCCGCGCTCCGGACGCCGCCGGTGCCGACAAGGCGCGCCGCCTCGTCAGCCGCGCCAGCCGCTGGGCGATCGGGCTCACCGCCTTATGCTATGGCGTGCGCTCGGCGATTTTCTTTACCGGAGCACAGGGGCCGGAATTCATCGTCTCGCCGCTATGGTCGCAATATATGCTGCTGTTCTATTTCACATCGGCGATTACCGGGCTCGCCACCGGCATGTTGCTGCTGGTTTCGGTGGTGCTCGATCTGGTCGATTATCATCATCGCGCCAGCGCGATCGACCCGTTGACCGGCATCGGCAACCGCCGCGCGCTCGACACAATCGATCATGGGCATGCCGACGGGCAGCAACGCATCGTCGCTGTGGTGATGATCGATCTCGACAAGTTCAAACAGGTCAATGATCGCCATGGCCACGCCATCGGCGACACCGTTCTGGTCGCCGTCGCGCAGTTGCTTCGCGAACATTTTGCCGGATCGGCAGAGGTCGTCCGCCTCGGTGGCGAGGAATTCGGCCTGTTTATCGCAGAATCGCACGACAACGCGCTGCTGACCGATGTCGAACGTGCGCTGGCTGCATTGGCGTTGCTGCCATTTGGCACTGCCGCTGCCCCGTTCCACATCACCGCCAGCGCCGGCATCGCCCAACTTGCCGGCGAAGAAAGCGTGCATGACGCTATGCGCCGCGCCGATCTTGGCCTCTATGCAGCCAAACGCGCAGGCCGCAACCGCGTTGTCCTTGCCCCGGCCGGCGGCGTTGCAGCTGCCGGCGACTCCCGCCGGGAGCGACGCACGGCCTGACCCGGGTCCGCCCGCCTGTTTGCCTGCGCCGATACAGGCCGCTTCGAACCGCTCGGCATCGATCGTCCGGACGCCCAGCCGTCGGTCGGCAAGCGCAGTCAGAACCGCCGTGACTGTCCGGAACGATCAAAAGCATAGACCGAGAAATTCTCCCGTTCCCCGCTCGGCACTTCCATGCCGGGGGAGCCGATAGGCATGCCCGGCACCGCAATGCCGATGATCCCGCGCGGGCGGGTCGCGATCAGGCGATCGACTGCGGCGATCGGCACATGCCCCTCGACAATCAGCCCCGCGACCATGGTGGTGTGGCAAGATGCCAGTGCCTCAGGCACGCCGAACCGCGCCTTGAGCGCCGCCATGTCGGCAACATTCTCGATGGTCACCTGATAACCGGCACGCCGCGCAATCGCTGCCCATGCGGTGCAGCAGCCGCAGCCCGCATCGCGATGGACACGCATCGCCGGGCGGGTGCGCGTTTGTGCCGTCGCCCCGGCGGCGATGGCAAACGGCATCGCACCGATCATGGCGAGGAGAGTGCGGCGATCATGCTTCATTTTCCGCCCTTTCGGCTAATCGAGTGAGGATTTGCCTCTCGCCCTTACCACGCCGGTCACGCACGCATATAGCGCCTTGATGACGAGCCAGCCTGCCATCGCGCCGGGCAAAAGTCGACAGCGGACCACCCCGCAGCCCCCCCCCGTGGTGGAGGCCCGCAGCGCGCTCTGACCTCAGCCGCACCACCATGGCTTGCCGAGCGATGATCCCTGACAAGCCGATTTGCCTGTCAGCGCGGGCCGTTGTCGGCGGACGACCAGTGGATATGGGCAATCCGCCATTGGCCATCGACGCGGCGCAGCAGCATGGTTTCCACCGACCGGCTGTCGATCGCGCGATCGCGGTATGAGCCGGTGACCGTTTCGACACTGGTAACCCACGCCATGTCGCCGCTCTCTTCGTTGTGGCGATCGACCAGACTGCGCTGGACAGCGGCACTGAAAGCCGCATCGGCAGCCAGATGGTGCGCCGCATATTCGGCCCGGCCGCGTTCGACGCCGCCCGATTCAAAGATCAGCGCATCCTCGGTCAGCAATGCCAGTGCGGCGCTGGTATCGCCGCTTTGCAAGGCGGCGTGAAACATTCCCACCGTGCTGACGGGCGATGCATCGGCTGCCGCAACGGCAGGCGTCGTCGCGGCGCTAGTGGCTGCGGGTTGATGCGCGCCAGGGTGGGCAGCGATGAGAACAAGCATCGCCGCCGCCGCTGTCCGGCCGATGACCGGCATCGCTCTGGCTTTCACACTCAAGCATCCAACTCCCTTGGGTCCGTCCGGCACGGCTAGCCATCCATCGGCGACGACATACCCAGTATCGCCACGATCGCCAGCACCGCAACCGCGATCAGCGCTTCGACTGTCAGACTGGTACGCAACGCGACCAGCATTTCGCCAGGCCCGACAATATCTTCACCCTCCAAACGGTTCCGGATGGTGGCGGAATGCCGGGCGGCACACAGCAGCATGACGCCGACCAGCGCGATCTTGGCAATCAGCAGTTGCCCGTAAGTGGTGCGCACGACATCGGCGCTGTTGCTCAAACCATAGACCAGATCGGCATTGATGATGCCGGTCAGCGCAACGATCGCCACCAGTGCGATGCCCAGCGGCTTGAACCGGTGCATCGCAGCGAGCAGAACCTCTGGCGCAAAACAGCCGGTGCCCCGATGTGCCTGGACCACCAGCCCGGTGAACCAGCCAATCGCGCCCAGCCAAAGTCCCGCCGACAGCAGATGCAGGCCGCCATTCGACCGGTGCAACAAGCCGATGCTGCCTTCGGTCGCTGCCGCATGGCCGCTCCATGGCAATGTCAGCAGCGCGCCGCCATAAAAGAGCGCAGCAACGGTCCACGCCCACTCCGCGCGTGACCGCGCCAGCATGGCCGATACGGCACACAGCAACAGGGCAAAGCGCAGCAGGAACGCCCAGCCGAAACTGGTCGATACAATCATGGCTTCGATCACGTTCCGGTCCAGCGACACAAGCGATTGCCCCATCATCGCCGCGATGCTGACCAGCATCAGCGCCGCCGATAGGACAGGTGCCAGCAGGGCGAACGCCGTCGCGCTATGCCCGCCTCCGCCGATCCGGCTGCCGATCGCCAAGCGACGCAGGCCAAGGCTGCGAAACGCAGTTAGCCCGAACAACCCCAGCAGTACGGCATAATGGGCAAAACGCAGCAACAGGTGCAGCCGGTCGTCCACGCAGCGACGATCAGCGGACCGTGAAACTGACGGTCCCGGTCATGCGGTGGCCATCGGCTCCGGCGGCCTGCCAGCGAATGTCATAGCTCCCGGCACGCAGCGGCTGGCGCAGCGTCAGGGTCAGCGTGCGGTTGCCGTCAGACCAGCCGCTGGTGAAATTGCGGATCGTCATCGGGCTGTGGTTTTCCATGCCGGGCATCGCCGTCATGACGATCGAGGTCGCGACCGTCGGCGGCAAAAGGGCTTCGCTAAAGGTCAGGGTGACGGTGCGGGTTCCGGCCACGGTTGCGCCCTGTGCCGGGGTGGAGGCGACAATCCGGCTATGCGCATCGGCCACCGCAGGGCCGGTCAGCGTGCCGAGCGTCAGGGCCGCGCCGGCGAGGATCGAACGAACTAACATGGATTTTTCCTTCATGTTCAAAACCAGAAACGGATGCCGGCAACAAAGTTGGTGACGCTGGCATCGTCGCCGCGCGCCCGTGCGATATCGGCGCTGCGACCGGTTCGCCAGCTTTGCTCGACACCGATATAGGGGGCGAACTCGCGGACGATCTCATAACGCAGCCGCAAGCCGAGCTCGATGCTGTCGACACCTGCACCAATGCCGAGCCGCGGCACATCCTGCGCCGCCAGATTGATTTCGGCGCGCGGTTGCAGGATCAGCGACTGGGTGATGCGCTGGTCCAGTTCGGCCTCGACCCTCGCCGTGACATCGCCGCGATGCGACAGGAACACGGCGCCATCGACCTCGAACATATAGGGGGCGATACCCTGCACGCCGATGACGGCATGGGTGGTGTCCGGCCCGGCAATATCCTGTCGCACTCCGGCTTGCAGATCGAAAAACGGGGCGATCGCGCGCGAATAGAGCGCCTGAAATTCGGCATCGTCGATCGCCTCGCCGAAATTGCCTTCGCCCTCGCTCTTGAACCACAGGCGGCTGGTGGTGCCGCCATAAGTGCCCTGCAGGTCCCACAAATATCCATTGGTACCTTCGCGCACCTGCAGCTCGGCGCGATCGGCCTGAAACCAGAACAGCGGATAGTCGCCGTGGCTTTGCTGAAGGTCCCGGCGTGAGGCGCGCATGGCATCTGCGCCCCAGATCGCATCGGCGGCGCGCGGCGGGCCACTGCCAGCCTCGGCTGGGGGCGGCGTTTCCATGTCGGGGCCGGGGGATGGAACGGGCGTCTCGGCACTGCCCGTCGCACCATGGTCCATGCCTTGCATCGGCGGTGGCGGCGTCTCGGCTGGCGCAACAGGCATGGCATGGCCGCCATGCGCGCCATGC
>JANNMK010000146.1:0-16937 GCA_031397785.1 Sphingomonas sp. | reverse complement strand
CGGGCCAAGCTCGTCCGACATGCCCCACTGGGTGACCATGTCGCGGGCCAGCTGGGTGGCGTACTGGATGTCGCTGGAGGCACCGGACGAGACCTTGTTGTAACCGAAGATCACTTCTTCGGCGACACGGCCGCCCATGCTCACCGCGAGGTTGGCGTGCATCTTGTCGCGGTGATAGCTGTAATTGTCGCGTTCCGGCAGGCGCATGACCATGCCGAGCGCCCGGCCGCGCGGGATGATTGTCGCCTTGTGGATGGGGTCCGAGGCTTCTTCGTGGATCGCGACGAGGGCGTGACCGGCTTCGTGATAGGCGGTCATTTTCTTTTCGTCGTCGGTCATGACCATCGAGCGGCGCTCGGTGCCCATCATCACCTTGTCCTTGGCATCCTCAAATTCCGCCATGGCGACCAGCCGCTTGCCGCGCCGCGCCGCGAGCAGGGCCGCTTCATTGGTCAGGTTGGCGAGATCAGCGCCCGAAAAACCGGGTGTGCCGCGCGCGATGGTGCGCAGATCGTCATCCGGCGCAAGCGGCTTGTTGGGGGTATGGACGGCGAGGATCTTGATACGGCCCTCGATATCCGGGCGCGGCACGACAACCTGGCGGTCGAAGCGACCAGGACGCAGCAGCGCCGGATCGAGCACGTCCGGCCGGTTGGTCGCGGCGATGATGATGATGCCTTCATTCGCTTCAAACCCGTCCATTTCGACGAGCAGCTGGTTGAGCGTCTGTTCGCGTTCGTCATTGCCGTTGCCAAGACCGGCACCGCGATGACGACCGACCGCGTCGATTTCATCGATGAATACGATGCACGGGGCCTGTTTTTTGGCCTGTTCGAACATGTCGCGCACCCGGCTGGCACCGACGCCGACGAACATTTCGACGAAATCCGAGCCCGAAATGGTGAAGAACGGCACGCCCGCTTCGCCTGCGATTGCGCGGGCGAGCAGGGTCTTGCCGGTGCCGGGCGAGCCGACCAGCAGCGCGCCCTTGGGGATGGAACCGCCGAGACGGCTGAATTTGGTCGGGTCTTTAAGAAACTCGACGATTTCCTCAAGCTCTTCGCGTGCTTCTTCGATGCCGGCGACATCGTTGAAGGTTACCCGGCCGGAGCGTTCGGTGAGCAATTTCGCCTTGGATTTGCCGAAGCCCATGGCACCGCCACCATTGTTCTTCTGGACCTGACGGAAGATGAAAAAGCCGAGCCCGAGCAGCAGCAGGAAAGGCAGGATGTTGAGAATGATCTGCGCCCAGATATTGCCCTGCTCGATCGGGCGACCGTCGAATTCGACGCCTTTTTCCGAGAGCAATTTGGGCAGTTCGGCATCGCGGATCGGATTGGTCTGGAAATCCTCTCCGTTGGTGAGCTTGCCGGTGATCCGCGTGTCGCTCAAGATGACGCTCTTGACCTCGCCCTGTTCGACCTTTGCCTTGAACTGGGAATAGGGGACATCATTGCCCGCAGCAGCGCCGCCGCCGCCGAACATCGAGGCGACCATCAGCATGCCGAGAATGATCGCCGACCAGATCAGCAGGCTTTTCATCCAGGGACTGCCACCGGGGCCGGTACCATTGCCTTGGGGCTGCTTGTCGTCGCTCACTGTGCGTCACTCCGGGCTGCTATTGAACGTGTAATGTAGGGCGCAGTGCGCGGTCCAACAAGACGCGGTAACTATCAATGATTGTGACGGGATCACGCGCGGCGCGCAGGGGCGTGGCGGAGGGTCCATAGCATCCCGTCGGGCGTGATGATGCTGTTGCCCAACATCACCGAAATGCCGTTAGAGACATCGTCGATCGCACGATCGAGCGCTTCGCCGCGTGGCACGGATTCGCCAAACCCGACCAGAGCCTCTATCAGCAGCCTGCGGCGCAGCCCGGGCGGAAGGCCGGCCATATCGATGTCGCTACGGCCTTTGCCGGCGGTCAGCCGCTCGGCCGAAAGCTGCTTGACCGTCCAGTCGAGCGCCGCTTCGTCCTGGGCGAGATGGCGGGCACTGGCGGCGACGGCGACAGCGTCGAGCAGGACAGTGCCGGCAAGGAGAGTGCGGACCCGGGCGCGGTCGAACATCATGTCATGATTGCTCGGATCGTCGACATAGGGAATGTTTCGTGCAGTGACCAATGCGAGCAACGCTGTGCGCCTGACCCCAAGCAGAGGCCGCAGCACATGACCCTGCCGTTCGCGGATGCCGGACAATCCGGCAAGGCCGCTGGCGCGATTGAGTCGCATGACCAGTGTTTCCAGCTGATCGTCGGCATGATGCGCCGTCATCAGCCAGTCGACGCCGGTCGCCGCACGCCAGCTTTCGAGCAGCGCATAACGCGCGGTGCGGGCGGCTGCCTGGAGCGATCCGCTGATAGCTGTTTCGGGACGCAGGATGACATGGGCGATATCGTGGGTGGCGCAATGACGGGCGACCATTGACGCCTCTTCGGCGCTGGCTGTGCGCAGCCCATGGTCGATTGTGGCTGCCGAGACCCTGCCGGGAAAGGCATCGGCCGCCAGCATGAGCAGCGCCATACTGTCGGGGCCACCCGAGACGGCGATACCGAACCGCGCCCGCTGTGTCGCATGGCCGCCGATCAGACGGGTTGTTGCCGCGACCAGCAGCGCCGCTGTTGCCACCGGATCAGCAGCGCGCCTGGGAGCGGGCGGTTACGACCTGTGCCTTGAGCGTGTCCGATGCAGTGGTGCCATAAGCGCGGTCGAATTCGTCGAAGGTGCGGCAGGCATCGGCGTTGCGGTTGAGCCGGATCAGCGCGACACCCATGAAATAGACGCTGTCGGCGGCGCGTTCGCCGCGCGGGCGGTTACGATAATTATCATAGAGCGGGCGCACAGCGAGGCTGGGCTGATTGTTGTCGAGGAAGGCGCGCCCGAGGAGATTGCCGGCATAGCTGGCGCGCCTGTGGGTCGGATGATCGTCGATCACCTTTTGCAACTGCGCCTGGGCTTCGGGATAGAGGCGCGCGTCCCACAGACGATAACCGTAAAGATAGCTGTCCTCGGCGGCATTGCCCGATGACGGCACTTCGATGGCGGCAACCCGGGCGCGGCGTTCGGCATTGCTGGCGGCGGCAGCAGGTGCAGGCCCGCCCGTGGCGCGCGGCGCAGGCGTGGCAGCGGGACGCTGGGCCGCGGGCCGCGGCGCTGTCGGCGCGGGCGTTACGGCAATCGGCGGCGGGGTGACGGCCACGGCAGCGGGACCGGCCGCAGCGGAGCCAGCGGTTTCGAGCGCACCGATGCGGCCCGCAAGATCGGTCCGCAGCCGGGCGATGCTCGCTTCGAGTTCGCGCTGGCGGAAACCCTGCTGCTCGACCTGATCGGTCATCCGCGCCAGCTGCGCCTCGACCGCGTCGATACGCGAATTGATGTCGGCAACCGGGGTCGTGCCCGGCGCGGCGACGACCGATGCTTCGCCCGGTGTGACTTCGGGCTGGAACAATCCATCCTGCGCGCCGGGAAATACCCGGCGCTGCACGGCGCGCAATTCCCGTTCGATCCGGTCGAGGCGGCGCGCGCTGTCGGTTGCGGCAGGCACCGGGGCAGTCGTCGGCGCGGGCTGAGCCATTATCGGCGCCGCGAGGCTCAAGGCAAGGGCAGCCGCAGTGGACAGCAGAACAGCACGCTTCATAAGTCGATTTTCCCCAAGGATCGGCGATCCGCAAGCCATGATGGCGCCATGATTGCCTGAAACTTAACCGCTTGCCTAGCGGGCGATGGCTGACCTGCCGGTTAGTCTGATCTGACGGTGCCGTTTAGCGCTGGATCGTCGCCGCGCTGCCGCCTGGCCGCTGGGCTGTGGCCGGGGAGTAGGGCGCGGCGGATTGTAGCGCGCCAGTGGGCGGCGGGGTGCTGGCGAGGCGCGACAGCGATTGAGCGTCGAGGCCGATGCCGCCGACGACCGTATCGGCCGGGCCAAGCTGTGGCAGGCGGCGATCGCCGACGACGAGGCGCAGCGATTGCGGGCGGGCGGTGCGCAGGAACAGGCGGCGCTGGCCCGGCTTGACCGTGTAAAACTCCCCTGCACCGAGCGTAAGATCGAACTGGCCGCGACCATTGGCGTCTTCGAGGCTGAACCACACTTGTTCGGTGGCGCTGATCAGCACCGGGGCGTCGGCAGCGATGGTGACTGCCGGGCCGGGCAGCGCCGGTTCCGGCGTGGCTGGCTGCGTTTCCTGCGAAGCGACTGGCGCGGGTGCCGACACGCCGGTTTGCGCGGCATCGGGCGCGAAGGCAAAGGAGCGCCAGACCAGATAGGCGACAATCAGCAACCCGGCGAGCGCCGCAGCGGCAAATGCGATTGCACGACTGGGCACGCGGCTTTGATCGGCCGGTTCATATTGCGACAGGGCGGAAACCGTGCCGACCGTGCGTTCGGCGGTAAGGGCGCGCATTTCTTCGGCAGCAGCGGGGCCATCGAGGCCGAGCGCCTGGGCATAGTTGCGTGTGAAGCCGGTGGCATAAGGGCCGATCGGCAGTTCATCGACGGCGCCGCGCTCTATGGCGTCGAGCAGGCGGGCGGGGATTTTGACCTGGGCAGCGATGTCGGCAATCGATTTGCCCGCTGCCTCTCTCGCCAGGCGGAGGCGGGTACCAATCGGGCTGTCGGCAGGAATTGCGCTGGAATCCATTTCGGCTGCGACCTTGTTTTCTTGTTGGGTTTTTGTCGGCTGTTCTTGCTGGTCCGTAGGCGGTTCAGCCCGTGGTTAGTGGATTGATTACGGCTGCGATTATGCGGCGTCGTGCAAGCAAATACTAGGCGAAATGCGCGAAAATCGGGGTGGGTCGCTGCTTGCCCGAGCCCTGCATGGCTGACGCATGGCAGGCTATCGGACATCGCGCTTTCAAAGGCCGAGGTCGACGCCTGCCGCCTCTCCCCACGCAGTCAATCGCGTACGGGCAGCGCCGCTGCCGGTGGCGACAAGATCGGCGACAACCGGCGCGAGATCGCGGGTGTCGAGGCTGCGGATCATGGCCTTGACCGGACCGACCCCGGCAGGCGTGATCGACAGGCGTCTGAGACCAAGGCCGATCAACGCCATCGCCTCCAGCGGACGTCCGCCCATTTCACCGCAGACGCCGACCGCAACGCGCGCATCATTGCATTGGCCGATCACCCGGCCGAGGAAACGCAGCACGGCGGGGGCCAGCCAGTCATAGCGTTCGGCAAGCCGCGGATCGGCGCGGTCCGCCGCAAACAGGAACTGGGTGAGGTCGTTGGTGCCGATCGACAGGAAATCGAGGTGCGGCAGCAACACGTCAAGCATTTCGGCGAGCGCAGGAACCTCCAGCATGACGCCGTAGCGGATGGCGTTGGGCAGTTTTTTGCCGCGAGCCGCGAGCCATTGCCGCTGGGCGACGAAGATTTCACGCGCTGCTTCATATTCCCATGGCTCGCTGACCAGCGGGAACATGACATTGAGCGTGCGCCCGGCCGATGCTTCGAGCAGCGCGCGGGCCTGCGCCTTCATCAGCCCGTCGCGGCCGAGCGCGAGGCGCAGCGCGCGCCAGCCCATCGCCGGATTTTCCTCCTTCTCGACATCCTGCCGCATGTACGGCAGCGCCTTGTCGCCGCCGATATCGACGGTGCGGAAGATGACCGGGCGGTTGCCGGCGGCATCGAGCACATCGCGGTAGAGCCGCTGCTGACGTTCGCGCTGGGGCAGGGTGGCGGAGACGAGGAACTGGAATTCGGTGCGGAAAAGGCCGATGCCGTCCGCGCCGGTGAGATCGAGTGCGGCGACGTCTTCGCGCAGGCCGGCGTTGATCATCAGCTCGATCTTGACGCCGTCTTTGGTGACGGCGGCCATGTCGCGCAGCGCGGCGAACCGTTCCCGGCGTTTCTGGCTGAGCACGAACTGGGTGTCGAACGCCTCCTGCGTCGCGGCGCTGGGGCGGACGTGAACCATCGCGCGGCCGACATCGAGCAGCAGCATGTCGCCTTCGCTGGTGCGGTGGCGGATGTCGGGAACGCGGCCGAGCACAGGCACGCCCATTGCGCGCGCCACGATGATGACGTGCGCGGTCAGCGAGCCTTCCTCGAGGATCACGCCTTTCAGGCGGCGGCGATCATATTCAAGCAGCTCGGCCGGGCCGAGATTGCGGGCAATGAGGATCGAATCATTGCGCAGGCCGGTTTGCGCCGCCGTCCCCATCTGCCCCGACACGATACGGATCAGCCGGTTCGACAGATCCTCAAGATCATGCATCCGGTCGCGCAGCAGTGGATCGTCGATCTGGCGCATCCGCATCCGGGTGCGCTGCTGGACGCGCTCGATCGCCGCTTCGGCGGTCAGGCCGCTGTCGATCGCCTCGTTGATGCGGCGGCTCCAGCCCTCGTCATAGGCAAACATGCGGTACATCTCGAGCACTTCGTCATGCTCTCCGCCGCCGCCGAATTCGGCCTGGCTGGCCATCCGGTCGATCTGTTCGCGCATCCGCGAAAAGGCGGAATAGACGCGGGCGCGCTCGACCTCGACATCGTCAGCGACGGTGTGCTGGATGACGATGCGCGGCTGGTGGAAGACCGCGACGCCGCGCGCCATGCCATCAACCAGTTTGAGGCCGGACAGGCTCTGGGCGGATTGATCGGCGGTACCTCCGGCGGGGCCATGGTCGTCGATCAGGCTGGCGTTGGCGATCAGTTCGGACAGCACCAGAGCGACGGTTTGCAGCGCCTCTATCTCTATTTCTTCATATCCGCGGCTGGCCGCATGCTGCACGCACAGCACACCGACTGCGCGTTCCCGGCGGATGATCGGCACACCGGCAAAGCTGTGGAAGCGTTCCTCGCCGGTTTCCGGTTTATAGGCATAATCGGGGTGCGAGGCGGCTTCGGCGAGGTTCAGCGTTTCGATATGTGCAGCGATCGTGCCGACCAGCCCTTCGCCAAGCGCGAGTTTGGTTACATGGACGGCGCTCTGGTTGAGACCTCGGGTGGCATAAAGTTCCAGCAGCCCTTCACGCAAAAGGTAAATCGAGCAGACCTCGCTATCCAGTGCCTCGCCGATCAGCTGCACCGTCTGGTTGAGTTTGGCCTGTGCGCCAGTGTCGGCGGCGATGACGGCGTTGAGATTGCGCAGGATTTCGCGCGCAGCCTGGGCGGCGGAACTAGGCGGAGGCGGGGGGGCGGTCATCTGCACCGTCACTAGCAGATGGTGCTGTCCCCCGCCACTGGGGCGGCGCGGAATTTAGCGGCGACCGGCGGGCGGCAAAGACTGCACGGTGGCCGTCGAGGTCGGCTGGGGTGCCGGTGGCACGGTCGATGGCGGCAATATGGCGGGGACGATCGCCGGGGCAGGCTGCATGGCCTGCCACCGGGCATGATCGATCTGATAGCGGGTGTAAGCGGTGTAGAAATCGACGAACGGCTGGTCGAGTTCCGGCAGACGCAGTTGCGCGAACATCAGGATGGTTGCAGCCGGTTCGACACTGGCAAGTGCGGTAAGATTGGTCGCCACCGGGCAGAAGCCCTGCTGCACCGGCGGCTGGGCAAAATAATTATAGAGCCGGGTCGACAGATTGTCGCGCGCGGCAATGCCGTTGGTTCCGGTCTGTGCCGCCAGGCTGGCGATCACCGAGCGTTCGGCGCGAGCGATAGCGGCACGGTTGGCGGTCAGAAAGCGGCTGTAGTTGGCGACCAATATGGCCTCGTCCGGGCCGCGACAGTTGAGTGCAGCGACATTGAGCCCGATGCGGAACTGCCACAGCGCCTGTTCGGGGCTGAGATCGACATTGGGGGTGAGGCGGCGGCCATTGATGTCGGTCAATGGAATGATGAGATTGGGCGCCGACTGATTGGGCGGATAGGGTTGCGGCATCGGTGCAGGCGCTGGCATGACAATAACCGGCGGTGGCGGCGTCGGCGGGGGAGGGGGCGGTGCGGCGCAAGCGGCAACCATCATCATCGCCACGAGCGTGGTGGACACCGTTGCGACGGAGCGGGCGTTCCATTGACGCATAAAGCTGTACCTTCCCAATCGATTGCCGACCACAGCCATCTGTTTGCGCCGATGGCGCCTATCGGGCAATCCGGTTGCGGTGAGCAGTTGTTGCCGATGGCTTGAATCGTGCGAGCGGCCTTGTCAACGGCCCGCAAGCACGGTTTCGGCCTCGCTGGCCAATTCGGCGATGATTTGTTCGACCGGGGCCTCGGTCGTTACCAAGCCGACCGATTGACCGGCCATCAACGAGCCATTTTCCACATCGCCATCGATGACCGCGCGGCGCAATGCGCCTGCCCAATATCGTTCGATTTCGAGCTGGGCACTGGGCATGTCAAGGTGGCCGGCATCGAGCGCAGCGGCGATTTCGCGCTGTCTGACGGTGAAGGCCTGGGTTCCGGCATTTTTCAGCGCGCGGACCGGAATGACCGGCAGGCGCGGATCGAGCTGGACCGAGGCGATGGCGTCACGCGCAGCGGCACGGATGAAGGCGCGTTTGAAATTCGCATGGGCGATGCTTTGCGTGGCGCAGACGAACCGCGTGCCGATCTGCACGCCTGCCGCGCCCATTTCGAGATAGGCGGCGATCGCTGCGCCGCGGCCAATGCCGCCCGCGACGAAAACCGGAATCCGGGTGGCAATATGCGGCAGGATTTCCTGCGCGAGCACGCTGGTCGATACCGGGCCGATGTGGCCGCCCGCTTCGGTTCCTTCGATAATGAGTGCATCGACGCCGTGACGGATAAGCCGTTCGCCCATGCCCAATGTCGGTGCAAAGCAAAGCAGTCTGGCCCCGGTCGCCTTGATGGCGTCGACGCTGCCAGTGGGCGGCAAACCGCCAGCGAGGACGATGTGGCTGACCCGACGCGCGCCGCAGACCGCTATCAGATCATCCAGTGCGGGGTGCATCGTGATGAGGTTGACGCCGAACGGCCGGTCGGTCAACGCGCGGGTTGCGGCAATCTCTCGATCGAGCAAGGCGGGCGTCATCGCCCCGCAGGCAATCACGCCAAAGCCGCCCGCATTGCTTATCGCCGAGACGAGATGGCGTTCGGACACCCAGCTCATCGCCCCGCCCATGATGGCGAGCTCGCTGCCGAGCAGCGCGATGCCGCGCGCCATGCGGTCGGTCAGATGAGGATTGTCGCCAGCCATTGATTACCTTTGTCACTCCGGCCGTGCGCCTGGATCCTCGTCGGCATGGCGCTACGCGGATAGTGGTTTCTGCTCAAGACCTGCTCATGGCCACGCTCCTCGCAGCCAGGCAGCTGCAAGGATAAGCGGCAGCAAAATATGTGATGCGAGTTATTGCCTGACAGTCGCTCTCATCATTCCTCGATCCGCCAGACGATGCGCTGGCTGAGGGTGCGAAAACCGCTGTCGCCGGCCGGAGCCGGGAGATTGCGCGATGACAGGATGCGGCATGCCGCTGCATCGAGAGCCGGTGAGGCGCTGGCCTCGGTCACGGTACAGGACAGAACGCGGCCGTCATCGGCGATGGTCAGCGTTACCCGGGTGGCGGTTTCGCCGACGCGAATGATTTCCGCATTCAGTGGATCGGGCTGGTCAGCCTGCGATTCCGGCGTCGGAGCCGGAAGCGCCGCCTGTTCCACCCGCTGCGGCTGCACAGGCACTGCCGGAGCCGCCGTCTGCGCCAGCGCTGCGAGCAGGAAAAGGTCGATCACGCCGCCTCCGCGTCGAGACCATAAGCGGTGTGCAGTACGCGCACTGCGAGTTCGGTATAGTCTTCCTCGATCAGCACGCTGACCTTGATCTCGCTGGTCGATATCGCCTGAATGTTGATGCCGCGCGCCGCCAGCGCCTCGAACATCGTTGCAGCGACCCCGGCGTGGCTTTTCATGCCGACACCGACCACGCTGATCTTGGCGATGCCGCTTTCGTGGATCAGGCGGTTGTAACCGATACTGTCTTTTGCGCCTTCGAGGATTTCGAGGCTGCGGGCCAGATCGGCGCGCGGCACGGTGAAGGTGACGTCCGTCTCCCCCTTTTCGCGCCCGACATTCTGGATGATCATGTCGACATTGATTGCAGCCTGAGCCAGCGGTTTGAAAATCGTTGCCACTGCGCCGGGCCGATCAGGGACGCGGGTGACGATGATCTTTGCCTCATTCTTGTCATAGGCGATGCCGGTGATGAGCTGACGTTCCATCTTGAGTTCCTCGATTTCAGCATCGCTGACGATCAGCGTGCCGGGAATGCTGTTCGACGACGGGCCGGTTACCGGATCGATGAAGCTCGACAGGACCTGCACCCGGACGCCCATTTTCATGGCGAGCCCGACCGAGCGGGTTTGCAGCACCTTGGCGCCTACCGAGGCGAGTTCGAGCATTTCTTCGTAGGTGACATAGTCGAGCTTTCGGGCGCGGCTGACGATGCGCGGGTCGGTGGTGTAGACGCCATCGACATCGGTGTAGATGTCGCAGCGATCGGCCTTTATCGCTGCGGCGATGGCAACCGCGCTGGTGTCCGACCCGCCGCGCCCCAGCGTCGAGATGCGGCCATCGTCCATCACCCCCTGAAAGCCGGGAATGACCGCGACCTGTCCGCTCGCCATCGCGGCGAGCAATGCATCGGTTGCGATATCGTCAATCCGTGCCCTGGCGTGCGCCTCCCGGGTCTGGATAGGGAGTTGCCAGCCGAGCCAGCTGCGCGCGGGCACGCCGATGGCTTGCAGGGTGAGCGCGAGCAGGCCCGATGTGACCTGTTCCCCCGACGCGACGACGACATCATATTCGGCCGGATCGTGCAGCGGATTGGCTTCGCGGCAAAATTGCACCAGCCGGTCGGTCTCGCCCGCCATCGCCGATACGACCACTGCGATGCTGTTGCCCGCCGCGATTTCGCGCTGGACCAGCGCCGCGACGGTGCGGATGCGATCCGTACCGGCCATGGAAGTGCCGCCGAATTTCATCACGATACGCGCCATGCCGACCCGTTTCCCCCGCTGGTTTCAGGCGTAACTTTCGCGGTTTACCGCGTGTTTGCGCTGTTAAGGAGAGGGGGCCGGGATGGCAAGGGGCGCTTGTTCCGAGACCGGGCGTCATCGGTGGCGGGGGAGAGCGGCGACCCAGCGTTCAAGGGCAGGAGTATCGTTTACGGCACCACCATAGATGTGGCGGGGGATGAGCGACTGATTATGACCGCGCGCACGCCCGCGATAGACTTTGATGGGGATGCCGAGCTGGGCCATGTGGCTGGGCAAATCCATGCTCCTCACCTCCATGTACAGCGAGTCTGCCGAGGTTTCGCTGCCGATATGGACAGCGCCTGCGGCCAGCCAGCGGTCTGCAGCATCGAGACATGCCGAGGCGCAGACGGAATCGGTCAGCAAGAACACCGGCCCGGCAACCGGATTTGACCCGCCGCTTGCGCTTGCCGTCTCGCTTGGGGTCTGATCGTCGCGCCAATAAGGGGTTCCGCTGGCGATGGCGGCATCCATTCCGGCAACCGCGCGGTCGAGATAGGCAAGGGTCTCGGCATCGCCGCTATCGCGAAGCTGTACCTGATATCCACGCATCAGATCGACATTGCCCGGTGAGGCACGCCAGTCGACCGCCGTGGACGAAGGAGCCTGATGGTGCGCTATCCATGCCTGACCCCACAGGACTTCGGACAGCCGATCGGCCCAAGTCGACGACCCGCCGCCGTTGCCGCGAACGTCGAGCACCACATAGGGCGCCTGACGCACATCGGCGATCCGGCTCGTCAGGTCGGACAGCAGCGCGTTCATCGCAGTGAATGTCGCCGAGCCAGGCTCTCCGTCGAAATCCGGCATGGCTATCCAATAGCCACCGTCAGCGCGGTGCCGGATGCCGAATTCCGGGCGGACAAGGGCGGTTGCCGTTTCGCTCAGTCGAGCGATTTCTGCCTGAGCGACGGGTTGCCAGTCCAGGGTGACGGTAATCGGCGTGCCATCAGCGATAAAGTCGCAGCGCGCCGGATTGTCGATCCACGGGTTGTCGGCATCGACAAATTGCCACCAACCGAGTTGCGCGCGTTGCGACGGTAACTGCCACAACCCGCGAAAAGCGCCGATGCGTCGCGCGGCCAGCGTATCGGCGTCGATACCGTCGCATGCAATCAACCGGGCGCCGATGGGCGGCGAGGAGGCAGAAGCCGAATCGCGCAAGACGACATGCTGCGCATTTCCGCGATAGGCCGTCATGAAGCCGGGCCACCGGTAGCTCAAATCCAGACCGGTCGAACGCAACTGCACATGCCCATCATCGAACGCCGCCACGGCACCGCGCAATGCCCACCACCAGCCGGCGCGGCTATTCGTCTGCCGCGCTCGTTCGAGGGCGAGTGCCAGAGCGGCATCGGCGTTTGCGCGAAACCCCGGGTTGAGAGGATCGACGGCGCCGGGGTGATCGTCGAGCATGTGACGATGAAGCTGCCGCACATCATTGGCCAGTTTGGCCGACCAGTCGACGGCTGCGCTCGACGGTTGCGAACGAAGGGGGTCTGCCTGTTGGGCGATCGAGTTCGACGACCACAACAGGGCCGCAGCAATTGCGACATAGCCCGCTATCGACCCGTCTGCCTTGACCATTTTCTTACCCATCATCCCGTCCCGACGAGGTCGTCGACCTGCTCGACGCCAGAGTGCCATCACGGCGGAATGTCCGTCAATCGGCAAGCTGGTATCATGGTTGCCCGGACCTGCAGCAAATGGCACAATGGCGGCCATGAGCACCGCAACCATCCTCGCGTCCGAAGCCGCACATTTCGACCGCCTTGCTGCCGAATGGTGGGATCCCAAAGGGTCATCGGCGATGCTGCACCGGCTTGGTCCGGCGCGGCTGGGCTATATTCGCGGCGCCATCGACCGGCATTGGGGCGGGGATAGTGCCAGCGTGCGGCCTCTGGTCGGCAAGCGCGCCATCGATGTCGGCTGCGGGGCGGGGCTGTTGACCGAGCCTTTGGCGCGGCTTGGCGCAGCCGTCACCGGGGTCGATGCTGCGGGCGAGAATATCGCGGTGGCGGCGCGCCATGCCGAGGCGGGCGGGCTCTCCATCGATTATCGGCACGGCGACATCGGCGAGGCGGGTTTCGCCGGGGCGCTTGGTCAATTTGATCTGGTGACCTGCATGGAGGTGATCGAGCATGTCGATAATCCGCAGATGTTCATGGCAGCACTGGCGGCGCGGCTGGCGACAGGCGGGCTGATGATCCTGTCGACACCGAACCGGACGGTGGCGAGCCGTTTGCTGCTGGTCCGCGGGGCGGAACTGGTTGGTGCGGTGCCGAAGGGGACGCACGACTGGGACAAGTTTGTGACGCCGGAGGAATTGCAGGCGATGGCCGAGGCGGCAGGGCTGACGGTGACCGACACTGCGGGATTGTCGCCCGATGTGCGGACGCGCGGATTTCGGGCGGGCGGGACGCTGGCGCTCGATTACCTGATGACGTTGGTGCGGGGGTAGTTGCGCGAAGTTGCGCCGAGGCGTTGCGCAGGGCTGATACGCCCTACCCCAATCCCATCCCCCGAAGGAGAGGGGCCTGCTAGAAATTGACGTCCGCATAATGGGGCGGGGGCATCAGCGGGCCCATGCGTTCGTCGAGCAGGGGGCGGAAGCTGGGGCGGCTTTTCAAGGCGGCATACCAGTCATGGACGGTATCGTGCCCGGCCCAGTCGATGCCGCCGAGATAATCGGCGACCGAGAGATGCGCGGCGGCGGCGAGATCGGCCATGGTCAGCGTGGTGCCGGTCAGCCAGCGGTGATGATCGAGCAGCGAGCCGAGCATTTCCATATGATCGGTGGCGGCGCGCATCGACTGGCGCAGGATCGTCGCGTCGGGCGTCTGGCGGTAGAACAGCCGCTTGATCATTTTTTCCTGAAGCAGTGGCGCACCGACCTCCGCGTAGAATTTGCTGTCGAACCAGGCGGTCAGGCGGCGGATTTCGGCGCGCAGGGTGGCGCTGCCCGAATAGAGCGGCTTAGCAGGCTCGGTTTCCTCGAAATACTCGCAGATGGCCACCGAATCGGACAGGGTGATGTCACGCGGGGCATGGTGCAGCGCGGGCGTGCGCCCGGCGAGATTGACATCGCGAAATCCCGGACGCGCATCCCAAGGATGTTCGGTGACAAGATCATAGGCGATGCCCTTTTCCCCGAGCAGCAAGCGAACCTTGCGCGAAAACGGGCAGAGCGGGAATTGATAGAGTTGCCACATCGCCTGCGCTTAGCGCGAAGCGGGGCGGGGGGGGAAGGGGCTAGGTAAGAATGTATCGGGGCTGGCTACAGTTCCGCCCGGCACCAAGCGAACCTGATGCCGGGCGGCCCTTCGTACGACCCGAAGGGATAGCAAAAGGGTCCCGTTAATTGAGATCAAAGCCCCGATTTCAGCAATAAAAGTCGCGTTCAGCCCACAACGTTACCAGCGAATGCGCCGCGCATCACTCCTGCCTGCGCCGTGCATCACTCGCGCCTGCGCCGGGCATCGGCCATGCGCTGTTGCCATTGTGCGGCCAGATCGCGGGCCATGGCGGTAAATATCGGCAACGCGGTGGCCAGATCGCGCGCCGCAGCGCCAGCGACTTCGCCGGTGACGCGCGCTTCATCGCCAAGCCGTTCGGGCATGTCGGGGTCGGACCGGGCAAGGTCGCCCAGTGTCGCGTCAGGCGGCAGGTCTTCGCCGTCATAGCCTTCGGGATCGGCCTGCCGCACCGCTTCGACGATCGGCCCGACCGGCATCGCCAGCATTGCAGCGGTGATCCCTTCGAGTGCGTTCGCGATTCCCTCGATGCGCTCCGGATTGTCGAGCGACCGCAAAGCATCGCTTGCATCATCCTGGGCAAAGGCAGGCGACGCGATGATCAGCAAGGCGGGCAACAGGGCGGACGAACGGGACATAGCGCAAGCGACCTTTCGGGCATGACGAAGGCGCCACGGGGGCGTCATGCAATGCGTTTAATCGGCACTCGCTTTCGCACGGCTGAATGACGGTCGGAGCCTGCCGCGAAAGCCGCTCGCTTCGTCTCGTCAATCCCTACTCCGCCGCCTCTAGCACCTCGGCCTCGCTCAACGGATGCGGCAGGCGGCTCAGCATTTCCTTGGGCACTACTTGCCAGAATTGCCCGACCCAGCGCGGCCAGTCGGTCAAAATTTCCTTGGCCCAGGCGCTGTCGGTCGCTTTGGCAAAGGCCGCGATATGGCTGTGCAGTATGTCCGACCAATGCGCGCTGCCCAGCCGCTGCCAGACGATGCTCTCAGGATTGGCCCGCACCGAGAATTTGCCATCGGTATCGAGAACGAAGGCCATGCCGCCGGTCATCCCCGCCCCGAAATTGGAGCCGACCGGCCCCAACACCACGGCGGTGCCGCCGGTCATATATTCGCAGCCATTGGCGCCGCAGCCTTCGACCACGACATCCGCACCCGAATTGCGCACGGCGAAGCGTTCGCCGGCCTGACCGGCGGCGAACAGTGTGCCGGAGGTCGCGCCATAGAGCACGGTGTTGCCGATGATCGAATTATGCCGGGTGACGAGCGGCGATTTGACCATCGGGCGCACGGTGATGCGGCCGCCCGACAGCCCCTTGCCGACATAGTCGTTGGCATCGCCGAACACTTCCAATGTGATGCCCTGACACAGGAAGGCGCCGAGCGATTGGCCAGCGCTGCCGCGTAGGCGGATATGAACATGCCCTTCGGCGAGCGTCTTCATGCCGAATTTCGCGGTCACCTCCGCCGACAGCCGGGTGCCGACCGCGCGGTGGGTGTTGCGCACCGTGTAGGTAAGCTGCATCTTTTCGCCGCGATCGAACACTGGCCGGGCATCGCGCAGCATCTGGGCATCGAGGCTGTCCGGCACTTCGTTGCGGTGGGTCGGGATGTTGAAGCGGCGGGCCGCGTCGGGCGCGTCGACCTTGGCGAGGATCGGGTTCAAGTCGAGGTCGTCGAGATGTTCGGCCCCGCGGCTGACCTGGCGCAGCAATTCGGTGCGGCCGATGACCTCGTCGAGACTGCGGAAGCCGAGACGGGCGAGGATTTCGCGCACTTCCTCGGCGATGAACGTCATCAGATTGATGACCTTTTCCGGGCTGCCGCCGAATTTGGCGCGCAGCGCTTCGTCCTGGGTACAGACGCCGACCGGGCAGGTGTTGCTGTGGCACTGGCGCACCATGATGCAGCCCATGGCGACCAGCGAGAGCGTGCCGATGCCATATTCCTCCGCGCCCAATAGGGCGGCGATGACGATGTCGCGCCCGGTCTTGAGCCCGCCGTCGGTGCGCAGTTTGACGCGGTGCCGCAGACCGTTGAGGGTGAGCACCTGGTTGACTTCGCTCAGGCCCATTTCCCATGGGGTGCCGGCATATTTGATGCTGGTCTGCGGGCTCGCCCCGGTGCCGCCGACATGGCCGGAAACCAGGATCGCGTCGGCATGGGCCTTGGCGACACCGGCCGCCACCGTGCCGATGCCGGCGGAACTGACCAGTTTGACGCACACCCGGGCGCGCGGGTTGATCTGTTTCAGATCATAGATCAGCTGGGCCAGATCCTCGATCGAATAGATGTCGTGGTGCGGCGGCGGGGAGATGAGGGTGACGCCCGGTGTCGAATGTCTGAGGCGCGCGATCATCTCGCTGACCTTGAACCCCGGCAGTTGGCCGCCTTCGCCGGGTTTCGCCCCTTGCGCGACCTTGATCTCGATTTCCTCGCAGGCACCGAGATATTCGGCGGTGACGCCAAAGCGGCCCGAGGCGATCTGTTTGACTACGGAATTGGCGTTATCACCATTGGCATAAGGCGTGTAGCGCGCGCGGTCCTCCCCGCCTTCGCCCGACACCGCCTTTGCGCCGATGCGGTTCATCGCGATGGCGAGCGTTTCATGCGCTTCGGGGCTCAATGCGCCAAGGCTCATCCCCGGGGTCATGAAGCGTTTGCGGATTTCCGTGATCGCCTCGACCTCGTCGACCGGCACCGGTTTGCGGGTTTCGTTGAATTCGAGGAGATCGCGCAGG